>DINJ01000193.1 GCA_002423665.1 Bacteroidetes bacterium UBA5543 | reverse complement strand
CCTCCCCCCCACAGTCACCATGACGGCCGACAACATGCCACCTTGGAACGGCGGGCTGACGGTGACTTTTACCGCTACACCTACGCATGGAGGAACAGCGCCCGAATACCAGTGGAAGCGTAACGGGCAGGATATAACGGGCGCAACAGGAGCAACATGGGGCGTAGTGGTCAACGCACTGAATGCTAACGAGGATATATGCGTAGTGCTGAAGAGCAGCTACGAATGTGCCGTGCCCGATACTGCTTTGAGTAATTGCATTACTACGGCATTTACGGGTGTGGGTGATATCGTTAACAACAAGAATATTAAGATATATCCAAACCCGGTGAATGGTAGGGTCACAATAAGCTCAACCGAAAGAATTGAAAAAGTGGAAATATTAAATCTCCTGGGTCAAAAGTTATTTACCAGGTATAACGACAGCGTTACCATGCAAATAGACATGAGCGGGCTTGCTGGCGGGGTATATATCATTAAAGTAAATGATAGTTATATAAGCAGGTTAGTGAAAGAATAAAAAATTCAGGGCGTCATCATGAGGACCCCGAAGGCATGAGGGGGACGTGATGATCCCCTGAAGTGCTGCGGTGTAGCCACATTACTAATCATCAGGAGATGTCTCAGTCACTCCATTCCTTCGACATGACGGCCTTGATTTTTGTATTAGGGTAAGTAAACGACATAGTTGTCGGCCGCGTAGTGAAGGAGTAGAAAAACATCCCCCTCCTCCGGTCATTGCGAGGCACGAAGCAATCTGAGGTGGTTGGCTTTGCGCAGTGGGTGCTCCCCTTCAGGGGGTCGGGGGAAAACGGTCATGATGATCTCCTGAAGTGCAAGATGAAGCCTAATCTGTATTTTTGATATTATCAAACAAATGACGTATATTTGCTGTAGTAATTTTGAATAAAATTACGAAAGTTCCGCAAGT
This sequence comes from Bacteroidetes bacterium UBA5543, assembly GCA_002423665.1. Classification (GTDB taxonomy): domain Bacteria; phylum Bacteroidota; class Bacteroidia; order Chitinophagales; family Chitinophagaceae; genus UBA5543. The sequence goes on along the minus strand of DINJ01000193.1, from coordinate 14,463 downwards.
GCGGGGTTGTAATAAACAAGATGAAATGAAACGTCCGCCCAACTCTATTTACCCAACAAGGCTAAAACATCATACGAACGCCCGGCACATAGCCGGGCGTTTTGCTTTAATATGTTTTCCCGCTAAAACACTGTTACGGTTAACAAAAGTTAACAATCCTGTTGTAAAGCGTTTAAAATCAAATACTTGCAAAGGTGCGATATTCACAAAAGTTAAGCCGCCGATGTACAAGGTTAACAATTTCAAGCTGTTCACGACTCACAAAGTCAACTACCTCATCAACTTATTACCTTATTGCCCCATTAACCTGTTAACAAATTATCTTTACACCATGCGCATAGCTTTCGACGCCAAAAGGGCATTCCTGAATAACACCGGCCTGGGCCAGTATAGCCGCAACCTNNCATACCGAATTGCCGCGCGGCTTTTACAAAGCCTTTCCGGCGCTATGGCGCAGTGGTGGCATGCGGCACGACCTTCGCCGTCTCAACATAGACATCTTTCACGGACTCAGCCACGAGATACCCGTCGGCCTGCCCGGTATGGGCATCAGCACAGTCGTCTCTATGCACGACCTGATATTTGAACGCTACCCCCAGCAATACAAGGCAATGGACGTAGCTATATACCGCAAAAAATTCCGCTATGCCGCCCTTCATGCCGACAGGGTTATCGCTATCAGCAAACAGACTGCGCTCGACCTGCAGCAGTATTACGGAGTTCCTGAAAAGAAAATCAGGGTATGCTACCAGAGCTGCAACCCCGCCTTTGGCCAGCCTGTCAGCGACGAAGAATTGCAGGCTGTGCGTGCTAAATATAACCTGCCGCAGCAATACCTGTTGAGTGTGGGAAGTGTTATCGAACGAAAGAATCTACTCACGGTTTGCAAAGCAATGAACGCACTGAAAGACAAGCTGGATATACCGCTGGCAGTCATAGGCACTGGTAGCGATTATATGCGCAAAGTGAAAGAATATATCAGTGCGAATGGCTTAAATGATAAAGTACTGTGGCTGAGCGAAAGGCCGGGCGGTGTGGATGGTGCAGATATGCCGGCTATATACCGTGCTGCCAACCTCATGTTGTACCCCTCCGTTTTCGAGGGCTTCGGCATACCCGTGCTGGAGTCGCTCTGGAGCAGGCTGCCCGTCATCACTTCCAATGTATCCTGCATGCCCGAAACAGGTGGCGATGCCGCCCGCTACATTGACCCATATGATGTAGGTGATATGGCAGAAGCTATACTGGAGGTTGCTGAAAACAGTGAACTGAGAAAAGGCATGACAGAGCGAGGCATTGTACATGCATCACACTTCACATCAGAGCATTGTGCGGCAGCTGTGATGGATGTGTATAAAGAACTGGCCTGATTATTTATCCGCTGTAAATTCTGCTTCTTTAGCGGGTGGTATCACCAGCTTTGTGCTCAGGTTAGGAAACAACTGCCGGATGTCATTCAGTGTACGGCCCGCCACATCCATAAAATACCATGTTTTCCCTTTGTCGGGCGACATGCCGATAATGGTTGTTTCTGATTTTATTTTACCCTCCGGCAGCCTGAACTCCATAAACTGCTGCATTGTAGTTTGCCATTCGCCTGCAGTGTCCAGCATATTTTCAGGCATCTTCGGCCATACCGCGGTTATTATATTCCCCGACTCTTCTATGTTCTTGATTTGCTCTGCTACCTGTATAGCCATGCCTACCCTGCCACCTTTCACCTGCTCCAGTACTTTGGGGTGGTTGTACACCACGTAGTCATCATAGTGCTTGTTAATCAGCGCTTCATCCATCGTTTTAGCTGCCAGGAATGCAGATTTTTTGGCGGCTTCCATATCCTCTATCTGGGCAAATACATTTTGGGTAGTTATAACGAAGCCCAGCAGCAACAAGAGTTTTTTCATACGGTATTAAAGTTCAATTTTCGAGGAGTAAATATACTTCTTCTTCGTGCATTGCCCGACGCGAGCTTGTTAAAAAAATCAATATCATTACCATTAATTGATTGACATTAAAATAACATTAGAGATTAAAAAGAAATTAATTCTTATATTTGTTTGTGTGCTGATAAATTAAAAACCTAAACGATATGAAAGTATATATTACATCACTATTAATTATACTAACGGTGTTCTTTTCTGATAAAGCTTCATCACAGAATCTTGCATTGACAGCCCTGGCTGCACATTCAGGAGGAGGAGCTACGACCTATAGCGCCGCCAACTACAACGATAATACTTACAATACATGCGGCTCACTGCCATGGGGTTGGGTAAGTACAAATGGCTGGATAGAGTACACCTGGACATCCCCACAGATTATAAATAAGGTTGTTTTCAGAAAAGACAACAGACCCATGACCACTTGCGTTATTGAATATTGGAATGGCACCGGCTACACAACGGCAACCAACTATTCCGGTAGCTCGTGCGACGACTCAATAACATTTACACCTGTAACCACTACCAAACTGCGTTTTAACAATGTAGCAGGCAACAGCAACCCCAATCATAGGGAAATCCAGGTATACGGTATTACATGCTCCACTAAAATTGACAACCAGCCCGCTCCAATAACTATATGTGAAAATAACCAGGCGCAATTCAGCATCAGCGCTACTGATGTTACTGCATATCAATGGCAGGTCGACGAGGGTACCGGCTTTTTCGATGTCACAAATGGTATCAACTATTCAGGTGCCACTACCAATACCCTGACAATTAGTAATACCCCGGCAACATATGACAATTATAATTTCCGTTGCCTTGTCAGCAAAGGCACTTCAACAGCTTGTGCAGACACCAGCGATACGGTAGAACTAAACGTGTATGGTTTAGTAAAAGCCGATCCTCTCAAAGCAAATGATACAACTTGTATTGACGCGACAAAGGATATCCAGATAAAAGCACAAGGCGCTACTACCAACTACAGGTGGCAAGTATACAACGCAGTATCGGGGTTGTATGAAGACATAGTGGGCATTCCGCCTTACCAACCCATGGGCAATATACTGCGCATTGCCGGTGTAGGCGATACGCTTGACGGTATTAAGTACAGATGCATTGTAGATGGTATATGCGATACGTTTACTTCAAACGAAACAAGGCTTACGGTGTTAACCATACCCAAGGTATCTATACACCCGGTAGATGTAACTACCGACCAGGGCAAAGATGTATTGTTTGAAGTGCAGGCTACGGCTGCCGGTGCAAAATATCGTTGGCAGGCAGCGGCTGCCAACGACTCTTTCTCATTTATTAATGACGGCGGCATATACAGCGGGGTAAAAACCAACAGGCTGAGGGTATTTGGCGTATCACGTATCCAGGACGGATTCCAGTTCCGTTGCGAAGTACGTACATCCAGCTCTTGCAATGGGCCGGGCGATACCAGCAATTTCGCAGTTCTGTACGTTACTCCCCCCGCATCTGTAAATGGTATGGTTAATAATGAGGAAATTGTAGTATTCCCCAATCCCGTTGAGGATGTACTGTTCATCAAGACAACCTATACGCAGCATAGCAGCAGGCTGAAGTACAAAATTGTTGATAAAACAGGAAGGACATTGGTAATTGGTAAGCTTGACGCTTCAGAAACAAAAGTTGACGTTGCGAAACTTCCGGCGGATATGTACCTGCTTGAGATATTGGATGTTTCAGGCAAAAGCATAGCCGCATCCAGGTTTACGAAGTTGTAAAAAAAGCATTTTCTTTAATAAAAGGGGGCGTCTAATACACGCCCCCTTTTTATGTAATCACTCTTCTAATAAGCAGGCAAACCTTACCTTTGCAGCCTGCTGCATTAGCACATACTAAATATATGAGCGAAGAAAAGTCACTCAACTTCCTGGAAGAGATAATAGAGCAACACCTGGCCGAGGGCAGGTACCCACATATACATACCCGTTTTCCGCCGGAGCCAAACGGCTACCTGCATATAGGGCACGCCTCATCCATCTGCCTCAACTTTGGCCTGGCCAAAAAATACGGCGGCAAGTGCAACCTGCGCTTCGACGATACCAACCCCACCAAGGAAGAAACCGAATTCGTGGATGCCATCATGGACGATGCGCGTTGGCTGGGCATCNNCCTGTAACCGAAGACACCGAATACGTAGACAGCATTAAGTACGATATTAAATGGCTTCTGGACGCCATAGGTACCAACTGGGACGGTGAATATTATGCCAGCGACTACTTCGACACGCTCTACAACTTCGCCGTTGACCTCATCAAAAAAGGCCTGGCATATGTAGACGACAGCACCGCCGAAGAGATAGCCGCCACCAAGGGCAATACTACCGAGCCGGGCAAAAACAGCCCCTACCGCGACCGCAGCATAGAAGAGAACCTGCAACTGTTTGCCGAAATGAAAGAGGGCAAATACAAAGACGGTGAAAAAGTGCTGCGTGCCAAAATAGACATGGCACACCCCAACCTGCTGCTGCGCGACCCGCTCATGTACCGCATCAAACATGCGCACCACCACCGCACGGGCGACAAATGGTGCATATACCCCATGTACGACTTTGCGCACGGGCAGAGTGATAGCATTGAAAATATTACACACTCTATCTGTACCCTCGAGTTCATACACCACCGTCCTTTGTACGATTGGTTTATAGACAAGCTGGGCATATACCCATCCAAACAATACGAATTTGCCCGCCGCAACCTTAGCTATACAGTCATGAGCAAGCGCAAGCTGCTGCAACTGGTGAATGAAAAACACGTATTCGGTTGGGACGACCCCCGTATGCCTACCATCAGTGGTATGCGCAGGCGTGGTTACCCCGCACAAGCTATCGTCAACTTTTGCGACACCGTAGGTATAGCCAAGCGCGAGAATGTCGTTGATCTGGGTGTGCTGGAGTTTCATGTGCGTGAGCAACTGAACAAAACAGCCCTGCGCATGATGGCCGTCCTGGACCCGGTAAAGCTGGTGATAACCAATTATCCCGAAGGGCAGACTGAAGAGCTGGACATGGAAAACAACCCTGAAGATGAAAATGGCGGCACGCGCAAAGTGCCTTTCAGCAGGGAAGTATGGATAGAGCGCGAAGACTTTATGGAAGAACCTCCTAAAAAATTCTTCCGACTGGGGCCGGGACTCACCGTCCGCCTCAAGGGTGCGTATATTATTGAGTGTACAGGTTTCAGCAAAGACGATAGCGGCAACGTAACCGAGATACAAGCAAGATATATACCCGAGAGCAAAAGCGGGCACGACACCAGCGGGCTGAAAGTGAAAGGCACCATACACTGGGTAAATGCCGCCACCGCACGCACCGCCGAAGTGCGCCTGTACGACCGCCTCTTTAAAGTAGAGAATCCCGCTACCGAAGAAGGCGATTTCAAGAGTTATATCAACGAACACTCTCTTGAGGTATTGCCTGCGGTATATATAGAACCCGCATTGGCAGATGCACAGGCGGGACAACAGTTCCAGTTCCTGCGCAAAGGATATTTTGCAGTTGATAGTAAGGACAGTACACCGGGAAAACCCGTGTTCAACCGTACAGTTACCTTAAAGGATTCCTGGGCTAAAGAACAGAAGAAAGACTAGTGGCTAATTAGTTTTTTATTGTTTTGCAGTACGTACCATATACCTGGCCACTATTAGTGCCATTAGCAGGAACATAGCAAACAACTGGTGTAGTTCAGCCATGATTTCAAAAGTGCCGAACTTGCCAAAGCTTATTTGGGGTGCGCTGATGACTGTTACAATGCCCAGTATCACCTGTACCCATACCAGCACAAACGGCCACCAGCGTAGCTGTTTCATATAGCCTGACTTCGCTTTAATAGCTGCTGAAGTGGCTGCGCCAAACCAGAACATGATGAGTGTAAATAACAGGTAGGCCAGCTGCCTGTGTACAAAGTGGATATTAATCGGGTGGTTAATCCAACTCTCCGCCCATAGTGTGTCCGGCAGGTACATACTGTTAATGTCCGGCCACGTGGGCGCACTCATAGCAGCCTTCAACCCGGCCATAAATGCCCCGTAAACCAGTTGTACCCCCAGCACTATGATGATGATATTGGTGAAGTTCCTGAAGCGGGTATTGTACACAATCTGCCCCTCTGGCACTAAAAGCTTCAATGCAAACCACAGTGTAAAGCAAAGCAATATAAGCGCGGCAATAAAGTGCATGGCCAGCTTTATATGGTTTACATACAGGTCCGTTTCATTCAGCCCGCTGGCTACCATTATCCAGCCCACCAACCCCTGCGCTGCTCCTAATATGAACAGGATAATGAGCGGGATAATCATATCTTTTTTGAAATAACCCCTTGCCAGGAAGTAGATAAAACCTATGGCAAACACTAAGCCCAGCATCCTGGCCCATAGCCTGTGAAACCATTCCCAAAAGAATATAAACTTGAAATCATCCAGCTCAAAGTGAGCATTCAGGTATTTGAATTGTGCAATCTGCTTGTATTTGTCAAAAGCAGCCATCCAGTCCGCTTCGGTCATGGGAGGCAGGGCGCCCATAATGGGTTTCCACTCTGTTATGGACAATCCTGAGCCTGTAAGACGGGTCACTCCTCCCAGCAGCACTTGCACTACTATCATTAATACTCCTGCCAGCAACCATCGGGCAACCGCCCTTCTCTTTTTTTCTTCCTGCAAAACCTGAAAATTTTGTAGCCATGCAAATGTACGCCCGCTGCATTATAATTCACTGCTAATCATATATTGGTGGCACAAAAAGCCCTGAAATATGCTACAAGTATGCAATCGGGCTTATATGATGGTCTTTGGAGTTATTGATAATATATAACTGATTAGGGTTTTTTAACCTTTTGCAGTTTAGTTTGTTGGTAATTAATCAGTTAATTAATGTTAGAATAATACAACACTATATATAAAAAAATGGATAGTTGTATTATATTTATATACAGAATTAAGAAAAAGACTTTGTAAATTGGCGTTGATTGTGCGCCATAGCTAAATAATTTTTTACACTTTTCTAAATAAGACATTATGAGAAAAGCCGATGTAGTAAACAGTATTGCGGAAAAGACAGGCATACCAAAGGTGGATATCCTTGTTGCACTCGAAGCTTTCTTCAAAGAAGTAAAAACTTCGCTGATAGAAGGTGAACCTGTTTACGTTCGCGGTTTCGGTAGTTTCATCCTCAAGAAGAGGGCAGCTAAAATTGGCCGGAACATCAAGAAAAACATCGCTGTAGAAATACCGGAGCATTTTATACCGGCTTTCAAGCCTGCCAAGGAATTTGTTCAGGCCGTCAAGACATCAACGCATGACCTGTCCGAAAGTAAGGAGCACGATGACGATGATGAATAGTGAAAGCCATTATCAGGCCTTCTTCGTAGCTTTGCGCAAAACTTAATCTCTCTTGCGCAAAGGTCATTATATAACATTGATAGCAGCGGTGGTACTTACGGCTGCATTATATTGGGGTGTTAACACCGTTCCTCCCAAACAAACCGACAATCAGCAACAGCAAGCTCCTGAACATAATGATGGCGCACAGCCCATGGCTATCGCCCCGGCTTCTGTAGACTCAATGCTCAGCGCCGGCAAGGCAGCCCTGCACGAGCATGCTGCAGAAGAAATTGAAGCCTTGCTAAGTAAAGCAGGCACAACCGGCAATAAATCAGAAAAAGCGTCTATATATACAGAGGTGGCCCAGGTATGGCAGCAGCATAAACAATTGCCGCAGGCGGCTTATTATTTCACGGAAGCAGCAAAGTTGGAGAATTCAGAAAAAAGCCTCAACTTTGCAGCCCGATTGAATTCAGAGCTGCTACGCAGTGCGGAATCGGCATCGGTAAGGGCCTGGGCGGCTCAGCAGGCTATAGCGGCCTACGAGCAAAGCCTAGAGCTGAACCCGGATAATGATACGGTAAAAATGGCACTGGCTGCCGCCTATATAGATGGCACCAGCCAACCGATGCAGGGAATACAGTTGTTATTGGGCATAACGCGTGAGCAGCCCAACCACATACAGGCCAACCTGATGTTGGGACAACTGTCAATCCGTTCGGGGCAAATGGACAAGGCACAGGAGCGATTTGAAAAGGTATTGAGTATAGAGCCTGAAAATACAGAAGCCCTTTATTTTCTGGCAGAAGTATATAAGAGTAAAGGAAACAAGCAAAAAGCTATTGAATTGCTGGAAGAGTGTAAGCGGATTATCAATAATCCGTCCTTCAGCAAAGAGATTGACGAGTATATAAAAACATTTAAGTAACTAAAAAATTTGAACTTATGCCTTGCGGTAAAAAAAGGAAAAGACATAAAATAGCTACGCACAAGCGTAAAAAGCGCCTTAGGAAGAACCGTCATAAGAAGAAGAAATAANNAAGGTATATAGTAACAGATGTAGGGTTTTGTTATTAATGTTCCCTCTGTACAAAGAAGTTATGTGAAGGTGTGCCTGCTTATAAACAGGCACTGTGCTGGTATGGCCGGATAAACGACGGACACATGAACAAAGAACTGATTATCAATTCTTCAGCAGAAGGCGTTGAAATAGCCCTGTTGGAAGATAAAAAGCTGGTTGAGCTCCATTTTGAAAAGGGGCAAAACAACTTTGCCGTGGGCGACCTGTACCTGGGCAAAGTGAAAAAGCTTATGCCCGGCCTCAACGCCGCCTTCGTGGACGTTGGCTACGAAAAAGACGCTTTCCTGCATTATACCGACCTGAGCCCTTACTTCCGTTCGCTGATGAAGTTTTCGAAACTGTCGCTGGAAGGGAATACAAACTGGGGGTCTGATTTTGGCAAGTTCAAAAACGAAGCCGAGATACTAAAGACCGGTAAGATAACGGAAGTAGTAAGCCACAAACCCGAAATACTGGTACAGGTACTGAAAGAGCCCATATCTAATAAAGGCCCGCGCCTGAGTTGCGAAATATCGCTGCCAGGGCGTTTTGTGGTTATGACACCCTTTAACGATGTGGTGGCCATCTCCCGCAAAATACATTCAGCCGACGAGCGCAAACGCCTGNNAGCCAAAAAACTTTGGTGTGATAGTGCGTACCGCTGCGGAAGGGAAAAACACCGCTGAGTTACATAATGATGTGATGGAACTGACCAAAATGTGGCAGAGCATCCAGGACAACCTGAAGGGGGCTAAATCACCCAAGCTCATCATGGGCGAGCAGGACAAAACCACATCTATACTGCGCGACCTGCTTAATGAGAGTTTTCAGAAAGTAGTGGTGAATGATAAGAAGATGCATGCGGAAACCAAAGATTACATAGCACGCATAGCGCCTGAAAAAGAAGAAATTGTCAGCTATCACAATGGTGGTACTAATGTATTCGACCAATATGGTGTTACCAAGCAGGTGAAAGCATCATTCGGCAAAACAGTAAACCTGTCGAGCGGTGCCTACCTGATAATAGAACATACGGAAGCGCTGCATGTAATAGATGTAAACAGTGGCACACGCAGTGCGGAAATGGGACAGGAGCAAAACGCCCTGGTAACAAACCTGGAAGCTGCTGAAGAAATAGCCCGCCAGATGCGCCTGCGCGACCTGGGAGGTATTATCATCATCGACTTTATAGACATGAAACTGCCTAATAACAAAAAGCAGATTCATGAAGCTATGGAGCAGTTCATGAGTAGCGACAGGGCAAGGCATACTATACTGCCGGTATCCAAATTCGGGCTGATGCAGATAACCCGCCAGCGCCTGAGGCCCGAGCTGAATATATCTACAGCTGAAGTTTGCCCTACATGCAAAGGCACAGGAAAAATAGGCCCGTCTATACTGCTGGCCGATGATATCGAAAAAGACCTGAATTACCTCATCAACCAGGGGCATCGCCAATTGGCACTGCATGTACACCCAATAATGGCGGCATATCTTACCAAAGGAATTTTCTTCAATTCCATTCGCAGTAAGTGGTCGCGCAAATACGGTGTTAAGCTCAAGATTGTAACGGATAATAATTCGCCCATCACAGAATATCATTTCTACGACCGAAGAACCGATGACATTATTAAGCTATAAGGAAGAGGGCCCCGGAAGGAGCCCTCTTTTTTTCGGATAAATCCACTACCCGTATTTCTACAAAATCAGATAGTGCATCTATGCCCGTATATAATGTTATTTTATGTTGACAGTAGCTACTGAAGCTGTTTCTTTTATGGCGACAAATTGCTTGCCGCTGATAACAGGCATTGCGTAAGTAAATGGTACTACCTCCAGGTAAGCTGAATTGTCGGATACTGCAGACAAGGTACCCAGCTCAGATGCAGTGATTGTAGCTTTAGCAGGTGCAGGGTTGCCGTCAAAAGCTTTGATGATCTGCTTGTCCGATGTGATGATGACAACATACACAGAGTCAGCACCCGTCACATCAGAACCCAGTGTTATTTCCAGGTCTTTAGACCTGTCAATTTCAGAGGGAAGTGTGCCGCTGTACTCAGGGAATGAACCTGAATGCGTGTAGTTAATAGACGGAATGCCGTTGCCGCCTGCTACCTGCCATTGTACGCCACTGCTATATCCCAGCGACGATGGCGTTAATCCTGTAGTAGCGCTCACGTAGTAGCTGTTGTTGGTTTGCTTTTCCAGGTTGTTACTGTTTACCGATACTGTACCTGCATCTACAACCGTGCTGGACCCTGCACCATTGTAAAAGTTAGCCACAGCCATATCATAGTCCAGGCTAANNAGAATTCCATTTTCAGCGCTACCATTACACCCCAGTAGTTGCCGCCCACAGCAGGAGTTACAGGAGTTGGTGCTGTAGGTGTTGTAGGAGTAGGGTTTGTGGGGGTAGTTGGTGTTGTAGTTGCCTTGTCACACGAGGCTACACCCAGCATTATTGCCAACGCGGGAATCGTCACTTTGAATAGCTGTTTCATTTTCATAAGTTTTGTTGTAAAGAGAATTTATCCGTTTCAGGGACAAATGTATTTACGAAACAAAAAAAATGCTATACAACGCTAAGGGTATATTTATCTCCGTGCTGGTACGGATAATCAGATGAGTTGGTTTTCCAGAGCGTATTTCAGTAAGCCAACTATCGTTTTATTGTTGGTCTTGCGCAGCATGTTTTTGCGGTGGGTTTCAACCGTTCGTTCACTGATGAATAGCATTTCAGCAATTTCAGCATTACTATGTTCGTTGGCAATTAGCTTGAGTATCTCCAGTTCCCTTTCCGTGAGTTTCGGTTTTGCAGGTTGCTCCAGTTTGCGTTGCTGCTGCATCACCAGTCCTGTAAGCTTTTGCGATACCTCTGAAGAAAAGTACATCTTGCCGGCATGCACCTGTGTAATAGCGTCTATCAGTTCCTTATCGTTCACGTTCTTCAGCAGGTAGCCCGATACACCGGCCTCTATCATTTCCATGATATGCCCAGCGTCATCGTACATAGAAAGTGTGATAACCTGCACTGCGGGGTTTAATTCCTTAATCTTCCGGGTAAGTTCAGGCCCTTTCATGCCGGGCATATTGATATCCACCAATGCCAGGTGAGGTTCCTTCTTCAGTAAATCGTCGAGGAGGGCCTGGCCGTTATCATAAACCGCCATTACATCGATGTCTTGCTGCTTTTCCAGCATGGCCTTCAAACCGTCCAATAAAATATGGTGGTCATCTGCTATCACTATCTTAATCATGTCTGCACGTAGGGGTAATAGATTAAAAGTAGGTAAATAGCTGTATAAAGCAAACATTTATGCCTTGTTGGCTTCAGGCTTTTGCGCGGCAAGTGTAGCCCTTTGCAGGAAATTGTGCACATCAACCATACCCTTGACATTATCAACTACCAGCATAAAGTTTTTGCCAACCTGCTTCAGGCGGGCGTTGTTTACGCTCTTTTGTATAAAGTCGAGTATGGCATTAAATGTATCAGATTCGAAGTATGCGGAATCAGGGTCGCTGATAAAATACAAGCGGAGCTGCTTGTTTTTCATGATCAGCTTTTCAAACCCCAGTTCTTTGGCCAACCAGCGGCAACGGATGGTCGTCAGCAACTCCTGCACTTGTGGAGGTATCGGGCCAAATCGGTCTTTCAGCTCTTCGGCAAACATATCCAGCTCCGCATCTTCTTCCAGGTCGTCCAGTTGTGTATAAAGCGATAGCCTTTCGGTGATATTATCTACATAGCTTTCGGGTATCAGTATCTCCAGGTCGGTATCAATGGTGCAATCAGCTACGAAGTCTTTTTTGCGTTCCAGCTCTTCAGCAAACACATCTTTGAAGTCGGTACGCTTCAATTCGCGTATAGCTTCCGCCAGTATCTTCTGGTACATCTCAAATCCAATCTCTGCAATGAATCCACTCTGCTCGCCACCCAGCAGGTTACCGGCACCGCGTATATCCAGGTCGCGCATAGCTATCTGGAAACCACTGCCCAGTTCGTTAAACTGCTCCAATGTTTCCAAACGTTTGCGGCTGTCATTGGGCAATGTGCTCTTAGGCGGTGCTACCAGGTAGCAGAAGGCTTTTTTATTGCTGCGTCCTACACGTCCACGTAGCTGGTGCAAGTCACTCAGGCCAAACTGGTGTGCATTGCTGATAATAATGGTATTGGCATTGGGTATATCCACTCCGCTTTCTACAATATTAGTGCAGCAGAGCACATCGTATTTATGGCCGATGAAGTCCATCAAAGCCTGCTCCAGCTTATGCCCTTCCAACTGGCCATGAGCCATACCTATGTGCAGGTCCGGACAAAGATTGCGCAGCAGCGTTACCATCTCCGGCAGGCTCTGTACACGGTTGTGTATAAAGTACACCTGCCCGCCCCTTTCCGTTTCATAGTATATCGCATCGCGGATGGCGTATTCATCAAACACCATTACCTCTGTTTGTACCGGCTGACGGTTGGGCGGTGGCGTGTTCATGATGCTCAGGTCGCGCGCGTTCATCAGCGAGAACTGTAGTGTACGTGGTATGGGTGTGGCTGTAAGGGTAAGCGTATCTACATTGGCTTTCAGCTCGCGCAGTTTTTCTTTTGCGGCTACGCCAAATTTCTGTTCTTCATCTATTACGAGCAGTCCAAGCTCTTTGAACTTGACATTCTTACCCAGTATGCCATGCGTACCTATAATGATATCAATCTTTCCTTCCGCCAGTTTCTTCAGCGTTTCCGTTTTTTCCTTGGCCGATTTGAAACGGTTGAGATAATCAATATTGCAAGGAAAATCCGCCAGCCTTTCTTTAAAGGTCTGGTAGTGCTGGAAAGCCAATATCGTGGTAGGCACCAGTACGGCCACCTGTTTATTATCAGCTACTGCCTTGAATGCTGCACGTATGGCTATTTCTGTTTTGCCGAAGCCTACATCACCACACACCAGCCTGTCCATCGGTGATGGTGCTTCCATATCTCTTTCNNAACCTGATGAAGCTTTACGTTTGGCGTATAGTTTTATCAGGTCGGTGGCTATATCTTTTACCTGTTTCTTGGTTTTGTTCTTCAGCTTCTGCCATGCCTCGCTGCCCAGTTTATTTACCTTGGGCTTAGTCCCTTCCTTGCCGGTGTACTTGCTTATTTTATGCAGTGAGTTGATGTTTACATACAACACGTCGTTATCGCGGTATATGATGCGTACAGCTTCCTGCATGTTTCCGTTCACATCTATTTTCTGCAAGCCACTGTACACACCTACGCCGTGGTCTATATGCGTTACAAAATCTCCGGGCTGCAACTCGCGCAGGGCACGCATGGTTATAGCCTTGCCCTTGGTGTATGCCTGCTTTACGTTGTACTTGTGGTAACGCTGAAATATCTGGTGGTCGGTATAGCAGAGTATTTTTTTCTCATGGTCTATAAAACCATTGCTGATGGCGCGGGGTATGGGTATGAAATTGATATTGGCGTTCAGGTCTTCAAATATGCTCCTCAGCCTTTCAGTCTGTTTAGGGTTTTCAGCAAAAATGAACGCCTCGTATTTCTGTCCTATCTTCTTTTGCAGGTCGTCTATCAGCAGGTTAAACTGCCTGTTGAACACGGGCTGCTCTTCGGTAGCGAATTGCAATTCCGCCCTCGGCTCATCACCCGTCAGCCTTTGCAGCGAATTATTGTACCATTCTATCAGATGCCTGTTCCTGAGTGCGGGAAGCCAACTTTCCGTAGTTTCAAAATCATCTTTGGTCAGTTGCTTCACCCACGATTCCTCGTGGTCTATCGCTACATCACTCAGTTCAATCACTTCGGGCAGTTCAGCCTCCATCTTTCCCAGCCTGCCCAGTGTAAAGTCAAAATCCTTCGCCCATATCACGGTATTTTCCGGCAGAAAATCAAGAAGGGATATTTTCTCAGTTGCTTCAAATTTCGTTTCAACGTTTGGTATGATGGATACCTGCAACAGTTTGCGCTCCGATAGCTGTGTTTCAGGATTGAACAGGCGTATGCTGTCCACTTCGTTGCCAAACAACTCAATACGGTAAGGGTGTTCATTGCCGAATGAATAAATATCGAGTATGCCACCACGCATAGCAAACTGCCCCGGCTCGTACACAAAATCT
>DINJ01000044.1:437-24276 GCA_002423665.1 Bacteroidetes bacterium UBA5543 | reverse complement strand
GAAGGGGAGAACCTGAGCGGTGGTGGTACATCGAGCGGCCTGATGAGCTTCCTGAAAATAGGTGACCGCGCTGCAGGAGCTATCAAGAGCGGTGGCACAACACGCCGCGCTGCTAAAATGGTATGCCTGGACCTGGACCACCCCGAGGTAGTGAATTTCATTGACTGGAAAGTAGAAGAAGAGCAGAAAGTAGCTGCGCTGATAGCCGCCGGTTATGCATCGGACTACGAGGGCGAAGCTTACCGTACCGTATCGGGCCAGAACTCTAATAACTCTATACGCATACCCAACGAATTCTTCCGCCGCCTGGCGAATAATGAAGATTGGGAAATGGTGGCCCGTACAGATGGCAAGGTAATGAAGAAAATGCCAGCCAAACAAATATGGGATAAAGTAGCCTACGCTGCATGGCGCTGCGCTGACCCCGGTACACAATATGATACTACCATCAACGAGTGGCATACATGCCCCGAAGGTGGACCCATACGTGCATCCAACCCATGTTCTGAATACATGTTCCTGGACAACACGGCATGTAACCTGGCATCGCTGAACCTGCGCCGTTATTTTGACGAAGATAGCTGCAGGTTTGACGTAGAAGGCTTTGAATATATGGTGCGCCTGTGGACAGTGGTACTGGAAGTATCTGTGCTGATGGCACAGTTCCCATCGCCTGAAGTAGCGCAACTGAGCTATGACTACCGCACATTAGGTTTGGGTTCTGCCAACCTAGGCTCTATGCTGATGGTGAGCGGCATACCATATGACAGTGAAGAAGCACGTGCCATAGGCGGTGCTATCACAGCTANNGAAGCTTACGAAGGGCTGGAAACAAAACCAA
The DNA here is from genome assembly GCA_002423665.1 of Bacteroidetes bacterium UBA5543. Taxonomy (GTDB): domain Bacteria; phylum Bacteroidota; class Bacteroidia; order Chitinophagales; family Chitinophagaceae; genus UBA5543. The sequence goes on along the minus strand of DINJ01000044.1, from coordinate 23,435 downwards.
TGGGTATCAACGCCAAGTATTGCCCCGACTATATGCTGAAAGCAGCTACCAAAGCGTGGGACGATGCGGTGCAACTGGGTGAGCAACATGGCTACCGCAACGCACAGGCGACGGTTATCGCACCTACAGGTACTATCGGCCTGGTGATGGACTGTGATACTACGGGTATCGAGCCTGACTTTGCACTGGTGAAGTTCAAAAAGCTGTCAGGTGGTGGTTATTTCAAAATCATCAACCAGTCAATACCACAGGCGCTGAAACACCTGGGCTACAACGCACAGCAGATAGACGATATAGTAAAATACGCAAAAGGCCATGCCACATTCGCCGGCGCGCCTTATATCAACCACCAGAGCCTGAGCGAAAAAGGCTTTATAGCTGAAGAGCTGAAGAAACTGGACGCAGCTGTAGAAAGCGCGTTTGAAATAGGCTTCGTATTCAATGCCTATACACTGGGCGAAGAGTGCCTGAAGCGCCTGGGCTTCGAACCGGAGCAATACTTCGCGCCTGACTTCAGCCTGCTGGAAGAACTGGGCTTTACCGACGAAGAAATAGACGAAGCCAACGACTACGTATGCGGTACTATGATGGTAGAAGGTGCGCCACACCTGAAAGAAGAACACCTGGCGGTGTTTGACTGCGCCAACAAGTGCGGTAAAAAAGGTGAACGTTTCATTCACGCACATGGCCACATACGCATGATGGGCGCTACAGAGCCTTTCATCAGCGGCGCGATATCTAAAACTATCAATCTGCCGCACGAGGCTACTGTAGAAGAAATAAAAGACTGCTACTACCTGAGCTGGCAGCTGGGTATCAAAGCATGCGCATTGTACCGTGATGGTTCTAAACTGAGCCAGCCACTGAGCAACAAGAGCGACAAGAAGAAGAAAGACAATAAAGGTGGAGAGCAGGAAGCAGCCGCACAGGAAGAAAGCCAGATAGTGGACATGAGCAAGCTGACGGTAGAGGAACTGCTGGAAGAAGTGAACAAACGTGTACAAGCCAGCCCTGATACACAGCTGAAACGCGAGCTGAGCCGTATAGTAGAACGTAAACAACTGCCTGCAAAACGCCGCGGTTATACTATCAAGGCTAAAGTAGGCGGACAACCACTTTTTGTACGTACGGGCGAATACAGCGATGGTACACTGGGTGAGATATTCCTGGATATGGCCAAAGAGGGTGCCACTATGCGTAGCCTGATGAACAGCTTTGCCATAGCCGTATCGGTAGGCCTGCAATATGGTGTGCCTCTGGAAGAGTATGTAGATAAGTTCACCTTTACACGCTTTGAACCGGCAGGTATTGTTGACCACCCGAATATCAAATCGGCTACTTCGGTACTTGACTTCATCTTCAGACTGCTGGCGTATGAATATCTTGACCGTACTGACCTGGTGCATGTGCAAGACCCTGAAAGGGTACATGAAGAAGACGCTGCCGCTAAGCAGGAACTGTCTCAGGTGCGCATAACACCACCGGCTACACAAAAGCAGAAGAATGTAAACCCCGCACCTAAACCGGTAGGCGTAGCTGCACAGAACACGGCTGACATCAAAAAGATGATGGGTACCAGCGCAGATGCGCCTGTATGCCGCAACTGTGGTAACATTACCCTGCGCAACGGCACCTGCTATATGTGCCCTAACTGTGGTACTACTACAGGGTGCAGCTAAGACAAGTCTTTCTTTAGTGATTAATGCGTTATACAAATCCGCTCCCAAAGGGGCGGATTTTTTACTTAGTACAAACAATACAGCTATAAATTTTCGTAACTTACATATGACAATGCGTACTCAATGAAACAGTTACTTATACTCCTTTCTTTCATAGTAATATCAGCTGCGTGTAGCAAGAATAGCAACTCCGCTACAACTCAACCCGTAATATCAGAACCAAATCAGCCAACAACTGATTTTCGGGAAGCGTATACTGGTGATTTTTTGGTAGATATCTCTATGCGAAGAAGCCACATGCATACGATTTATTATAACGATACTGCCAAGCAGGTTAAAGTTCGTTTCAGTTATTTGCTTAGCGACACTGTAAAATACTCTTATCGTGGGGAAGTATTACTAGTAATGCCTGCACTCAAAATGACAATAATGGACAGTCTTGATAAAGACATAAAGCAATACATTAATAATCATACCTGGGGACTAACTGATACCACTGCGGGAAAACTGATTTACTATTACATTAGTATTACCACGGGTATGTCAACTCACAATACCGGCGGTTTCTATGGAGTTGATAGCATTGCCTTCCTTCATGAATATTCTGAACCTAAGATATCCCACAGATATTCCATGAGAGGTAAACGGATAAAATAATTGTATGTATTTATTTAACCAGCCTATAACCGTTCACCGTATCGGTAAGGATAAAATACTTACCAGGCAATTGATTGTAGGGCACCAGCTCCCATGGACCGAGAAATGAACTGGTTTTCTCCAGCGCATAGGTGAGCGCATATACATCCTCGCTGATAACAATCGAAGAAGTCTTGTTGTGTTCAGTAGTAGATAACAGCCAGAATTCAAACGGTGTACCCCATGTCATAGTCAGGGTATCCAGCATAGGTTGAGTAGCGGCTACCAATAGCTTTTCATCTTTGTGCTGAGCCAGAAAATTTCTTTCCCAGTTAACACGCGCTGTATAATGATGGTGTGACATATAAATCCTGCCCAGGCCTGAAAGTATGATCAACAGGAATACAGGCAATAATAGTTTACGCTTCTCCAACAAAGGAAAGACATCAAACACCAACGGAATGCCCAGTATTAGCGCAACAGGTAGGTAGAGGTTTTCTATATATAACTCAGGGGTGTTGTCATGCGGGTAGGTGGTGTTCACTAAAAGCAGGTAGGCCCCAAGCGCACCTGTAACTAATAATAAATGCAACCATTGACGCCGCATAACATATACACCCACTGCCAGCAAAAAAGAAACGGGCATCCAGACAAATTTGCCCAAAAAATTTTCCAACAATATACGGTTGCTGGCCAGGTTAACCCAGTTGGGGAACAGGCGCAACATATTACTGCGTTGCCCGGCAGCTACAGCATCGTAGGGGTTGGTGAATACTTTCGCTTTGACATAAAACAGGATAACAAACAATACACTGGCTATCCAAAACAAGCGCTTGTCAACTAAATACTGCGTGTTAAGAGCAAAATACCCGATGATGAAGAAAGCGGGTATCCAGATGATTGGATGGAAACTTACAGCCAGTAGTATAACCGGCAGCAACATCACCAGTTTAACCTTGTCTTTGCCGGAGAAGGACGTACTCTTGAGCATGGCAAACATCACCAGCATAAAGGCGCAACCTTGTGGCAGCTCTGCCTGCATCCAGAAAAAGGTTTTAGACACCAGCATAAGATTGAATAATAGCAAGGTAATTGCGATTTCGTACTGCTTAAGTATAGAACCGCATACCCAATAGCAGGCCGTATAGTAAATAATAAAACCCGCGGAATACATGAGCATAATACCATCCAGCGGCACAGAAAGCTTGGAACCGATAACAGGGAATGCCTGCGTAAAAACAGCACCAAAACGGTATGCCTGTATAGCAAAACCATTGTTCTTAAGGATATAGAACAAGTGGTATGCAATATCCATAAATATGGTACGCTCTTTATAAAATACAATGGCGAACACCAGCAGGATAAGGTAAACGGCAAATCCGTATCTATATAGTTTTTTATACAACTAACAGGAATTTTGGTGTGTTAAGTTAGATAATAATCACCAGTTCTTACAAAGCCGATAGTTCTATCAGCAAAGCTTATTTACCCATAGCAGCAAAGAACGTAACTTTAGTATTGGTATGAAGGGCATATTGTTTACAAAGTTTACTGCGCCGGAGGGGAAGCCACCATTTGAGCGGTTGCTGGATACGTTTATGGAGCTGCTGCAGTTTACCAACGGCGATGCCACAGAGGCGCTCGACTGGCTGACACAACTGGACAGGGAATATAAACTGACAGATGATGACTATGGTATAGGCGACTTTATTGAAGAGCTGAAAGAAAAAGGCTACCTGCGTGAGAATGCCAATGACGGGGCATATGCCATAACCGGCAAAACTGAACAGACAATACGCAAGCGCTCGCTGGAAGAGGTATTTGGCAAACTAAAAAAAGCGAAGAAGGGCAACCATAATACTTTCAAAACAGGTAACGGCGATGAACTAAACCCTGAAACACGTCCTTACGAATTTGGCGACAGCCTGGATGCCATCAACTACTCCGGCAGCATACGCAATTCATATATTAATCGTGGCATAGATGAGCTGAACATGCAGCAGGAAGACCTGGAGATTCACGAGATGGATTTCAAAACCCAGACTTCCACGGTGCTGATGATAGATATATCGCACTCCATGATACTGTATGGCGAAGACAGGATAACACCCGCCAAAAAAGTAGCTATGGCGCTAAGCGAACTGATAACTACGCGCTACCCTAAAGACACGCTGGACATTGTGGCGTTTGGCAACGATGCCTGGCAGATAGAAATGAAAGACCTGCCTTACTTACAGGTAGGGCCATATCATACCAACACAGTAGCGGGGCTGGAAATGGCGATGGACATACTGCGCCGCCGCAAGAACCCCAACAAGCAGATTTTTATGATAACCGATGGTAAACCTACCTGCCTGAAAGTGGGGAATAAATACTACAAAAACAGCTTTGGGATAGACAGTAAAATACTGAACAAGACACTGAACCTGGCAGGACAGCTACGCAGACTGAAAATACCTGTCATCACATTTATGATTGCTAACGACCCCTACCTGCAATCGTTTGTGCGCGNNAAGTGAATAACGGCAAAGCATTTTACAGCAGCCTGGACGGGCTGGGAGGATTCGTATTTGAAGATTACGAGAAAAATAAAAAGAGGCGTATGCGCTAGTCTTAGCTTACTAAGGTACCAACTGCTTTACCGCTCACTACATTGGCCAGGTTGCCCGGTGTATTCATATCGAATACAATAATTGGCAGGTTGTTTTCCTGGCAAAGTGTAAAGGCAGTCATATCCATTACTTTCAGGCCCTTGCTGATGACATCGTTGAATGTAACCTTGTCGTAGCGGGTGGCCGATGGGTCTTTCTCAGGGTCAGCCGTGTATATGCCGTCTACACGTGTACCTTTCAGTATCACATCTGCCTTTATTTCGATAGCCCTCAGTGAGCCTGCTGTATCTGTAGTAAAGTAAGGGTTGCCTGTACCTGCGCCGAATATCACTACCCTGCCCTTTTCCAGGTGGCGTATGGCGCGCCTGCGTATATAAGGCTCGGCTACCTGGTCGAGCTTAATAGCGCTTTGCAGGCGGGGATTGACACCTATTCTTTCCAAAGCAGCCTGCAATGCCATACCGTTGATTAGGGTTGCCAGCATACCCATATAGTCGCCCTGTGCGCGTTCTATACCGGTTTCAGCTTCATTCATACCACGGTAAATATTACCACCGCCTATTACTACCGCTACCTGTACACCCAGATCGGTAATAGCCTTGATGTCCTGTGCGTATTGGTCCAGCATTTTGGGGTCTATACCATATTTGCTGTCGCCCAACAGCGATTCACCGGATAATTTGAGCAGGATGCGGCTGTACTTAGGAAGCATGAATTTCTGTTTTGGAATTGAGTGCAAAGAAAGAAAAAACTTTGCTTTTTGTGGCATGAATTTGAGGCAAATGAATAGTTTTATTGATACAAAGCGTTTCTTGTTAATAATAAAGGTTATTCATAGTAGCCTGATATTTATTTGTTGAGGCACGCAGTTATGTATATGTACAAAAAATTATACTATACCGGGTTCCTGGCATACGCCTGCCTGCTTGTGCTGGCGGTTGTGTTTTACAAAGAACGCACCATACTGCTGGACAATTCGCTATTCCTGTTTGAAATGCTGAAAGACGATAGTTTTTCAATACAGCGCAACAGGTTTATCGTTATATTTCCTCAATTATTACCGCTACTGGCTGCTAAACTCTCGTTATCGCTCAAGTGGGTGATGATCAGCTATTCGGTGGGATATATGTTGTATCATATTGCCTGCTACGCGTTGTGCGGGCTACTGAAGAACTACCGCATGGGCATAGCCCTTTTATTGGTTAATACGATGATAGTGGCCCATACATTCTTCTGGCATCTATCAGAGTTGGGGCTGGGTATATCTCTAATGTTCCCCTTTTTTGCTTTGCTCATTGACATAGAACATAGACATACCAAGCCACTACAGTATCTCTTAGCAGGAGCAGGACTTATAACCATTGTATTCTCACATCCACTAATCATTTTCCCGTTTTTCTTTACATGCGCCTTTGTATGGTTTAATAAGCATGTGAAAGCAGATAGACGCATGATTATTATTATTTGCATAATATTTGGTATAATACTTTTTGCTAAGAAAAAGCTGCTGCCCGACACCTATGAATCGGATTCTACCTATCTGATAAAAAACTTCAAATGGTATTTCCCTGATTATTTCAGAGCATACTCCAATATCCGTTTTGTAGACAACTGGTTTTATGTGTACTACTGGTTGCCTGTCTTTTATATCGGAGCATTAGTTTTTTATGCCGTTAAAAAGAAGTGGATGTTATTTCTGCTTGTGCTGGTGAGTTGTTTTGTCTATTCGCAGATAGTCAATATCTCCTATCCTGAATACAAGGGCACTTACGACTTCCATTGGGAGTATATGTACAGCAGTCTTTGCCTGTTCCTGGCATTGCCTATGGTGTTCGATATTTTTCCTGCAATTAATAAGCATAAAATTATCGTACCTGCAATAGTGGGGCTGGTAGTCATCACCGCACTGCTGCGTGTGAATATGATACGCAAAGATTACCGCGGCAGAGTAGATTGGTACAGGGGATATGCTGAAAAGTATGGCAAAGAAAAAATGATGGTTGGCCTGCATGATAAACCTATGGGCAGCTTATTGATAGAATGGGCGTCGCCTTACGAATTCTGGCTATTATCGACATTAGAAAGAGATACTACGGTTTCTATCATCATACATAAAAACGTAGATGAAATAGGCTGGGCATGGGACCAGTACCGCGGCTTTGTTACCACATGGGGCGTATATCCATACAAAGACCTCAACCCCCGGTATTTCAAATTCAGGGATACCAGTACACACTACAGCGTGTACAAAGACAGGTAGTAAAAAACATATTTTATTCAAAAACAAAAAAGCCACCGCGCATTAGCGTGGTGGCTTCCCATATAATTTACTCAGCGATTANNCACGAATCATAATGTTGATTTCGCTGCCCACTGCTGCCAGGTCTTTGCGCACATAACCCATACCTATGGCTTTGTTCAGGCTGGGCGATTGCGTGCCTGATGTTACGAAACCTATTTCTTCGCCATCGTTGTTCTGTATCTTATAATGGTGGCGGGGTATGCCTTTGTCCACCATTTCAAAGCCTACCAGCTTGCGGCTAACGCCATTCGCTTTCTGCGCTTCAAATATTTCTTTAGATGTAAAATCTTTTGTGAATTTGGTAATCCAGCCCAGTCCCGCTTCCAGCGGAGAAGTGGTATCGTCTATATCATTACCATACAGGCAGAAGCCCATTTCCAGGCGCAGTGTATCGCGCGCACCCAGGCCAATTGGCTTCATACCTTTTGGTCCACCCACGCCAAATACAGCATCCCATATTTTTTCGCCTGCACCATTCTGGTCTTCAAAGTATATTTCTACACCACCGGCTCCTGTATAACCCGTAGCACTCACCACAACGTTCTCTACGCCGGCGAAAGTACCTTTTACAAAAGTGTAGTATTTCAGGTTGGTGATGTCCATATCTGTCAGCTCCTGCATATACTCTACAGCCTTAGGGCCCTGTACAGCCAGCAGGCCTGTTTTGTCAGAGATATTGTGCATCTCTACACCCTTGGTATTATGCTTGCTTATCCAGTTCCAGTCTTTTTCTATGTTCGATGCATTCACCACCAACATATATACATTATTGGGTTCTATGGCATACACCAGCAGGTCATCCACTATACCACCCTCCGCATTGGGCAGGCAGCTATACTGTGCTTTTCCCGCTTCATTCAGCTTGCTCGCATCGTTGCTGGTTACACGCTGTATCAGGTCCAGCGCATCGGGGCCTTTCAATATAAATTCGCCCATATGGCTCACGTCAAACACACCCGCATTTTTGCGTACAGTAGCGTGCTCGTCGTTGATACCTGTATAAGAAATAGGCATGTTGTAGCCGGCAAATTCAGCCATTTTGGCGCCCAGCGCTATATGCTTGTCTGTAAAGGGAGTATTCTTCATAGTTTCATATTAATGGGCGCAAAGATAAGATTTGCTTAGAGAAATAACAGGGAATACAAGAACAGACTGTATTATATTATTGATTATATAACGATTTTATTATCTTAATCCTTTCATGGCAACACAAAAAGAAGCTACATATATAGAGCACCTGTCGAAAGACAGGAAACTGGCACCGTTGCTCAAGGCTCAACCTGCAAAAAAAGTAGTGCGCCGCAAAAACGTATGCCTGCACCTGATGGCATCAATCATGAGCCAGCAATTGTCCACCAAAGTCGCCAAGGTTATTTACCACCGTTTCCTGGACCTGTATAACAAAGAAGAACCCACGCCACAACAAGTAGCTGATACAAAACCGGAAAAGTTACGCGCCATCGGGCTATCCAACGCCAAGGTGAGCTATATACAAAATATAGCCCGCTATGCGCTGGAACATGGCATGGAAGATAAGAAGCTGTACAAGATGAGCAACGACGATGTGATGGATTTTTTGCTGCCGATAAAAGGCGTGGGCAGGTGGACTGTTGAAATGCAACTGATGTTTGCCTTGGGGCGGGAAGATGTGTTTGGCGTAGACGACCTGGGCATACAGCAGGGCATGATACAGCTATATAAACTGGATGCAGCCGACAAAAAACAACTGAGGGAACGAATGCTGAAAATATCAGCCAAATGGAGCCCCTACCGCACGTACGCATGCCTGTACCTGTGGGAACACAAGGACGGCGCCTGAACATAGGTACTAAGAAGAACGCTATATATGTTTTACTGCCACTTTCGTTTCCTGTTCGCAGCAGGACTGTTGCTGCTGCACATAACCACCACGGCTACCGAAGCCAGCGAGGCTGCTCTGCGCAAACATGTTATTAAACTCACTTCAGGCAAAGGTTACCGCAATTACCGCGACACGGTTGCGCTCAACCGCACTGCAGCCTATATCCACAAAGAGTTTTCGGAAGTGACCAAAGAAGCCTATATGCAAGGGTTTACGGTAAATGGTGTGCGCTATTATAATGTATATGCCAGCTTCGGCCCGCCCAATGCGCCACGCGTTATCATAGGTGCGCACTATGACGTGCAAGGCGAGAAACCCGGCGCTGACGATAATGCCAGTGGTGTAGCAGGATTACTGGAGTTGGCGCGGATGCTGGCTGAAACGGACCAGAGCAAATGGGAGATGCGTGTTGACCTTGTAGCCTACAGCCTGGAAGAGCCCCCCTACTACGGCACTAAAGACATGGGCAGTTCAGTACACGCCACTGCATTGTTCAACAACAAAACGCCGGTAGTAGGCATGGTGAGCCTGGAGATGATTGGCTACTATGATGATGCAAAGGGCTCACAGCATTACCCCTTGGGAATCATGAAACTCTTCTACGGCAGCAGGGGTGATTACATTACCGTCGTGCGCAAGACATTCGACAAACGTTTCTCCCGCCTCTTCACCCGTAAGTTTAAAAAAGGGAATGGCGTAGAAGTAAAAGTGTTCAAAGGGCCGAAGTGGATACAGGGCGTTGACTTCAGCGACCACCGCAACTACTGGCACTACAAATGGCCCGCACTCATGATAACCGATGGTGCCTTCTACCGCAACAAAAACTACCATACCGAAGATGACAAACCCGAAACACTAGACTACCTGCGCATGAGCTCGGTAGTAACAAAAACATATAGGGCTATCACTGCCATCGTGCAGTAATAGCCCTTGTATATCTACTATAAAGGAAAAATTCAATTACCTGAATTCATATCCGAAGCCCATCAACTGCGTCAGCAAGTTATTGGGTGCATCAGTCACCGTGCAGCGGCCTTCTATTTTAGGCGCTACGGGAGATTTCTTAGCCAGGTATTCTTCTATTACGCTGTGCAACGTTGCNNCAAAAGCCACAAAACTGTATTCTTTATCCAATTCCAGTCTTTTACCACCCACTTTTATCCAGTTGACGCGTTTACCCTTATCATTGCCAATTGTAAAGTTCACTTCCATTCCATTGAACCTAACCACCCATCCGCCAAATCTTTTTGCAGGGTCTTTAGCAAATGCATTCTGCAATTCTTTTTCCATCCAGTCAAGCAATTGCTTGCCTGTTATATATCCCCTCTTAGCTTCGCTATCTACCGGCAGCATGCTCCACAGGTAGTCGCGTGTAATTTCCGCAACGCCTGTCGCGGGGTCCGGCACCAGTGGCGGGCAAAACCTGAAGCCATTACTTAAAGCGATGTCCGGCTTGAATTTCCACATGATAGCATCAGTTATCAGGTTGTCCATTGGTGTTTCTACGACGTAGTACCTTACCAATGGTGTTTTGGTAGTTCCAATAACCTTATCTAACTCCTTAGCGTAGGGCTCTCTTACTTTATTGACCAGCCTCTTCATTTCTTCATCTTCAGGATATCTTTCCGGGTCAACATCCAACAACTGGTAAGTATGGTCTTTTACAATGCCATCTTCCACCACTATATCCAACCTGGCTACAAAAGAACCAAAGGCGCCGGGCTCGGTCACCTTGGCATGTACACCTTGGANNGTATAGTCCACGCCTTTTATCTGCGGCATATTCGACAAACCTATTTGCTGCGCCAGGCCCATGTGCGTCAACAAAAATACCATCTGGCATTGCTCATACTCTTTCAGCAACTTTACATATTTGGCTACATTCTCTTCCGGGAAAGCAAATTTAATACCATCACTGTATGCCGGTGATTGCCGCTTAGGCGTAAGCGGATCATTGTAACCGATAAAACCGATTTTTATACCGCCTATGTACTTAATAAAATATGGCGGGAAAATCATATCGCCATTCATTTCATCTTTAGTATCATGATACATGTTGGCACATACCTTCACGCCTTCGTATGCAAACATGTCTTTCATCATCATCTCCTTACCATATACCACTTCCCAGTTTCCGGGTAGCATTACATCGTACCCTATATTGTTGATCAACGGTACAATTCCTTTACCTTCTGTAAGCGCAGCAACACCACCTCCCTGGAAACAATCGCCGCCGTCCAGCACCAGCGTATTACCCGGGTTTTCATTTCTTAACGTGTTTATCATTGTTTTCAACGTGGCAAACCCTCCTCGTTTTTTATACACAGGTTTACCATTCTCGATGAAAAACTCGTCATGAATCATCAGTTGAGAGTGAATATCGGCAGTATGCAATAAAGTTATCATGTCGGCGTTTCCGTTACGCACAGCATTGTTCTTAGCCATCGACATGGCTTTGTAAGCGGCATCGTCATTATTGAGCGCCGACGCGGCCAAGGGNNACAATATAATAAAGCAGGCTGCAATAAACTAGTGTTTCTTGCGTGCATCAGCTATTGGCTGAAACGGTCCGTACTTATGTTGCGATTCTGAAAATCCATCTGCAAACGGGCCGAAGGGATGGTCAACCGGTTTCTTAGAAATATCCGGCCAGTCGTTTTTATTTTGCTGCATTACAGGACGAGGTTGTGAATTAACAAAAGCTGCTACGTCCCATGCTTCTTCATTGGAAAGCACCGGTGACTGGTGTGTCGCTTCGTTAAAAGGCATATTATCTTTGGCATATCCCGCAAAACGTGACAGGCGGTACAGGCCCGCACCCGTATTGTAGCTATGTTCACCCCATAACGGAGGATATGAATATGCAATACCATCGGGCTGCAACAATCCCTCACCATTTTCGCCATGACATGATTTACATTTAGTATCATATACAACCTTCCCCTTCTCGGGGCTGGCCGCACGGTTTAAATAAGGCAGTTTTGTAATGCCGCTGCCTACCGGTGAGCTCTCTTTTGAAACGTTTTTACCCAGCCAAAGCATGTATGCTACTATCGCTTTCNNTTTCCACAGAGCCACTCCTGTCCCTGAATTTAGGATAGGTGGTGCTGACTGCGCCGTAGTTGTTACCCCAAGGTCGCGTGCCTGCATCCAAATGACAATTCTGGCAATTGAGCCCGTTGGTAGTTTGCGCGATGATTCCTTTTGGCCCGAAGTACCTGGCAGTATGCATAATCAATTCTTCGCCATAGATAACCCGGCTACGTGCTTCGCCTTGCAGGTCATTATCAAAGTACATACCGGGTGCTACCCAATAATCAGGCGATTTTTCAACATGTACTACCTGTTCTTTTTTGGGTGTTCGTTTGGCTATAGACGATATAAGTGCCGATAACCCTAATGCCGCTAAAACCGCGACTATTCCATATTTAACTAAGCTTGTCATAATATTCGTTTCATTTATTCTTTTAGCAGCACAACAAGCAGGCGACTGACATTTAAAGATGAATTTTTCAGTTGATGATGTTGGTAACAATTGTGACATTACATGCAACAGGGTAATTGAGTTTACACTGCAATTACCCTGTTCCGTATATTCTTTTAATGTGGCAGCTTATCCCTGAAGTAGCCATATGTCCATGTACCTGCAATTGCGCTGGCCAGTATCACTATTACCACAAATGCGCCTGTTGCAAGCTGTGCGAATAGTGGCCCGGGGCATGCCCCGGTAAGCGCCCATCCCAGACCGAACAGCAGGCCTCCGATTATCTGCCCCTTGTTGAACTTTTTAGGATGGAATTCGATTGCCTCTCCATGAATGGTTTTTACTTTGTATTTCTTAATAAGAAAAACGGATATAGCTCCCACTACAACTGCGGTGCCAATAACACCAAACATGTGGAAGCTTTGAAAACGGAACATCTCTTGTATGCGGAACCATGAAATGATTTCGGCTTTCACAAATACTATCCCGAATACTATGCCTACCGCCATGTATTTGAAATTGTACCACCAAGGGTGTACAATTGCCGATTCATTGACACACATGGTGTCCAGCGACCTTGCAGCCAAATCAGACTGGCTGATTACTGTGTTGTTATCTACAAACTGTGTAGCTATGTTGTTGTTTGATATTGTCGTGCTCATTGATTAAATACTTTAAGTTGCTGTTGATAATACTACCCAAAGGGTTTTATAAGGAAAGGATAAATGGTAAAATGAAATTGGCCATGATAATACCACCTACCATAAACATGATTGTAGCAACCAGTGAGGGCCATTGCAAATCACTCAGGCCCATAATAGCATGACCCGATGTACATCCGCCGGCATACCTGGAACCAAACCCTACAAGGAAGCCACCACCTATAAGCATCACTAAACCTTTCAGAGAAAGGAGGCTATCAAAAGAGAATAGCTGCGTTGGCACCATATTGCTCATGTCGGTAATGCCATAACCCGCCAATTCTTCCACCAGGTTGGGGTGCACTACTATAGGTTCAGGATTTGCCAGCACAAATGCCGCTATGACAGCCCCCAGCAAAATGCCGCCAACAAAAAAGAAATTCNNATGTCGTAAGTTGGCGGATATACCAAAGTGTTTATTGCCGAGTATCAGCAATGCCGGCACTATCAATCCTATTATTACTCCTGCCACGTACCAGGGCCAGGGTTGCGTTATTGCTTCTAACATAATTCGTTCGTTTTGTTTAAGAAAAGTATTGACTGCAAGCCATCGTCGCTTGCAGCCGCCTCTATGTTTTTTGTATTTAGAAATGGAAGTTTACTACCAGGTTGAATACACTCATATCCACCTTGTTGATAACATACTTATCGTTATCGTATGTTTCGCCGGCATTCATCTTGTACACATACAGCATCTGTACATCCCAGCCTTCCAGGAAGTTTTTGAATGTATACCGGATATCAGCATTCAACTGTGCATAAGAGGGCATGCCATACTTATTCATGGCGTAGTCCCTTACATCAGGCAGCCTGAAGTAGCCGACACCTAATTGTGTTTTTACTCCTGCTTTGGAAAAGTCATACCCACCTTTTACTACATAGACATGTACATCCCCAAAACCTTCATTACGCTCCCTGGGGAGGAATGTAAAAAACGGGTCTTTACCCCATTCCCTGGGCATCAGGTATCTGCCGTCTTTGGTTATGCGGTTGTAGTTGACAGAAGTTCGCCAGTTTTTGTTTTTATACTCCAACCGGGCGCCAAAAGTCTGGGCCTTACCACCGGGCGTATAGTATGCTTTTTTAACATCCGGATTACCANNACCTTCATTCACCGCATCCTGCCTTATATATTGTCCGGCAGCAGCAACCTGGCCATCGTTAATCTTAAACAAAGTGTACTCAGCCTGTAGTAATGCCGTGTTGAAAATATTATCTACATACAAATCATATATCTTCAACTTTAAACGCTTACCTACTGTACGGGACACACCCAACATAGCTGCACCATCACTCCCCTGGTTGCCTGCATAGTCAGACCTTCTACCGTCAGAATTAACCCCCATAGGATAAATGCCGATAGATTCCCCTACCTTATAAAACCTTACCGTACTACGAGGTGAAATATGATAGATGTATCCACCTTCTATTTTTGTATTCTTCAACTCGTTGAATTCACCCCAGATGCCACTTATTTCAGTGGGGCGCATCCTGCCATCCTGCAGGTTAATGAAAGGCGTGTTGATAAGCTGTTTACCCAGTACTATATGTGAATGTCCTTTGCTATATTTTAAATACAGTTCTTCCAACCTGTCGATATCCACTTTGTTTCCGGGATCTGTAATGTCAAATAGCCCTACTTCGTACCTGTTTGGCTGGCTAGTTGCGGGATCTGTAACCTCCAGGTCGCTGGAGCCTATATTGAAAACAAAGAAACCACTGACACCAAACTGAAAGTTTTTGTATTTCGCAGTCTCATATTTAATACCCCCGCCTGCTGCGTTGGCATAATAATCGCTCAACCCCGCAACATTGTCCGTTGTCATAAAATAATAACGGGCGTGACCATGAACTGAACCTGTTTTGAATGCGTGAAGAATACCACTCTCGTTATCAGTAGAAGTCTGTTTGCCCTTCCACATCTCAGCTTTTTCATGAGGTTCATGATGCTGTGCATTGGCGGCAATTGCCGTAAATAAGAATAGTATAAATGCTGTTGTTTGTTTCATTTGTTAAGTTGATATGCCGGCTGCAATACGGAGCCTTATAAAAAGCGTAAAATGAACACCGGTATCTGACAGGCAATTATTCCGCCCGATACCGGTGTATTACAATTAATTTTGGTACTGTAGCAAATCGCCTATACCACCGCCATTGTATATATTTTTGTAGCCCTGTTGTGCCAGGTAGCTTACAGCCATACCGCTACGGTTGCCACTGCGGCAATAAAACACTATTGGCTGTTCTCCCAACCCGCTTATTTCCGACACACGGTTTGCTATTTCGTCCAGCGGAATGTTCACGGCGTTTTTAAAAGAGCCGGTGCTATACTCAGCCGGGGTACGCACGTCAACAAATTTTGTGTTGCTGTCATTGATGAGATCTTGCAATGTCATAATATGTGATTTTGTTTTTTTTGATAATGTGTCTTAAATCAAATTACCATGGGAAGAGGCTATGCCTCCTCCCGTTGATAATTCTATGTTTGTTTTGCTCCTAACCTTTTTATTAAAGCAGTGTAGTGGGGCACACGTAATCGCTCACGTTGAACTTTTCTGTCTCTTTTATTGCTTTAAAGCCACCCTGTACGTCTACCAGGTTGTCAAAGCCCCTTGCACGCATTATTGAAGTGAAAATCATACTGCGGTAGCCACCTGCACAATGCACATAGTAAGTTTTATCCTTGTCTATCATGCTCATAGCATCGTTCACGTTATCCAGAGGGGCATTCTCAGCAGTCAGTATATGCTCGCTCAGGTATTCACTCTTTTTACGTACGTCCAGTACAGGTGCATTTGCATCTTCGGCTATTATGCCGGCCAGCTTTTCTGCTGTAATACTGATAATACTGTCAGTTTCCTTACCTGCGTTTTTCCACGCATCAACGCCACCCTCCAGGTATCCGATTACGAAGTCGTAACCCACACGGCTCAGCCTTGTTACCGCTTCTTCTTCAGTACCAGGTTCAGCTATCAGTAATATTTCCTGTTTGATATCAGGTATCAGCGCACCTACCCATGGAGCAAACGAACCTTGCAAACCGATATTTATTGAGTTGGGAACGAAAGCTGCAGCGAAATCCTGAGCGTTTCTTACATCCAGCATTAACGCGCCTGTTTCATTTGCCGCAGCCTCAAAAGCTTCGGGCGACAATGCACGCAATCCCCTTTCCAATACTGTGTCGATACTGTCGTATCCATGAATATTCATCATTACGTTCAGCGGGAAGTAACTTGGAGGCGGCATAAGCCCGTTGGTCACCTCTTTAATGAACTCGTCCCGGGTCATATCTGCGCGCAGCGCGTAGTTNNAACAAGCGCTACCTGCACCGTGTGCCGGATATACAATGATATCATCTGCCAGCGTCATTATCTTGTTGCGCAGAGAATCGAAGAGGTGTGCTGCAAGCTTATCCTGTGTAAGGTCAGACTTTACTTTCTGTGCCAGATCAGGCCTGCCCACATCGCCAATAAACAGTGTATCGCCGCTGAACAACCCAACTTCTTTTCCTGATTCATCGCTCAATAAGTAACAAGTACTTTCCATGGTATGACCAGGGGTATGCAACACCTTGATAGTTGCTTTACCTACTTTCAGTATCTCACCATCTTTAGCTGAATAAAAATCAAAATCAGGTTGTGCGTTTGGACCATACACAATCGGAGCACCGGTCTTTTGTGACAGGTCTAAGTGGCCTGAAACGAAATCAGCGTGAAAGTGTGTTTCGAGAACATACTNNGTAGCGGGTCAATAATTACCGCTTCGCCATCACTTTCAATGTAATATGCACCTTGTGCCAAACATCCGGTATAAATCTGTTCAATCTTCATCTTGCTACTATTTGTTTTTTTAGAATTTTCAATTTTTATAGTGCAAATATCCTACCACGTGCCAGCCCCATAAATGACTTAAGTCACACAAGGAAAAAACTTTGAAAATCATAGCGTTTTAGCCATCTATACGGGTATAAGGCATGCTTATTTATAGGTCCTTCAAACAGCAATTAAACGTGTAAAAAGTGCTTAAATGAAAAAGCCCCTTAGACAGGGGCTTTAATATTTGACTTGGATATCGTACAATTTTAGTGGCCGCCACCCGGGCTGGCGAAAAACAGCTCTTTGATGATGATGTATATACCCATTACCAACACAAACCAACCAAAACCTTTTTTAAGGCTGGATGCTGATACTTTCTTACTCAGCACGTTACCGATAAATATACCTGCTATTGCCAAGCCGGTTACTGTCAGCAGTAATGTCCAGTCCATGGTTTGTTTGCCTAAGTCTCCTGTAAAGCCAATCAACGATTTTGCAGCTATTATAAGCAACGACGTGCCGACCNNCCGGCCCCTACAAGTCCCGTCAAAGTACCCACCAGCGCTCCTTCAACTATAATCATCGGATAATTGAATTTCTGCTCACCCGCCTCTTCTACTTTCTTCTTCTTATCTCGTATCATAGATACTGATGCGAATACCATTAACACAGCGAAAAGCATCATCATCAGCAATGCTTTGGTCACTACAAAATCACCAATGGCAAACACTTCAGCTGGTATAGCAGGCACCAGGAATGCACGTGTCAGGTACACCGCTATAATGGATGGTATACCGAAAATAACAGCTGTTTTGATATTTACTTCCCCGCTTTTGTATTTAGGGAAAGTGCCTATAAGGCTGGTACTACCTACAATAAACAATGAGTATGCTGTAGCTAATACAGGGTCTACGCCAAAAAGGTAAACGAGTACGGGAACTGTAAGAATGGAGCCCCCCCCGCCTATTAGCCCAAGTGAAAGTCCTATCAGTAATGATGCAATGTATCCGAGAATTTCCATAATATATTTTTTCGATTGCAAAGGTGGCATTTATACTTTGCAGGTTATGTGATACCTGTCACATAATGGAGAAAACTACGATTAAATTAATCCCTTATCCACTCAAAAGAGTTACGATGGATGCTTATCAATCCGTTCTTTTCCATTTTTTTCATCAACCGGCTGATAACTTCTCTCGAAGAGTTAAGATCATTAGCTATATCCTGGTGCGTGAGTTTTACATGGTTGCCAAATTGCTTCACTTGTCTTTTCAGGTAAAATTCTAAACGCTCATCCATGTTCCTGAATGCGATTTCGCTTACCGTACGCAATAATTCTTCGTATCTCGAACGATATGTTTTGATTACGAAATAGTGCCAGCTCTTATATCTTTGCAGCCATTTATCCATATAATCCAACGGCACTGTCAGCATGATTACATCCGTTACCGCCTTTGCTGTTACCATACTTTTCTCTTGCTTGTAGGCGCATACCATAGATACCGCGCAGGCCTGGCCTGGTTCTATATGGTATACAAAGTATTCGTCGCCTTCGCCATCTTCCTGGTAGAGCTTTACCACGCCATCCAATACCATCATAACAGTGCGAATGGGCTGGGCAACACTCAGTATTGTTGTACCGGCAGGAATTTCTTTTACTACACCTACCTGTATCAATTCATCATACAACTCTTCTTCCAGTTCAGGAAACAATTCTTTCAATTTTGATAAGTCTGACATGCTATTCTGTTTTGTCTTGTTATACTACATATTAAACTGTGGGTTTCCCTTACAATTTCCTGGCCAGTAGCCTTAACACGCTCACGGTCTTCATACCTTGCTCTGTCACTAAATTTATTTCTTTCTTTTCATTGTAGAGAATTTCCAGGTCTTCGAATTGGCCCACGGTATTCACGGCATCGTTGCCGCTGCCCTCTTCGGTATCAACAAACTCTTCCAGCAGCAGATACCCACCATTGTTCAATGATTTTGAAACTTCCCGGTGTAATACAAGCCTGACTGATGGAGATAAATTAAGAAAATTCAATGCAATAGCGCTATACTTTTTCTCTGCCCGGTAATCAGCAACACCTGTATTGATAATATTTACATTATAGCCTCCATTGTTCATCACAGGTGCTGTTGGGAGTAAATCTACTGTCCATCCTTTCTGTACAGTATACTTCACATTGTCGCAGAAGTTATTGTTAACCAACAGTATATCTCCCGGCTCATGCAGGTCTATAAAAAGTTTGTAAAAATTGCTGGCACTGCTGTTACTTCCTTCAGTACAGTTACGTTTATAATAATCCCTGATGCTGATCTTGTCTGTACAGCTCATTGTGCAAGATGGCATTGATTCATTCATTGTCTAAAAAAGTTATCCGGGGGACATAATCTAATAATTGGTTATGCCACCCCGGACGGTTTGTTTTGTCTTATAGCAAAAATATCATGTACTCTTAAGCCTTAGTGTGACAAATATTACATAAGGACTTGTAAATCATTTTTTTTGACTGATTTATCATGCAATATTATGCGTTGAAAGAAGTTCTGAGCGTGTTATCCTTGCTATGTATTCATATAACCTATAAGAGCATAGCCTGATAGTATATTTATCTGTCAAATAAACGGCCAACTAATATATCTAAACCTGTCTTCAACGAAAATTTTCATCAATTTATTCATAGACCAATTTAGGTACATTGATATTTTTTACTTAGTTTGAATGAATAGCTATCTAGTAGAAAAAGCAGAGCATATGTCATATCCTTTTCAGATAAAAACAGAGGCAGGCTATCAGCAAGCATGGGATAAAAGTGTAAATGACCCCGAGGGATTCTGGGACGATATAGCTTCTTCTTTTTTGTGGCGTAAGAAATGGGATAAAGTATTAGAATGGAATTTTAAAGAGCCGGATGTAAAATGGTTTAAGGGAGGCAAACTAAATATAACAGAAAACTGCCTGGACCGTCACCTGGGACTACTGGGTAATCAACCGGCATTGATATGGGAACCAAACGACCCTGAAGAGCATCATCGGGTAATAACATATAGGGATCTGCACCAAAAGGTAGTTCAGTTTGCCAATGTGTTGAAGAATAATGGTGTTGGCAAAGGTGACAGAGTATGCATATATATGGGTATGGTACCCGAGCTGGCTATTGCTGTATTGGCATGTGCCCGCATAGGTGCTATACATTCTGTCATATTCGGCGGATTTAGCGCGCAAAGCATTGCAGACAGGCTACAGGATGCACAGGCGAGGCATATCATTACCTGCGATGGTGCATATAGGGGTGGCAAGGAAATACAACTAAAGAGTGTAATAGATGATGCACTGGTACAGTGCAGGTTTGTAGAGAAGGTAATAGTACTGACACGGACACNNACCGGCAAGCCTAAAGGGGTGGTACATACCTGCGGAGGATACATGGTATATACAACGTATTCATTCGTAAATGTTTTTCAGTACCAGCCGGGGGATATACACTTTTGCACGGCCGATATAGGCTGGATAACCGGGCATAGCTACATATTATATGGTCCGCTGGGGGCCGGGGCTACCAGCCTGATGTTTGAGGGTGTACCCACCTGGCCAGACGCAGGCAGATTTTGGGACATTGTAGATAAATACAAGGTAAATATTTTGTACACCGCACCTACTGCCATACGCAGCCTGATGAGCTATGGGCTGGGCCCGGTGCACGGACATCACCTCAACAGCCTGAAAGTACTAGGTTCTGTAGTNNATTGTAGATACCTGGTGGCAAACAGAAACCGGCGGGATAATGATATCAAATATGGCTGGGGTAACACCCGCAAAACCCTCATATGCTACTTTGCCCCTGCCGGGAATACAGCCTGTGCTGATAGACGAAAATGGCCTGGAAATAAACGGGAACGATGTAAGTGGCAACCTGTGTATCAGGCATCCATGGCCATCTGTAATACGCACTACTTATGGCGACCATGAGCGTTGCCGCAGCACATATTTTGCTACCTACGAAAATATGTATTTTACAGGCGATGGCTGTTATCGTGATGCTGATGGCAACTACCGTATTACCGGCCGGGTAGACGATGTATTGAATGTAAGCGGCCACCGTATAGGCACGGCCGAGGTGGAGAATGCAATTAACATGCACTCAGGCGTAATTGAAAGCGCCATAGTAGGCTACCCGCATGACATAAAAGGACAAGGCATATATGCCTATATTATCTATGATCATCCGCATGGCGATGAAAACCTGACAAGACAGGACATTGCTCAAACAGTAACACGTATTATAGGTCCTATAGCCAAACCCGACAAAATACAGTTTGTGAGCGGCTTGCCTAAAACACGCAGCGGGAAAATAATGCGCCGCATACTCAGAAAAATAGCAGAAAACGAGACCGAGAGCATCGGAGACACTTCAACCCTGCTCGACCCATCTGTGGTAGAAGAAATCCTGAAACATAAGCTATAATCACAAGAAGCCGCTCCTGTGTAAGCACAGACGAAAGGGCTTGGTTCAACAAAGAAAAAGTGTGCGATTAGCATCATGCGTACAAAGTGCTTCCTGGCTCAGACCGGGAAGCGCTTTGCTTTTATAGCCCAAGCTACAGAACAACAGCTATTGCCATACCGTCATGGTCTTTTGCGCCAAAATTCTGAATGATCGTAGCATCTACCAGTGGATTGACAGATAGTGCTTTATTAAAACGCTGTACGCCTATTACATTTCGACGACAACAGTATCGATATTGAACGCCTCACCAAACCAGAACGAAAGAATTACCAGCGAATGAAAAACCCAAGGGAGTGGACAGACATACGCGGGACCAAGACCACCACCCAGCGCGCGCGGGAAAGGCGTTTTATTGCCATAGTAGGGACGTATGGCCCCCAGAACCTACAAAGGGAACTAACTGCCCAAATCAGGGCTAAAACGGCACAATTAGGACAGGCCACACCCTATACCACCCAGCTAGCAAATGACTTTTTGCACCATTGCGAAAACAGCGTGCGTTGTTATTTACCCTATCGGCAAATTGCAGATTAGGAACTTGCAGCAATTTACAGATTAGAGCAGTATATTGGCTACATGAAACATAGCATACTAATAGCAATGTGTCTGTCTTTCATTATTGGTTGTGGCAACGCAGATGAACGTTCAACCGAAATAGACACTGCACTTATTTCACACCTACCGCAAGAATATCAGCATGAAACAGAAATAGTGACACCAGAAAAGAAATCAACAAAAAAATGGGAAAGATTGCCACACTACGAAGTTGTAAGACATGACCCTCAATGCCCAAACAAGAGCTGCGTAGACGTGATAATACCAGCCGACTGTGATANNAAGAATTAGTGATTTATGCAGAAAGTATATACACGCAACAGCGGATTACAGTGAACATCGTTTTTTAATTACTTTTTCCGATGGTTCTACCTTACAAGACTTGCGAATCGACTATTGATGATTTTCACACTTAAGGTATACCCTGAAAACCGACAATATCTAAGTAGAAAAAGAACCATATTCAAATATGAAAAAGGCATACGCGATAACATTAATAAATATCATTTTCACATGTATTGTTCTATTTGTAGTGTTACCTTACAAAATAGCAGAGGCGGCAGAAAATGCGTATGTTGAGAAAGAGACTAAGAAATATAAGAACGGTATTTTGCAGGTTACACCGCCAAACGAAGTATGTTTCTACCATGCGAAGTACAATTATCTTGAGTTCAGGGATTATTTTCTGACCGGAAAGACGAAAAAAAGTAAACAGTATCTAGATGCTGCAATTGAGTGGGGCGAAATGGCCGGTGAAAAAGAACTTGTTGAAACTTGGAAGATTATGCAACAGCTACTGGAAACCAACCGCTCCAAAGACCTTTTACAAATCCTTTCAT
>DINJ01000044.1:0-162 GCA_002423665.1 Bacteroidetes bacterium UBA5543 | reverse complement strand
CTGCTCTACCAACTGAGCTACGAGACCTTTCACAGGGTCGCAAAGGTAACAAAAACGTAAAACACACACTTGCGTTATTGTAAGATAGACCCTATTAATTACCGATATTTAGGTATCATGTTTCGCTTGCTACAGATAACCAAACTCGTAGTACTGTTCACC
>DINJ01000110.1 GCA_002423665.1 Bacteroidetes bacterium UBA5543 | reverse complement strand
GGCCGTGACCCGGGAACTCACGAGATGTGTATACAGCGTGGTGTGAGATGCTGGCTCGGGGTCCGGCATGACAAATGTTATTCCATTTTTTCGGGAACAAAATGGAACATTGCCTACATAAACGTAAACCGCGCGTCTTTCTGAAAAACATGTTTGGAGTAAATACCCCTGTATATGGGTACGGTGTCACCCACCTGTAGTGAATAATATACATCGGCATCTACCTCATGGTGCATATAGTTGGGGTCGTCAAAGCTGATGTAGTATTGATTGGTATTCGGGAAAAACTTTTTGTCTATGACGGTTTTGTGCAGCACTTCTTTCCTGCCGCACCAGGCATCTTTTTTAAAAGCGTATATCTTTTTGAGAAATATCCTGGCACCTATGAAGATGATCATACTTTCTATCAGCAGCAGTACAAAGAGGAAAAGGTCTTCGCCCACCAGCAGGTAGCCGAATACTTCATAATCATAAGGGTCAACATCATCCTTATATGCCGCCAGTGAAAAATAGATACCTGCAAGAATGAATATACCGAATACCAGCGCGAAGAAAGGCAACCTGGTTTTATACACGGTCATCAGGTGGTATTGCTCCTCTTCAGTCAGGGGTACGGTATGCAGCTTGTTGATATCGGGCATAGCCCTGTCAAATTACAAAATACTGTACTGATATAGTTATACGTGGTTATTATGATTATCCGTTTTCAATTATTAGTTTTAGCAATAATACTTAAACACATCTTTATGAGACGGATAAAATATGTCCTCGCCACATTACTGGCTATTCTATTGTTAAATGCCTCCTGCAAAAAAGAGCAGGAGAACAAAATACCTGAAAACAATGTAAAGATAGGCGCCCTGCTGAGCCTCACGGGCAACTGGTCAACATTGGGCATAACATCTAAGGCGGCAATAGATATTGCAATTGAAGAAATTAATGCTTCAATGAGCAAAAATGGTTCAGCCTACCGCTTTAGTTCTGTAGTGTACGATACGAAACTGGATGCCACACTGGCAAGTCAGTATATAGCTACTGCCAAAGGTGAGGGCTGCAGGTTTATACTCGGCCCCCAGTCAAGTGCCGAGGCGGGTGCCGTGCTCAATTACGCCAATGCAAATAATATGCTGGTAGTAAGCCAGGGCAGCACTGCGGGCAGCCTGAGTATTGATTACGACAACCTCTACAGGTTTTGCCCGGCTGATGATGTAGAGGGCGTGGCGATGGGCAAGTCATTATATAATGACGGTATACGGGCATTGATAACAGCCGCCCGCGATGATGCAGGTAATAAAGGATTGCAATTATCAGTGGGGAAAGCTTTCAATACATTGAATGGCATGGTGTCTGCAACAACACCATACAGCAATACTGCCAATGTTGATTTTACTTCACTGCTGGCTGATATCAAAGCGAGGATCGTGCAATACCAGTCATCTTATGCTACTAATCAGATAGCAGTATACCTGGCATCGTTCGATGAATGTGTGGATTTGTTCCAACAAGCGGCCTCCGACCCGGTACTCTCCTCAGTGCGTTGGTACGGTGGCGATGGTACCGCGTTGAGTGCAGCTATCACCGGCAATGCTGCAGCGGCCGACTTTGCCATAGCTACCAAATATTTCGCTCCTGCATTCGGGCTGCCCGAAGCTGCGTCCGGCAAATGGCAGCCATTGTCTGCTGAGATAAAAGCAAGGACAGGCATAGCACCCGATGCATTTGCACTGGCGGCTTATGATGCCGTTTGGGTATTGGCACTAAGCTATATGAGCTTCCCTTATGTACAACCTGAGTTCAGCCAGATGAAATCAAATTTTGTAATGCATGCTGCTGAATACCACGGCGCAACAGGCAATACCAAGCTAAACACTGCCGGTGACCGTGCCACCAGTTCATACGACTATTGGGGAATTGCGAAAGACGGCAGCAGCTACAAATGGGTAGTTGTAGGCCAGTCAGAATAAGATTAGGGAATTCCACTAAATAGGAAAGGTATCCCATGGGATACCTTNNGCATGGTCATCTTCTTGCCTTCGCGCAGGATGGTAATGGTCGTCTTTTCACCTTCTGTAAAAGCACCCAGTGCTTCCATATAGGTTTGTATACCACGTATTTCGTGCTCACCCATTTGTATAATGATGTCACCACCTTTCAAGCCGGCTTTAGCGGCAGGGCGTCCGTCAGTTACGCCGTCTATGCGCAGGCCACCGTCGTTGAAAGAGTAGTCGGGCATTACACCCAGCGTTACTTTAAAACGCACTTTACCTACCGTAGTTTGTTTGGTCTCAGTATAAGCAGGTTTAGGCATGGCATCCATCTTCGCCGCTACTGTGTAGATGTAGTCCATGATTTGCGCCTGGCCTTCGTAGTTGATTTTATCCGCATCATCACTAGGCTTGTGGTAGTCGCTATGCGTACCGGTAAAGAAGAACAACACAGGTATGCCTTTGTAATAGAAAGAGCTATGGTCAGAAGGCCCTACGCCTGAGCTGTCAAACGCTATCTTAAAACGCTCATCGTCTTTGTTCACCACCTTGCCCCATACAGGTGATGTGCCTACGCCACCAACTGTAAGCGCATGCGTGCTATCGTTGAGGCGGCCCACCATATNNTATCCAGTCCCAGTTCTTCCACTATCTTCTTAGAGCCTATTAATCCTAACTCTTCGGCAGAGAAGTGCATGAATACATAGTTGTAGTTTTTAAGGCCTGCGTCTTTAATGCGTGTAGCCAGTTGCATCAGTGCTGCGGTACCGCTGGCGTTGTCGTCAGCGCCGTTATGTATCGATCCGTCTTTGGCAGCGTGCAGGCTGTTACCGTCTTCGCCATGGCCCAGGTGATCGTAGTGCGCACCCAGCACCACTGTGTATTTAGCGTTGTTATTGATGGTCGCCAGTATATTGTTACCTGTCAGCTTTTTGTCCTTCAGGTCAGTATCCAGTTCAAGTATTACAGATGGTGCTACTTCCTGCTTGTCTTTGTTCATGTATTGTACATAGCCCTCGTAGGTGATGTAAGCCACAGGAACTGACAGCGCCTCGTATTCAGTACGCTTGTTGAACTCGGCAGGATACTTAGCATCGTAGGGGTCGTAAAACACAACAGCAGTAGCGCCTGACTTGATGGCTTCTTTTGAACGCTCAAAGGCTGACTTCTCCCAGTTGAAGTGTGCGTCTTTGGCTTCGTCTTCGTCGGCAAACATGGGCACTACCCATATTCTGCCATGCTCCATCACGCCGGGTATCACTTCGCCCTGCACTTTGCCATTGCCGCTGAAAGAAAGAGGGTACGCCAGCTTGCTTTTCTTCAGTTCGCTGCCGTTTATCACTATGCGCGTGTTCTCGCCTTTGGTACGGCCAATGGTAAAAGTAAAAGGATAGATATACTTACCCTTGTACCCGTTTATACCTTCTGCGGTATAATGCTTAGTGATATAATCAGCAGCCAGTTTTTCGCCTTCAGAGCCTGTACGGCGGCCTTCCAACTTATCGGATGCCAGGTAACCGATGTCTTTCTTTAACTGTCTGACTACCTTTTTCTCAGATACCTTTTGCGCTGAAGCGGACTGAAAAAGAAGAATTGCTGTAATGGATAATAACCAACCTCTCAATTGCATGGATAATAATTTGGGTGCAAAGGTACTATAAACGATAAAAACCATGTTCCAAAATGCGGAACATGGTTTTGTAAAAAAGGAAATATGCTGTGGGGCCTATTATTCAGCCTCGCCATTATGTTCTTTCAGGCTGCCGTCAGCCTCTACCGTCACCAGGGCCTCGGGGTCTTCGCCTTCTGCGTGTTCGCCGGGCTCGGCTTCGCTACCAGCTGTTGGTATCACTATCTCTATATTCGATATATCTTTCAGTGCCGGCAGGTCGGCAGGGGTATTGATACCCAGGTAGTCCATAAAGTTTTTGGAAGNNTTCTTTCTCCAGCAGCTTCTGTATAGAATAATCCACGCTAACCCCGCGTATGAACTCAATTTCGCCTTTGGTAATGGGCTGTTTATAGGCAATGATGGCCAGGGTTTCCATAGCCGCTACAGACAGTTTTTTAATATATTTATCGCCGTTGAGTTGCAATACGGTCTTGTGGTATTCTTTTTTGGTCAGGAACTGGTAGCCGCCGCCTACTTCGCGCAGTTCAAACGGATAGTATTCAGCGCTGTACTTTTCGCGCACTGCCTCTATACAAGCTGCAATACGCTCAGGTTCAACAGCTTCCTCAAAAGTCTGGCCGAGCAGGTCTACCATCTCAATAATAGTGATGGGCCTTTCGCTGGCGAATACCAGCGCCTCAATATGTGGCATTAATTGTTCTATATCCATATACTCCTCTGCTTTTTAAGGTCATACCGAAATTAAAAAGTCTTTGCCGCACTACTCTGAAAAGAAATGCACAGATGTGGGAAAGTTAGCCCGAAAATGCGAAAGGGAAACGTTAAAACTATGTGGTTGAGGGGGTTGTGGGTTGCTGGTCAGGTGGACCGATTAAGGTAGTAGTTGCTTGGCTTAAACTTTCTAAATAAATAAATTTGAGTGCGATGTTTGAAAATGTCAATAAAAAGAAGTTGCCGGATATGCTTGAATTGAAACAAGCAATCGATGAATTTAATGAAATTAAATGGGACAGTATTTCTAAGGATAACATTAATAAAGTTATTCCTTGGCCACTAATTACATTAGTTTCAATGACTATTGCATTAAAGTTATCTGGTGAATATATCTACCGTTGTCGCCCTTATCATTCTTTTGATTTCGATAACCCTGAAGATAATATATCAAAACCTCAATCCTTTTCATATCCGCCGCCAGAGAAAACAAGACTCAACCGAGCAAATTTTGAAAATGAACCAGTATTTTATGGCTCTAGCAATCCATTAACATCAGTAATAGAATCGCGATCTCTTGACAGCATGAATTTTGTTAGTGCATGGAAAATAATTAGCGATAACCCTATACGTGTATTACCTTATATAGCAAACATTCCTCCTCAAATACAGCAATCGGATAAAATGTTTATACATAGGATAATTAACGGATTCTCTTCATTTCTAGATAGTAACCCCGAAGAAAAGGAAATTCTTTTAGAGCTCAATAAATTTAATGATATTCAATTTACAAAGAAAATAACAAAACCTGAAGATTACCTTTATACTGCCTGGTTAGCATACAGGGTACTATTTCCATATCAAAATAAACCTGATTTAAGAGATGCATATCCAGAAGCACTAATGTATCAATCTACCATAAAACATTATGCGGGAACAAATTTTGCAATACATCCTCAAGTCGCTGATAGAGTACTACAACTTGAGAATGTATATCTGATAAGTCTGGTCAAGGGTAAATTAATCCTGTTAAGTTGCGGGTACAAGCAAGAAGGTNNAAGAAGGTAAAATAATTTGGAAAACTCCCAACGAAGAAGACAATAACACGTTTAATGTAATCCATTCTGGCCGTAGAAAATCGTAAGCTAGGTATACAACCCCCCATTGATAGACACCACCTGCCCGGTGATGTAGCCCGCGCTCTTAGAGGCTAAGAAACCTACCAGGTCGGCTACTTCCTGCACCTCGCCGAAGCGCTGCATGGGTATCATTTTTTTCAGGTCGCCTTCGTTCAGCTCTTCGGTCATATCGGTTTTGATAAAGCCGGGAGCTATTGCGTTGACGGTTACATTACGCTTGGCTATTTCCTGCGCCAGTGCTTTGGTAGCACCTATCATACCTGCTTTGGCGGCAGAGTAGTTTACTTGTCCGGGCTGGCCTTTCAGTCCGCTGAGGGACACCATATTGATGATGCGGCCGTAGCGGTTCATCAGCATCTGGTTGAGCACCTGTTTGGTAACATGGTACATGCCTTGCAGGCTTGTATCCAGCACACTCTCCCACTGCTCGTCGGTCATGCTCATCATCAGTGTATCCTGGCGTACACCGGCGTTGTTCACCAGCACTTCCACCATACAGTCGTTGTGCTGCTCCTGCCAGGTGATGATGGCGTGTTTCACTTCTTCTTTATTGGCTACGTCAAATTGCAGTATCTGGGCGCTTACGCCGTACTCGCGTACGAGCGATGCCGTTTCCACAGCAGCTTCTTTATTGCCCTTGTAGTTCACCAGGACGTTATACCCCATCTCCGCCAGCTTGATGCAGCAAGCCTTACCTATTCCGCGTGAACCACCTGTAACCAATGCGTACTTCTTCATAATTATTCGTAGGTCAATTATTATTTAATGGCACTCATGAACTCGCAAACTCGGTTCAAAAGTAAAAGTCAAAACCTAAAAGTGGCGAATTGATATTATCGCATTGCCGCAACTTGTCCCGCTGTGGCGGGGTTATCCTATTAGCACATTAAATCTTCTTCTTAAACTGCGCTACTATATCCGTATCCTTCATCCATGTCTTAACAGCCTGCAGATGCGATGATGCTGAAAAATCCTCTTTAAAGAAAGGGAAATGATTGCGCACGCCATCGTACATCCAGCGGGTAGCGGGTGCTAACCTGTCGGCTATGCCACGTATATCTATCGCCTGCACCAATGCGGCAGCTTCTACCGCCAGCACTTCATAAGTATTGTCTATCACACGGGCGCAGAGCATAGCTGCGTTGGTACCCATGCTCACTATATCCTGGTTGTCGTTGTTGTTGGGTATGCTGTGTATATACACGGGATTGCTCAGTGTCTGGTTTTCTGCCGTGGTAGATGTAGCGGGGTATTGCATACCCTGTATACCGAAGTTGAGCCCCAGCCTGCCTGCATTAGCAAATGCGGGCAGCTTCTTGTTGAGCGCGGGGTTCAGCAAAAAGTTCAACTGGCGCTCTGATAGCATAGACAGTTTGGTCACTACTATTTTCAGCTTATCCATTTCCAGCGCCACATAGTCGCCGTGGAAGTTTCCACCGTGAAATATGTTCTGGTTCTTATAGTCAACTACGGGGTTGTCATTTACCGAGTTCAACTCGTCCACTATCACTTTTTCCGCATTCAACACCGTATCAAATATCGGCCCCAGTATCTGCGGCACGCAGCGCAGCGAGTAATACTCCTGCACTTTGTCTTCTACTACAGTTTCGGTTACTTTCTTATCGTACAGGTGCTCGTGGCGTTTACGCATCAGGCGGCTGTCGTCGCCCAGTATGCGCATCCACTCGGCCACGGCGCGCTGGCCGTTGTGTTTCTTTACATTGTTCAGCTCGGCAGAGAAGTGGTCGTCATAGGCTTCCATCATCTCGTTCACCATCAGCGATAGCAACATGCTCCATACCACCAGCCTGTGCGCGCGTATCACGTTGATACCACCTATGCCCGTCATAGACGAAGTGCCGTTCATCAACGCCAGGCCCTCGCGACCATTTATATCCAGTGGTTTCAGGCCAAGCTGCTGGTACACGTCCTGTGCAGGAACGATATCGCCCTGGTACAAGAACATTCCTTCACCTATCAGGCCCAATGCCAGGTGCGCCAACTGTACCAGGTCGCCGCTGGCACCTACGCCACCGTGGGCATATATAACGGGGTAAGCCTCGTGGTTGATGAGGTCGGTCATCAGCTGCACCAGGTCGGGGTGAACACCCGAGTAGCCCAACACCAGCGTATGCAGGCGCGCCAGCATCATAGCCCGGCTTTGCAGGCTGTTCAGCTTTTCGCCCATGCCCGAGGCATGGCTGCGGATAAGGTTGTACTGCAAGCTCTTCTTGTCCTCATCGTTGATGCGGTATTGCGCCATAGGGCCGAAGCCGGTATTGATACCGTATATCAGTTTATCCTGCGAAAAAGTTTTGAGGAACTCGTAACTGCGGGTAGCCTCCTTTACCGCAGAGGCGGTCAGGTTCACCTCCTTCTGGTACAGGACTATCTGTTCAAATGCATCTAAATCTAACGGCTTGCCACCCAGTGCTATTATATATCAGTTAAGGGATATGCTTTGTAAAGGTTGCAAAAATATAAAAAGAACAGGTGGTTTTGTGCAAAACAGCCTGATAAACATGGAAAAACCCCTCAATGCCAAGACATTTTATACGGTTCTTTTGAAAAACAAGCACTGAGATTGGTTATGGAGGCAGAGTTAGGTATAACACATGATATTCAATATGTTTCATAAGTATATTTATCCCCGAATTGCCCGTTTGCCGTTCGATATGTCACGTAACCTTCCTTGTTATATGTGTACTGAAATGACTTACTGTCAGTTGACGCAGAACTACCTGAACCATAGTCTTGTGTGTAACTAATGATATTATTTGAGTTGATAAACAAATTTGGAACGGAATAATGCTCAAAATACCCGAGTCTTTCTAAGCCCTTTACCGTAGCATATGGTGATTTCTTACCATCATAAGTTGTATTGTAAGCCGTTTTATAATAGACACCATTGGGGTCTTTTCTGTATGATTTGTCTACGTTGCCATTAGCGTCTAAATGGTATTTTTCTTCAATGACAAATTGAGGATTCTTGGGGTCGCCATATGTTTTTACTTCTATATCATCAGCACCGTATGTATACTCTATTCTTAACCAGACAAGCCCGGTGTCGTCTACTGAAATAAACCTGACCAACCTGTCGTTACTATCGTACTCATATGTTTCCTGCATAATCCGTTCATCAAATACATTTGTTCTTTGAGAGGATAGCTTGCCGTTTTTCCCGTAAAAAAATTCAGTAACAATAACCCTGGGGACAGGGTTGGCTGTATCTACCGGTGGGCGAAAATCCCTGTGTATTGATACTTTCCCATCTTCATTATATTCAAAATAATGAGTCCAATACCCGTTATCAAATTCATGACGAACGAGCCGCATATTATTTTTATTTTTTGTCGTTTCTTCTTTTTTACAAGACGCTATGCCAATTAGCAGCAGGATAAATGCAATGATTATAGGTTTGTTCATAAGTTGAATTTGATTTCTAACTCACAATATTTATGCCACTAATTGTAATGCTCCTGTCAGTTTTACAAACGAATTAATACTGCGGCATATTAGGCTTTGTACCCATTACAGTATCTATCCGTTCCATCACCTCATCCGTCAGTTTGGGTACTACGTCCAGCGCCTTCAGGTTTTCCAGTAACTGTTCTTCCTTAGTCGCACCCAATATAGCACTGGTTACATTAGGATTGCGGATGCACCATGCTATAGACAAGGTGGCCAGCGAAGTGCCCAAGTCTTTAGCCACAGTGGCCAGGTCGCGCACACGGGCAATCTTTTCGTCGGTCATTACCCGGTCTTTCAGCCAGTCGAAACCCTGCAGCCCCAGGCGCGAACCCTCGGGAATGCCATCGTTGTATTTACCTGTTAGCAGTCCCGATGCCAGGGGGCTCCAGATGGTGGTGCCCATACCTATATTTTTGAATATGGTATAATAATCCACTTCCATCTTATCCCGCTTGAAGAGGTTGTATTCAGGCTGCTCTACGGCAGGGCCTATCAGGCGCAGCTCGCGGGCTACCATATGGGCTTCCATTATCTCGGGGCCGCTCCACTCGCTGGTGCCCCAGTAGAGTATTTTACCCCTTTGTATCAGGTGGTTCATGGTCCATACCACTTCTTCTATCGGCACGTTCTTGTCTGGGCGGTGGCAGTAGAACAAATCCAGGTAATCAACCTGCAGGCGCCCCAGCGCTTCGTCACAAGCCTCTGTTATATGCTTGCGGCTGAGGCCTGTCTGGTTGGGTTTGTTGGCCTCACCCCGCCAGCCAAAAAATACTTTGCTGGATACCACATAGGAGGAGCGCTCCCAGTTTTTGCTTTTCAGCACACGACCCATCATTTTTTCCGACTCGCCGCGGGAGTATATCTCCGCATTGTCGAAGAAGTTGATGCCCCCGTCATAGGCCACTTTCATGAGCTTCTCGGCAACGGGGTCGCCGATCTGCTTACCGAAGGTCAGCCAAGAGCCGAGAGAAAGTTCTGAAACTTGAAGGCCGGAGGAACCTAGACGTCGATAGCGCATGTTTGCAGGTTGAAAGGTGAGATTTCACGACTTTTTCATGTCCATGCCCGCGGAACTTCAACAGGGCATTGGAGCTTTGTCGCCCATAAGGTATCGGTGAACGGCGAATCCACAAGGAGTTAGGTCCAATTGGTCGTACGGCGATCGGCTTGGGAGGGCCGAGGACCGAAGAATACGAACAGCCGCTCACCGTATTGGTTACGAGAAGGCCCGGGGACGGGCCTTCTCGGTTTTCCATCCCAAGACCACCAATTACGGCGACCAGGATCCCGCCTTGCTAGATTTGAACCATGCGTATTCTCGTTGTTGAAGATGAGCCGAAGGTGGCCGCATTCCTGAAGCAAGGCTTGGAAGAAAGCGGGTACGACGTGCTGAACGCCTACGACGGGCAGATGGGCAAGCGCTTGGCCATAGAAGAGGCCGTGGACCTGGTGGTCCTGGACCGCGTGCTACCGATCATGGACGGGATAGATTGCTGTCGGGCGATCCGACTGGCCGGGGGCGGCATGCCGATCCTGATGCTGACCGCTTTGGGTACCACGGACGATAAGGTGCTCGGACTGGACGCCGGGGCAGATGATTACCTCGTGAAGCCGTTCGAATTCCAAGAGCTGCTAGCACGGATACGTTCACTTACCCGACGCGGCAACGCAGTAACGGAGACCGCGGAGCGCTTGAGCTATGGCGGACTGGAACTGGACCTGAAACAAAAGATGGTGGTCCGCGAGGGTAAGAACATCGCGCTGACCGCGAAGGAATATGCCCTTATGGAGTTCTTCTTGCGTAACCCGGAGCGCGTGCTTTCCCGATCGCTCATCAGTGAACGCGTGTGGGACATCGACTTCAACACAGGAACCAACGTGGTGGAGGCCTACGTGAAGTTGTTGCGCAAGAAAGTGGACCGTGATTTCGGAACGAAGCTGATCCACACCCGTGTGGGACTCGGGTACATCCTTACGGCGAACCCATGAACATACGCACCCGGCTGGCACTGCAATTCCTGGTGCNNATCCTCGGTATCGCCTTCGCCGTAGTGTTCATGCGTGCAGCCGATTTTCGCAAAGAGGAATTCATAGGCCGCATGAAGGACCGCGGAAATAACGCGGCCACGATGCTTCTGCAGGTGGATGAGATCGACGATCGCTTGCTTCGCAAGATCGAACTGGCCAGCCCGGTAAGACTGCCCGAGGAAACGATCACGATACACGACCATGCCGATCGCGAGGTCCTACGTCTTGGTGATCAACACGGAAGATCGGAACCCACATCGGAACTTCTTGCCCTCATCCGAAAGGACGGCACCTACTATTCGAACCTCGCCGACCGGGAATTGCTCGGCTTTTCATTCCGGCACGGCGATGAGGAGTATGTGGTCATCGCTTCCGGCTTGGACATATACGGTCGTCGGAAACTGAAGAACCAGGCCCAAGTGATGTTGGCCACCTATTTGATCGGGGTGGTGCTCATCTTCTTCATCGGGCGCTTCTTTGCCATGCGCGCCTTGTCCCCGGTACAGCGACTCGTTTGGGAATNNCCTTTCGAAGCGGATACAACTGGACAATGACACCGATGAATTGGCACAATTGGCCCTCTCGTTCAATGACCTTTTGGCTCGACTGCAGGACGCCTTCCAGGTACAGCGGAACTTCATCGCGAACGCATCACACGAGCTCCGATCACCGCTCACCGCGATCTCCGGGCAGTTGGAAGTACTTCTATTGAACCCTCGCACCAGTGCGGAATACGAAAGAGCCCTTCGCTCGGTGTTGGAGGACATGCATGCCTTGAACCAACTTTCCGATCGCTTGCTATTGACCGCCCAAGCCGAGACCGGTGCCGCTGCAACCGGCTTCGGTCCGGTGCGCATGGACGAAGTGCTATGGGTGGCTCGGGACGAAGTGCTGCGCATGGACAGCAGGTACCGGGTGGACGTGATGATCGACGAAGTAGAGGACGAGAGCGATCTGCTGGTGAACGGCAACGAGACGCTGCTGCATTCGATGGTGACCAACCTGCTGGCGAACGCCTGCAAGTTCGCTGATGACCGCCGCGCGCTGATCTTCTTGAAAAGCTCGACCAATGCGATCAGCTTGCAAGTACGGGACCAAGGTCCGGGGATAGCCACAGAGGACCAAGAGCGGATCTTCGAACCCTTTTTCACCACCCAAATGGGTCAGCAAAGCACTGGCCTTGGGTTGCCGGTGGTGCTGGGGATTGTTCAATNNGGATCTTCGAACCCTTCTATCGCGCGAAGAACACCGGAGGGACCAAGGGGAATGGGATCGGGCTTTCGCTCGTGAAGTCGATCGTGCTTTCCCATGGAGGGAGCATCACGCTCGACTCGAAGCTCGGGTCGGGCTCGGTGTTCGCCGTTACGCTTCCGAAGGCCGCTTGAGGCTATCCATGGTCCTGTTCATGATCTTTTCCCGGGATCTTCATAACCCACGGTGTGGTGTGTGGCGTAACAAGCTACAAACACGACCAACATGGAAACGAGCAACAACAAAGAACAGAAAAGGACCTTCGGCATCGCATTGGCCACCGTCATGGTGGGTGCGATCGGTACAACGGGATACTTGATGGTCCAACAGCACGAACTGGAGCACAAAGTGCAGGTACATCAACGCGAAGTTGAACGGGTCAAGGGGGAGGAACGCCAGCTCAAAGACCTGCTGGAGGCGATGGCCCTGCAAGTGGACGAGGCGGAGCAAGAGAAGGAGACCGGTATGGCCAGGGTCGCAGAACTGGAACGGCTGATGAAAGAGGCGGAAGTGCGCGCAGCATTGCTACAGAGCGCTGCCGCCGGCAATACCAAACGGATGGAGGAACTCGCCGAGGCACGACGTGTGATGGTCGACCTGCGCAGCNNAAAAAGAGGCCTTGGCCCACCGCTTGGACCAGAACAACGCTGCAGCGCTGATGGTGAACAACGCGGAACTCGAAGCGCGTCAAGGCAAGAAGGGAAAGCTGACCGTGAAGGCCCGGCGGACGAACGAAGTGCATATGGCATTCGACCTGCCGGGATCGCTCGCCCAAGGTGCCAGCTTCATCATGACCTCGCCGAAAGGCAAGCAGTACAGCAGCGCAGAACCAGTGGTTTCGGCAAGTCGGAATCCGTCGGACGCCACGGCGAGCATGGGGCTCATGGCCAAGCCCGACCCGGCTAACGCATCGCGGGTGGATCTGAAATTCCGTCCGAAGGAGAAATTGGAGCCCGGCGTCTACCGCATCGATGTCCGTTCAGGGAAGGATCACCTGCAAACGGTCTACCTCAACTTGCGTTGATCGCTGAAGGTCCAAAGAGGTGGGAACGGGATCCGCCGGGGTCCCGTTCCCCTTCGTCAAGCATCCAACTCGTCAATTCGGCTTTGAACGAAGCCATTGAAAGGGATCCGGCAACGGGTCCCTTTCACGTTTTGCCACCTACCACCTGACCGTCATCCATCTCGATGATCCTATCGGTGCGAGCGGCAAAGTCCGTGTNNTTCCCGGTGGGTTCATCGCCCATGATGATGAGCGGGTCATTGATCAGCGCACGAGCGATGGCAACGCGTTGCTTCTGTCCACCGCTGATCTGATTGGCCATCTTGAGCGCCTGATCACCGATCTCCAACTCCTTCAACAGTTCCATTGCGCGATGTTCCACCTCCGCCGGGCTCTTGCGTCCGAGCTTGAGGCCGGGCAGCATGACGTTGCGCAGCACACTGAACTCGGTAAGGAGATAGTGGAACTGGAACACGAAGCCGATCTTCTCGTTCCTGATCCGCGCCAAACGGGCGTGGCCGGCCTGCCGCGTGGCCTCGCCATCGATGCACAGTTCGCCCTCATAGTCCGTATCCATGGTACTCAGGATGTACAACAAGGTGCTCTTGCCGCAACCGCTCTTGCCCGTGATGCTGACGAATTCGCCTCGCGACACCTCCAAGGAGACCTCCTTCAATACCTTCACCGTTACAGGGTCATNNNNATGATGATGCTTAGCAGGAGAAAGATCCGCTGCACGTCGCTGCCGTTGAAGCCTGTGGCCTTCAGTATCGCGATGGCGTCGAGCTTCTCGTAGATCATCATGTTCAGGATGTTGTAGATCCCGAATCCGGCGACGATAAACAATACGATACCCACTGCATAGCTGATGATGTTGCGCACATCGCTGCCCGTTTCGAACTGTGCGTTGGCCGTTTGGATGTCCACGGCCTGCACACCGAAACGGGCGGTCATCTCCTTGGCGAAGGACGGTGCCAGTTCAAGGTCCTTCAACTTCACATTGACATCGGTATAATAGCTGCCTGGCCGCGCCAATAGCTTTTGCACCGTCTTTATGTTCGCGTAGCACTGCACCTTGTCATAGTCCGCGATACCGGTCTGNNAACGAGCCGTGGGGAGACCGCAAGTACCCGATCATCCTTGTTCAAGGCATCCATGATCGCAGGGGCGTTGCGCAAGCGAGGTAGTTCATCCTTCGCGTTGATCGAACTGATGAAATGGTGCCCCTGTTCACTTCCGACGGCCGCGTTTTGCTCGAATGCTCGTTCAATGGGTTGCTCGGGGGATGGGCGCCGTTCGTTGTACAAGCGCACATGGGGCGTTCGGTTCAGGATCAATCCATCCAGAAGACTGTTCAGGCCGTTCATGAACCCGAGCAGGGTGACGAACATGGCAATGCTGAACATGACGCCCA
>DINJ01000109.1 GCA_002423665.1 Bacteroidetes bacterium UBA5543 | reverse complement strand
GACTTAAAGGCGGGGTTAGGGCAGGGAATAACGATTTCTCTACCGGTTAACCCCATGCTTTAACGTGGGGTTAATAATAACTACTACTACCGGCTTTTGCCGTGATGGGGAGGGCAGGAATGGTATGCCGGGCAGGCACAAGTGAAAAACACTTGCGCTAATCGGGGATTGTGTTATCGATGTCTGTCTGAATCATTCTCGTTAAAAACGAAGACGAGAAAAAGGAAAAAATTATATTGCATATAGCATAACTAAAAGAGTGCCATTAACATGAAGTATAATGAAGATTTTATTCGTGACAAGATTGCAGAGAACTTGAGTATACTTCCTGAAAATTTAGAACTAATAGGGAAAGAATATTTTTTAAAGGCTAATGGAACTACAAAATCCTTTATCGACATTCTTGCTAAAGATGCTAACAATAATTATGTAATAATTGAAATAAAACGATCTAATCAATCTTCAAGACAAGCGATTCATGAGTTATATAAATATGTAGAAGCACTTAAAATCAATTTACAAATAAACAATGGAGAAGTCAGATGTATTGTAATATCGACTGCATGGGAGGAACTATATGTTCCCTTTTCAAATTTTGTAAATGAAACCAAATATTCAGTAAAAGGGTATTTACTTCTTTTAGACAAAGATAATTTACCGAAAGAAGTACAATATATAGAACCATATAAAACTTCTAATGGCAGGATTTTTTCTCCTGAACAAAAATGTTGTTTTTATCATTCTTACGAGAGTTTACAGAAAGGAATAGCAAGTCATCATGAAGTTTTTGCAACGAAATCAATAAAAAATTATGTACTAATTGTATTTAAGCAAAAAGAAATAAACCACGAAAAATTCAGACAACGTCATACCGAAATAGTGAATTCAATTATTGGTGAATTTGCTAGCGAGTCAAGTTATGACTTGTCTAAACTCTTTCAACCAGAATACCTACTATATTCTGCATTTCAAAGACTGACAGTTGAAGATTATAAGCAAATTCTGAGTGTCAACAAAAAAGCCCTAAAAAACGCATCAGAATTATTAGAAGGCATAGAGGATGAAGAAGAAATATTTCATATCCTAGAAGGAAGCATCTTAGATTTAAAGCCATATGTTTTCGCAGACGATAAAGAAATAGGGTACCCCGGAAAATTCGCTTCAATTTTAAACAACAAGGATTGGGAACAGATAGAATTAACTCGTTCTGGAGATTTGGCAAAAAATATATTGTTGGATGACAAAACATTATTGTCTGAAATTAAAGGTAGCCAAGGCACTACAGGAATAACTTTTCGAGACAACTTTAGTACAAGTCACAGAGGAAAATACGAAGATGTAAAGGAAAGAGTAGCCATTTGTTTAAAAGATAATCCGATATGGCATTATCATACAAAAGCTATTTTAGAATACTATTCCAACAAGAAAAACTACGACTGCAATATTTTAATATTCAATCCTCAGAATATTTTGTTTACTATTCATAAAATGACAACAGAAGAAAATTATATGGAGTGGACACCACATTTTGTCATCGAATATAAAAACGATACGGAAGTCAAAGTTTATTTAGGAGTTTTTCATTGGGATGACAATAACAATGTTTCTGTAAAAGAAATCATTGATGAATATTTTGAAGGAGATGATTTTAATTTACTCGTTCCCTTAAGTTGGGGTGGGCAGTATATTGAGGAAGATGGTAATATTATGCAGAAGTTAGGGTTAACCTATGAAACGTATTTATTTGTTGATAATCATAGTGACCGTAAAATATTCCATTATAAAAACTATAGATTCAACCTCTTGAATATTCAAAACATTGAAAATGGATTGTTTTTATTTCTAGAAAAAAATAAAACTTTTGTATATCAACTAAACGACATTTTTTCAAAGTATTTTAGGGATTTTACTTCATAATGTTACTGGCACGGATTTTCCCCTTTAACGCAAGTCTTTTCGACTTGTGCTCACATCATTTCAACCTTTCNNTTGGACGGTTTTTTATTCAGACATAAAAATTACAACCTCTCCGGCAGGCTATATTTCTTTCCGTTGTTTTGTTCTTTCAGCCAGCTTACCAGCGGGTCAAAGTATTCCAGCATAGCTTTGGCGTTCAGTTCGTCGCCGGTGCTTTCTTTCAGTACCGTCCTCCAGTCTTTGGATGCGCCGGGGTATGTTATCTTCTTCAGGAAGTCGCCTATATCTGTTTTGCCATAGTAGTTCGTAGCGTGTGGGTCCTGCTTCAGTATGTTTTTAGCTATATGGTTGTGCAGTTGGTACAGTATCACGTAAGAGAGTGCATAGTCGTAATACTGTGCGGGGTCGTCGTTGATATGCGTTTTGGTAGCGGCATCGGTATATTCTTCACCACGCTGGCCGGGGGGCACTATGCCCTGGTACTTTTTGGCATACTCCCACCATTTAGCGTTAAACTGGTCGGCAGGCAGGTTGTTCACATACAGGTCGCGTTCAAAATGGCTCATCGTACCGCAGGAGAAGAACATAAATACTACTGAGTTCATCGCTTCTTTCAGCAGGCTCTGCACTTCGTTGGTTTGCGCATCTGCACTTACAAGTCCACGGTCAACTAAGTATGGCTTTTGCATAGCAGCCATACCCATCATGCTGCCTATAGCCTCGTGGTAGGCACGGTTGGCACCANNGTTTCCCACCACTCAGCATTAGGCTCTACACTCATCAGGCTGCGCACATCGTTGTTCAGGTCCATATGCCAGGCCGATGCGTGGTTGTTCTTCTTTACGTTTGAGTCGTTGGGGTATGGGTACAGGTTCGATTTTGTCCAGAATGTTTCGGGTAATGCCGGGAAGCCGATGCTGGTGTACAGCTTCTCGCCTTCCTTCACTATCCATTCGGGGCTTTTCTCTTTCAGCACGGCGTTGATGTCCAGGCCCTCTACCGTCACAGCCGGGCTCCAGTCCTGCCCCCAGCGGTTGGGCAGCCAGTGTGCGGGCAGGTAGTCGGGCACTTCTGTTACGCCGTATTTCTTAGCCAGCTCGTAACGCATCCATGTATGCAGCTCGCGGTACAAGGGGTACATTTCATCCATCAGGCGCTCCATAGTTTGCATCATCTCATCGCTGGTCATTTTGTAGTCGCTCACCTGGTAGCTGAAGTAGTCGTTATAGTTCAGCTCCTGCACTGTTTTGTTGCGTAGGTTGCGCAGGTTCACCAGCCCGTCTTTCAGCGTAGGCCCTACCTCTTTACTGGCCGTCCATGCGTTTAGGCGCGTGTCCAGGTTCACTTCATCTTTCAGTATGCCGTCTATATCGTTGGTGCTTACTTTTTTGCCATCCAACATATACTGGAAGCCGTATAGTTTTTCCGTCTGGTTGGTTTCGGCCACAATGCGTTCTTTCACCACATCGGCAATCGTCTGCGGATTGTTGGCTGCTGCGTAGAGTATTACCTCCAATTGCTTCACCTGTATATCGGTCAGCTTGTCTTTCTGCTCCAGGAATTTCTTTGCCTGTTCTATATTCTCTTTGCTGCCTGTGAACGCTGCCATGGCTTCATCGGCCTTTTGCGCGGCTACTTTGTTGGCAGTGTCCCCCTCTACTATTTCGGTATTGAACTTCCATTGTGCTTCGCTGGAGTTTGCATACAGCTCTACATACTTTTCTGTATAGCCATCAATAAACGCCTGCGCGTCCTTTTGTACATCGCCGCCGCCATTGCACGAAAAGAATAATACCGCCGACAGGCATAATGCCGGAATGAAATTTTTCATCTTATTTACTTGATTTAAGAAATAAAAGTAATGATTATTTGGGAAGGGGTGTTTCACCTCAAAAGGGGTATATATTTAACGATATAAGCAAAAAGGTCGCGTACATAGTACACGACCTTTTATTTTAAGTGTTATTATAGAGCTACTTCCAGCAGAAAGTAGTCTCACCACGCTGTATATGTTTCAGGCCCATGCTGTCTATCAGTTCGTGAAACTTAAAGATGTCCACTGCTTCTTCGTGCAACTCAATAGCCAGCAGTCGGGTATGGTCTATCATGTAGTCAAAGCCATCCTTATCGCTGATAAAAGCAGCCT
The DNA here is from genome assembly GCA_002423665.1 of Bacteroidetes bacterium UBA5543. Classification (GTDB taxonomy): domain Bacteria; phylum Bacteroidota; class Bacteroidia; order Chitinophagales; family Chitinophagaceae; genus UBA5543. The sequence continues at coordinate 9,013 of DINJ01000109.1, read as the reverse complement.
CAGCACCTTCTATATCCATCTTCAGCAGGTCTACTTTTCCCGTACCCAGCAGCGCCAGGCAATCTTTAAAGGTCAATCCCTGTACGGCTATCTCACCATCATCCGTTATACCAAACGAGAGTTCTTTGGCCAGCTCGCCACGCACACCTACACCTATATGCAGTTCGTCGTTGTTTACCCAGAAAGCGTTTTGGCATAATACAACATCATCAAAACTGTTAAGTGCCATGTTCTTTTCAAGCATGGAATAGTTACCGGATTCGGGTTCTATACATACCACTTTGGCTTGCGGGTACATGCTCTTCAGATAACCTGTAGCTGTACCAATATTCGCGCCTGCGTCTATTATGGTGTTTACTTCCAGCCGCATATGCCCTGCTATTTCGGGTATGAAACTATAGTCGCCGCCATTGCGTAATATGATGTCCTTGTATATGATATCATCAGCGCCGGTTTTTCTGAGCATCATCTTCAGTTCACGTCCTGCTACATTGTTTGTGAGTATCACGCCTGAANNGTCAGCACTATTTCTATAAGCCTTTTACTATCCAGCAGTTTGATAGTATCCATATTAGGGCCAAATACTTTACGGGCGAAAATGCCGGATAGGAGCATAGTCTGCTCGGGCAGGGAGAAGTATCCCAGTGCGCTGAGGTTCATGTTTTTTGTTTTTTGTTTGGAACAAATATAAGCCCATGGTATGCCCCTGTTCCAAATATGTTGCCCTCATTAACATGAGAACAACAATGATGTGATGGCTAGTTCAGCTTGCCGGTCAGCTTTATCAGCAACTGCGCAAGGCCATCCACCCGCTCCAGTGTTATCTCTTTGGGCAGGTCAAATACATCGTGGTAGTGTGGCTTGGTGCCATTGCCATAGATGAACACCGCCGGCACACCCTCTTTGCTAAAGTGATAATGGTCGCTATTGCTGGTGCGCTCACGTTTGTTGATTTTCTTAGCATACACACTGTCCGCATTTATCTCCTCCATCAGGGCAAATTCCGGCTCATGAGATACCCCGTTTACTACTGTGATGCCGTTGGTGGCATCGCCCGTCATATCCAGGTTCACCAGGAAGCGTATCTGTTGCAAGGGGAAGATGGGGTTTTCCACATAATATTTAGAGCCCAGCAATCCTGCCTCCTCACCGCTGAAGAGCATAAAGGCCACAGAGTAGCGTTGCGGATGTTTGGCAAAATAGTTGGCCAGGTAAAGCACGAGTGATGTTCCGCTGGCATTGTCGTTGGCGCCTGCAAAGAGGGCGTTTTTGCCCATACGGCCCAGGTGGTCGAAGTGGGCAGTGAAGACGATAAAGCTGTCGGGCTGTTCGGTGCCCTTCACATATCCAATTACATTTTTGGCCTTGAAGGCTTCAATAAAACGGGTGTCTACATTTGCCAGCACCTTTTTAGGCTTCTTGGGCAACACGGTATCTTCTATATATATGATAGTGCCGGGTACTTTATTGGTATTAGCCGTCCAGGTAAGTTTGCCGTGTTTGGGAACTATGAACAGTCCTTCGGGTAGTTCGGTGGCAAATTTGCGGATGCCCAGCTTGAGGTGGTTAGTGGGTGTGTCTGCCCCTGTCATATAATATACCTTTCCGGGCTTGATAGATTTTTTGACACTGTCCCATTGCAGGGAATCACGTACTTCACTCAAATCCAAGTGCTTCATTTTCTGCCTTTTTTTGGAATGCCAGGCACTGCTTGCTGCGTTAGTAATATAGTCGGGGCCGGGTTTGAGTACGGTCTTGTTTACCTGTACAAACACCCTGCCGGGGAAGGTATTTATAGAGAAATTATACTCCTGGAAGTATGAGCCATTTTGTCCCAGCGATTGCAGGCCATAGCTCTTGAATTCGTCAGCAATATACTGCGCTGCAATGTCACCCCCGTTCATTACATACCCCCTGCCATGAAAGCCCGGGCTTGCCAGCTTCTCAATTCTCTGCCTGATGAACTCTTTCTCTCCCTGCGCCTTGACAATGTGCAACACACATAAATTCAAAAAAAGCATTATAACAAAAACACGTGAAATCATACTAAGCTGTAATAATAATACTTATACAATAATCAAACATACAAAATCATTTCGGTAAGAACCTGTACAAATGCAATTTACCAGTAATTTAATGGACATCATACCTGACTAAAATACCCATTGCATAGAATTTTAATGCAAAATCCTGAAAATGTCCTCTGAATTAGCTATTATTGTTATGTGAACGTATATGAAACGTAAACAATAGTTTTTTCGTGAACGAAGAGAAACTGAAAATCATATATACTGCACTGGACAGCCTCGATAACAACCCCTTATTCAAGGGAATGTGGAAATACGTGGTGAACAGCGCCGAACACATAGAAATAAGCCTGTATATACGTGATACCAGCCTGAAATACATTGTAGAAGCACGCAGAGAGCTGAGACTGCAACAGCTACCCAGGCTGATGGCCAATGCAGATATTAAAGATTCTATCATAATAGCAGACAGGATATACCCTGATGTCAAAGAACAACTTGTTGCGAACGGCATTGCTTATATAGAAGGTAATGGCAATGTGTTCATCCCCCGAAAGGAGCTATACATATGGGTGGATACTAATAAATCAATATCCAATATAAAGCGCTCGAGCGGCAGGGCTTTTACCAAGACCGGCCTTAAAGTGTTGTTCCACTTCCTGCTGAACGAGGCCCTGCTGAATATGTCATATAGGCAGATTGCAGAACTTACCCAGACCAGTCCCGGCAATATCACCAACATCATGAACAGCCTGAGGGAGCTCAATTTTCTCAGTACCGACAGCGAGGGCAAGCTGAAACTGAACAACAAAAAGCAGATGCTGGACAAGTGGATAGACCAGTACGAGCACGAGCTCAAACCCGCCATCGAAATAGGGACTTTCCGGTTTGAAGCGGAGGGGGACTACCAGAACTGGCGGCGTACCCCATTGGAGACCAAAAAGACCCTGTGGGGTGGTGAGCCCGCCGGCCATCTGATGACGGGCCTGCTGAAACCCCGTACCCTGACCATCTACAGCCTGGAGAACCGCAACGACCTGATAAACAACTACCGCATGGTGCGCGACCCGGACGGGTACATTAAGGTGTACCGAAAATTCTGGAACTACGACGGTAGGCAGGGCACTATAGCCCCGGCCATACTGGTGTACGCCGACCTGCTGCATACCGGTGATGTAAAGAACTTAGAAGCTGCTGACAGAATATTTGACGATGTCATAAAGTCTTCATTAGGCTGATTGTCAATTAAATGCATTTGCTTGACAATGTCATAATACTACCCATTCCACCTGCGGACTACTAATGATGAATTGGTACCGCCGAAACCGAATGAATTGGACAGGAAGATGTCAAAATCTTTTTTCAGGGTTTCGGGGATGATATTGATACGGGCGGAATGCTCGTCGGGGGTTTCGAAATTGATATTGGGTGCCATAAAGCTGTTTTGCATCATCAGCATACTATAAGCTATCTCGCTGGCACCGGCCATCCAACACTCGTGGCCGGTCATGCTTTTGGTAGAACTGACGGGTACCTTGCCACCAAATACTTCAAATATGGCGTCGGCCTCGGTACCGTCACCCGCGGGGGTGCTGGTAGCATGGGCGTTGATGTATTGTATCGCCTCCGCGCTGAGGCCTGCATCCTTTAGCGCACGGCCTATGCTACGCACCTGCCCCTCTACACTGGGGTTGGATATATGCTGCCCGTTGCTGCTGAAGCCATAACCCAGCACCTCGCCGAGTATGGTAGCGCCACGCGCCTGCGCACTTTCCAGACTTTCAAGAATGATGGTAGCGGCACCACCGCCGGGCACGAGGCCATCGCGGTCTTTATCAAATGGTCGGCTGGCGCGGGCGGGTTCGTCCTCGCGGATGGAGAATGTACCCAGTGCGTCGAAGTTGGGCATGGAGTAGATATTCACCTCCTGGGCGCCGCCGCATATCACACGGTCCTGCAGGCCCTGCTTGATGAACATATAACCCAGCCCTATGCTGTGCGAACCGCTGGCGCAGGCCGCGCTGATGGTAAAGTTGACACCCCTCAGCTTAAATATCGTTGCGAGGTTCATAGTAACAGTAGAGTTGAGCACCTGGAACACCGAGCCGCTGCCCACCAGCATGGTGTCTTTCTTTTCGCGTACCAGGTCTATACCCTCTATCACGGGTTGGGCGCAGCTGTCGTTGCCGAAGATGATGCCGGTTTCGTTCTCTTCAAAAAATTCGGTGGTCATGCCGGCCTGTGCCATAGCCTCTATGGTGCTCATGTAGGCAAACTCGGCGTGCTCGGGCATCATGATGCGGGAGCGGCGGTCGAGCAGGCCCTTGAGCTGGGGACGTTCTACAAAGCCGGTGAGCCCCGAGCGGTAGCCCAGGGCTTTGCGGGCGGGATCGAGGATGATGCCGGAACGGCCCTCGAATAATGACTGCGTGACTTCTTCGCGGTTTTTGCCCAACGACGAATAGATGCCTATGCCTGTGATGACTACTCTGCTCATGGTGCAAAGATAAATTGTTAATAGGTGAATAGGGTAATAGGTTAATAAGGTAATAGGGTAAAATGGTTTTGTTAGTCGTGTGATAGTAATAAGGGGTAAGTAATAAGTAGTAAGTAGTGGGTTTTTTGTCGAAAACCGGCTCATTTTGTTAACTGATAAACCTGCGGGTTTAACTGTTTGGAATACCGGGGGTTTGTAAGGGATTGGGAATGAACATTTTATCGCTAGTTTGTTAACTTCTGTTAACTCTGCACGTGTTTTCTCCGGGAAAATAGGTGGAATAAAAAATCCCCCGTGCTGTGCGGGGGATGGAATGTGGTGGGTGTGGGGGTATGTTTTTCATAATGCGACAATGGTGGGTTTATAGTGTCAAATTTACGTATTTTTTACTTAATAAAAAAGCTGTTGTGGTAGTGAGATAAAATTTGTTGGCAGATTAAATGCACTGAAACGTTTGCAAAGTCTTTCAAATGCTATAAGATTAGAGCAGAAAAAACATAGTAACTTGCTATATATTTATTTGTATGGACATTGCATCTGTTGTAAAAATTGGATCACAAACACTTAGAATTAGCCGTTCTCATGTTAAGAAGTTGTTTAGATTGAGCGTGGAAATGATTCTTATATATTGGCCACATCTGATTACTATTTCGTTTTGTGCCTTTATATTACTGGTAATATACAATCGATATTCGGATAACTATGTACAGAACTATTATTTAATTTTTGCTAGGCAAACGAATTTTCAAGGCAATTTTGAAACAGTACAGCAATGGAATGAGTTGTTATTTGAAACAATAAACACCGAATACCCAAAAAAAGATTTTTTAAGTGGTGATAGTAGAGTTTCTTTTTCAAAGAATACCTATTCTATAGAATGTGTTTATTCTTTTTCAAAAATAGACGATACTATTTTTCAGAGCAAATTAATGCAAGATATTCTTGACTTTTCCAATAGCCTTCCTATTGGGCTTGATATTAAGATAAGAAAGACCCCAGTTTCTATTCAAAAGATTCCAACTTACTATGCGTACATTGTTTTACTTATTGGACTTGCCGTACTAGTTTTACGGGCTTTTTTTACAACTCGCTTACGGTTATCTACTTTTTTAGATAAAGAGGACGATGAAATTGATTATATTGGTGTTATTCCTTTTTGTCCGCATGATGAGCAAATTCCCATGTTAAATGATCGAGAAAAATTTGCATCAAGTTTTTCGTTTTTATTTAATAGGATAATACCAACTAATGATTATAGACCGGGACAAACATTACTTGTTACAAGTACCGTCGCGAATGAAGGCAAAACAACTGTTTCGTTTAATTTCGCGCTAACAGCCGCAAAAAACGGTCTGAAGACTGTAATTGTCGATTCTGACTTAAGAATGGGCAAATTATCTGTCGCTATAAAAAAAATGTGTAACAAAGACTATGAAACTAAAGGATTGTCACAGTATATTTTAGGTAACGATCCGCCCAAAATAGAGGAGTATATAACGCGTGTTGAAAATTATCCCGATATCATTTGGTCCGGACATTTGATACAGGAAAGGGCCAACGAACTTCTTAGGTCAACAAAATATAGGGAGTTAATTGCGGACTTAAAAGAAAAATATGATTTAATTGTTATAGACAGTGCACCTGCATATTTGTGTCCAGAAGCGATTTATTTGTCACGAATAGTAGACAATGTAATTTTTGTAGTACGCGATAAGTATACCCCCTTAAATTTAACGAAAGGGATTTTCAGTGAACTTAAGAATATCAATTTACAAACAGAGATGGTCGTAAATTATGCAATGTGGTTTGGAGGTGAATTTGGATATTATACTTATAGGTCAGCATAGCTATAATGATAAAATTATATTCTATTACTACTTTAGAAACCCCAGTTCGTACACCATTGGCTGCAGCTTCTCGGTCAGTTCTTTGTAGGCGGTTTCAAATGGCTTGAAGTTGACGGGCGGAAAATCTCCACTCGCATTACGTGCCTGCAATGCTTTTCTTATTTGATACCAGCCAACATCAGGGCGGTTTAGTTTCAGTTCATCCCTTACGGCACGCACATCGGTTTGGGCGAAGTATGCCTGCCAGAGTTTTTTACCTTCGGCCAATACATTAGCAGCCTCGGGGCTAAAAGTTTTATCAGCCATGTACTGCACCATAAAATCGCTTTCGAAACGGCCGGGGGCGTTTACTTCCGCCTCGGTATAGGGTATGAAGTGGTTGACAATGCTCCATGTCCTGCCGTTCCACTCCAGGCCATCGGCGCTTGCAGTAAGGTTGCTGCCGCTGAACAGCATCCATACCAGGCAGTCGTTTTTAAATTCTTCAGTAAGCGGTGCGGTAGGTTGCAGGAATTGGTCGCGGTCGTTGAGCCAGGTGGGTTTAATTAACCGACGGACTGAAAAGATAATTGTTACCTGCCACAGATTATCCGCAGTTACGTAGAAGCCATTTCCAGTGCTAAAGACAGAGGATGTTATTGCAGTTTGTTGTGCGGCGTTTTGCATATCGTTGCTGTTACAATACATATACGCAATAGCATTATCAATCCAAGCTGTAACTTTCGCATGATTATTTTGAGGGGTGACAGCATTTTTTAGAGGTATGTTTGTCGAATTTGTTTTCAAGCGAGGAATCCATAAACTTAGAAAGTTTTTATTGGGTATGTTATAGAATTGCTTCTCACCTATGGGCAATGCTTTCTTGTCCAAGACTTCTGTGGCTATTTCGGTTATTGCAATTTTTTTAGCGGACGTATTATTATTAGTTCTCCAAATTAAAAAGCCAATGGGAAAGTTACCTTTCAGTCCTTCAAAAGCTTTACTGTGAACAACAAATCCACCTACGTACTCAGCATTCCAATTATTTCTGAATTTTTCAAAATTAGGAGCATTTACATATTTCAATTTACTAAAGATAGCAATAGTCGCATTCGGAATTTCTTTTGAAATTCGAATAATAAACTGAGTGAAAAGCTCTCTTGATGCAAATCCGTAGTCACCCATAAAGTCTCTAACTTTAGTTTTGGCGACGTCTGTCTTTCCCTCGTTCCCTTGAGAGTTTGCAGCTTCTGCATAGGGCGGATTAATCAATACCAAAATTTTCCTACCCCTTGCAATAGCATCGCGCAGGCCCTGTGGCACTTTATTGGTTAGGGTGTAGTCAATACTGCCCTCATCGGTTATATCATCGTTCAGGTAGTCGTACTGAAAACGTGTAGCCGCTACACAGGTGCGGGTGGCGCGCATTACGTCCACATCGGCCTGGTCCAGCGTGCTCATATATATATTGCGGGGGTTGCTGTGNNCACGTGCAGCGGTGTATAATACGCCCCTTTAAAGCTGCGCTCGTCAATCGGTATCAGGCTGTCGCGGCGCTCCAGCAGGTAGTTGCGGTACTCTTCGGCAGGGGGGCGGTGGTATATCGCCCAAAACTGGCGGTAGCCCTCGTGGTTGCCCAGTTCGTACAGCGTACCACCCAATGAAAATACAGGCTGGTTGTTTTTGTGCAGCAGTTCGGCAGGCAGGGCGTTGTGCGTGCTGACGGTGCCATCGCTCATGATGTCGGCGAAAAACAGCAGGGCGTAATTTTCGGGGGAGACGTCTTTGATTTCTTCACCTACCATCTTCACCCATTTGTCAAATACCTGTTTCAGGTTGTCGGGTGTTATCTGTGTGCGTATTATTTCGCCACTCTTAATGGCGTTTTTTATCGTANNGAAAGGGATGACATCGGCGCTACGCATGATAGCCGCTTTCTGGGTGTCAATCACCGCCAGGAAAGGTGGTACATGTTCCCCTTTGTTAATAGCCTGCTGCACATAGTGCATCAGTTGGGTAAACATAGCGTAGGTGCTGTTTCTGCCACCCTCTTTAGCTTCAAACCATATTTCTTTGGTTTGAATGTCTATCAGGTTTTTACTGTAGCCTTTCAGTCCCAGCGCTTTGATGTAGATGTCTTTCACATCTTCTTCGCTGCGTGCTGACTGAAGCTTTTGGTAAAGGCTCATATGAGTGTGTATCTTTAAAGTATAATTGAGGAGCAACTAAACTACAAAAAAACCGACTTACTTGTTTGGTCAGCAACATTCCCCCTCCACCTTTGTTATAAAAGAAACAGATAGTGTTATGAGTGAGAAGAAAACGATACCCGAGATACCGCATAAGCCGGATATGCCAGATATTCCGGGGCAACCGGGCCAGCCTGATGTGCCTACTCCGCCGGGTACGCCCGAGAAAGAACCATGGAAGCCGTTGACACCGGATATTCCGCAGCCTTAAAGTCCACCGGAGGTGCCGGAGGACCCGCCGGAGCCGGATATAAAGAGTGGGTGATTACCCACCCCCAACCCCTCCAAGGGAAATTCTGTTAATTGAGCGACACTACTAATCCTCAGGGGATTGCCACGTCACTCACTGTGTTCGTTTCCTCGCAATGACGGTTCTAATTTAGCGGGGCCTACATCCCTCCTGCCTCCCTTCAA
>DINJ01000053.1:293-26582 GCA_002423665.1 Bacteroidetes bacterium UBA5543 | reverse complement strand
TGTAGAACTACGCCACGCAGCAAAATTAGCTGCTGTTCTATAACCTGTAATAAACCTGGATGTGGATGTAGTGTACAGGTTGTTGTAGTCCATCTGGTTATTGCTTGACGCTATGTACAGGTAGGCTACATAGCCTCCGCCTAAGTTTGCGACGTTGTTATTGAGTATCCTGTTATTTTGATAGCTACTCATATAAATGTACATGCCGTAATAACCTGAGGAATTGGAACCATTATTAATGAAAGTATTATTTACTATATCCACGTATGTAGGGTAATACAATCTCAATGCAGCATATGCAGTAGTAGCACCGGATGTAATAACCGAATTATTAACTATACGGCTACGCTTAGATGACGTCCCCTCAGGATAATATATATACATACTATACCCCCTAAAGTCAGATATTGTGTTACCTGATATATCCTGGTATTTATTCATATTGCTTGGGTCGTACATATACGCATATATGGCTGCGTAAGAAGATGTAGGCATACGGCCGGTGATTGTGTTATTTGTAAATTCGACATTGTAGGTATAGTAACTGTATATGCCATAATAATATGGGTTCATTTTGCAATTATTGATTACTAACCCATCTGTATACGGAGCGGAGGTTGTAAACCAGTACACGCTATAATATCCGCCCTGCATATCACAACCGGTAAATACATTATTATCACATCCGCCATTACCACTGTTATATACACAACGTAGATAGCTGGACAATGCAGTTCCTACAACAATCTTACAGTTGTCAAAAGTATCGTTAGAAGACTGATTTGTAAACTCTACCCCTACACCGTAAGAATTATTTCCGGCGATAATGCCTATATCTCTGAATGTAAACTTGGATGCTCCGTCCATCAACAAAGTAGGCAAATTGCCCGTCCCCGTAGCTGAGTAAGAGATTGATGTAGTGTTTGGATTATTGTTAACCGCCCTGAAAGTTACGTGGTCAATTCCGCCACCCACTTTAACACCACTCTTAAGATTAACCTGGCCGGTGTACACGCCCGGGCGAACATCGAAAATTACATCTCCACAAGTACCATACTTTGTCAAAGCCTCTGCGGCATCAATTATTGTAGGAAAGTCAGGATTAATACCACCAACAGTATAAGTACCGGTAAGGGCTGCAAAATAATCGCCGGTAAGTGTGTCATCAGACGGGACCGGATCTTGTACATTATTAGGCTGATAAGTCCAGGCTTTAATATTCACTCCGCCATTTGCGAATGTAACGTTGCCCAGGTTTATAATTGCTTCGTTGCCCTGCGGGCTGCCGTTGATATTTATGGGTGTGGTATGGTTGATGGTCTGTATAGCACCGCCATTCAGTTGCCAGTCAATCTTCACACTGTTGATAACATTGTTACCATTATTTTTTACACGCAACTTGACCATATATGTACCCGGACAAAATGGAGGAGCCGGTTCTATAATTGCATCGGCACTCGCATTGTTTGATACGTCGATACCGGTAAACAAAGCGCCAACGTCGTCTACAGAAGGCGTTTCGATGAAATTGCGAAGTATGTTTGAGCTGCTGACAGCAGGTGAATATCCACTCCAGGGAGCACTACCTACTTTTTCTGCCAAACGCAGAGCAGACTTGGAGGCTATAGTACCTAACCATGGGTCTTTGAAGTACAGATCTTGCTCGTAATCTAGNNCTGTAGGCACGGTAGCCCCCCAACGCAATACCGCAACAGTATCCTGCCCAAACCGAACTACCTGGGTCCCATTGGCAGTAGGTGTTGCCGGAGACAATTGGCAATCGGGTGGCGTAGACGTGGGAACAAACTCGTACGCTCCCAAATCAGGAACACCTTGTACAGTAGTAAGCGCGCGGGCATTACCATTAATATCCTTGTCGTTACCAGCCATTTGCACGCCACGCCCGTTTAAGGTCCAACAATTAGCACTAGAAGGATCGGGCCGCAAATCACCGTTTGCAGTATTCATAAAACCAGGCATGTATGAAAGTGAGTGCATATCGTACCCTGTATTTGACCGCCAGCTTTGTAGCGTTCCGGAAGCACCCATTAATGACAGATAATATGGGTTACCTGAAGGCTGGAAAATATTGTTGTAATCGCTTACTAACTGACTGGCAGAACCATTGATGTAAACATACAACGCATACGAGTTGCCGCTAGATTTACTAATCGAATTATTTTTAAGCTCTGCACTGTATTGTGAACCATACATGTATATATAAGCGCCATAATTAGTATTAGAGGTAGCGCCGCTATGTATAGTGTTGTTATGTATTTTGGCATTTGTGGGGTAGTATGCAGCAAACGTATAGTTATAATTATTCGCGCGTGAATACAATGCATTATTTCTGACCAGGCCTTTGGGATAATACAAAAACATAGCATATGCGCCATAACCTCCATCTGCAATAATCTCGTTGTTTTCTACATCACCGGTACCACCACCAATAAAGTTGAGATAGATACCATATGCATATCCACCACTATTATTACAAATGGACCTTATCTTGTTTCCTTTGACATTTGAAGTACCATAGCCATAGAAGTAATTATACACACTATATATCGTGGAGCCACCCCTGGTGTGGGTAATACTAATATCATTACCCTCCATTGTCACATCATAGCCATAGTAGTTAAAGTATGTGTACCAATAATAATTGGGCCCCCCTTGTGCAGTAACCTTGTTGTCTTTAAACATCAGATCATCAGAGTAATAACCAAAGNNAATTATACATATAATACCCACTGTTATTATTCTTCTGCTCAGTAATAGTATTTCCAATCAACTCACAATCGTCTGAATAATATGCCCATCGGTTGTACCAATAATATCCACCTGAATAAACAAGGTCAACCTTGTTGTTGTTAAACTTGCTGTCATCGCTAAAGTACATAGCATAGGTATAGTTATAATATCCAGCATTGTCATTGCTCTTTACTGTAAACTCATTACCGGTTATTGTCGCATCAGGGCTATAATACGCACCATAAAAGTTATGCGTTCTTCTATTAGTTGACGATACGATATTGTCTTTAATTGTATTATTACCCCCCCTATAGCTGGTATAGATGGTAGTGCTCGACGTACCTGTGCATGTAGAGGTTATTTCATTGTTTTCAAAAGTCAGCCAGTTGCAATAGTAATTATACAACGGATATACAGTACTGCTAGACTGCATAGTAAAATCATTTCCAGACACTACAGCATGGTCTGTTGAGCTTCCATCACAATATGCAATACGCAACGCGTATGTAGTACTTGTTTTCCCGGTAATACTTCCGGTGTTATTTTTTACCTCCAGCGCACCATCGCCATAGTAGCAATAAACAGCTCCATAGAAATAGCTGCTGAGATTTGTATTGACTGTGTTGTTATTGACCTTTTGATTCTTGGTATAATATGCATAAATGCCTGCATAGCGCGGGTTGTTTATCGTATTACCATAGAACTCATTGTCAGAACTAAGGTTTGAAGATGAACTGGAATTACCTCTCCAGTATATAGCATACGAACCACGCTCGATAGTGTTATTCTTAATGAGGTTGTTATTAGCATCTTTTAGGGATGTACCATATACCCTTGCCATATTAGAACTGGTGGATGAATTTGTACTACCTGTAAGAATACAATTTTCAACTATGTTGTAATCAGCATCCCCATCAAAACGAACACTTGTACCGTAAGAACTGCTTGATTTATTCAATGTAAGATTACGGACGCGGATATATTTAGCGTCGTCGAAATAAAAGATACAGTTTGACGTAGATGCACTGCTACTGGCTGTATTTGTAATAATAGTNNCTCAGCTTCAAAAGTAATAGTATTGGTAGAGCTAGCGCCTGCAACCACCCCAATGACAGCCCTTGATGAAGTAGAACTACTCCAATTGCCGGGTCTAATTTTAAAAATGACCGGGCCTGACACACCGGCACTTAGGGCGTTTACAGCAGATTGCAGGTCAGCATAGTTTGCACCGGCACCATACACTGTGTATGTGCCGTTTAGCTGGGCATCCGCCTGCAAACCAGCCATAAAAAAAGCTGCAAGGATAAATATCCCTTTAAGATGGTTTAATTGCTTCATAATATCAACATTTATACGTTTACCTATAAAAATGAACCGGATAATTTTGCTAAATACCAATGCAGGTAAATAACAAAACATCGTTTGTTACAACAATCCTAAAATTATTATATAAGCCATGCAACGCCGAAAGAATGCAATTAAAATGACAGGAGTATTAGTTAAAATACCGTTGCAACACTCTTAAAAAAAATACTGACAAGAAGTGTAATTATGTTTAAATAAAATAGAAATGTACCAGCTCAGAGCGGCAAATAACCATCGCGTATATCAGCATTAGAAGCATATACAGTTTTATTAAACTACTATTAATAAAAATTAAACTAAACTAAAAATGACATGAATAATATGCATCATTTCTCAGACAACCTGTTGATACCTGCTTTTGCCTGCTGATCGATAGAGTTTTGGAAGTCATGGCCTTTCATAGACAAAGCCAGTTGAAACATCTTTATCGCTTTNNCAACCCCGCCATTAATGCGCTACGTGCGGCAAATTGCTCAGGCCTTCCTGCACCCATTTCTATCGCTTTGTTATATCCAGAAATTGCGTCTGTTACATGACCCAATTCTTCGCGCACACGCGCCATTCTGAAATAGTACTCCAGTTGTAATGGAATCGTTGTAAAACCTTTAATAGTTGTTGCGGAAAGTATTTTATCTGCCTCTGCATAATAGCCTCCATCAGTAAGTAATTGTATACGGAGGAGTGTTGCATTAGGCCAATGGTCGCCTTGTGCAAACCTTAGCGCCTGTTTATCTGAGTCAGTATTGGTAGTTCCTTCAGTCAGTATTTTCTTTTTACAATATTCTGCCATTTTGCTATTTCCTTGCAGATAGTACGCATATGCCATCTTTTGCCAGGCATCCTTCACAAAGATTGAACCCTTATACGTCTCCAGAAAGCTTCTAAATTTTGCAATCGCGTCAGCATCCAGGCCATGTAGCAATACATACCCATACTCATACTCAAAAACGGGGTACCGATGATAATACTGCTGTCGTGAAACATCCCGGAGCATCTCCTTTGCCAAAGCAGCCTTACGATAATTAATCGCAATATTTACTTTAACAAAACTATTCACAAGATTATCCTCAACATCAAATTGTTTCGAATTCACAGTACGCCAGGCTTCATCTTTATCCGATAGTATGTAATAATTCATGTACGCATAATATATTACAGCCTCATTGAAAAAGGCGTCTCCCGGGCTGTGGTGCTGTATAAACTTCCTGACCTTTGCAGTACCATTGTGTACATTACCTCTTAACCCTAATACGGATGCAATCCACTTATAGTTATCGGGCAACGAGCCTACCGCCGCTTCCTCTATACCCAGAAAAATATCATCATATTCGAACGAAGGGAATAATTTCTGATTTTCTTTTAACAACAGGAATGACTTTCTGAAACTAGTCCCGGCCTTAAGGTTCTCATTGAACCTCAAATGTACAAATGCCCAATGCATGTATATACCCGCCTGGCACAACCTATGCCAAGGCGATGTTTCATCCCCTCTATCCATCAATTTCAGCCTGTCGTACTGGTGACGTTTTAACTGGTCATAGTCCAATCTGTTACCATTGAATAGTAGCAACAAACAATCTTCATAGTCAGATATATAAGTAGCCATAAGGTTATAAGGGTCGGTTATCAACTCATTTTTAACCTTTTCTCTACCTGCTTCAGGGCGTAATGCCAGGTAATGCATATATGCTTCACTGCAATTCTCAGTGTATTTATAGTGATATTGTTTGCCCACTACGGATTGGCCAATAAATATCAAAATGATTAAAAATATCCAGCAACGCATTGGTGCAAAGTTATACCCTGGCACCCAAACATCTCTTAATCAAGGTATATTATTATGATTATCTTATTAATAATCAAATCATGTAACATGGCAAAAATCTCTATGCAACAACTCAACCTTCTCACATAAAACTTGTTATATTGGAATATGCCTGCTATTTTTGGCATAGATTTTGTCATTAATCAATAAAAATTACTTCTATGAAATCAATCCGTAACATCGCTTTCAGTGCGCTGCTGTCTATAGGCGCATTTTCAATGGTAACTTACACTGCATGTAACAAAGATGAGTGTAAAGATGTAGTATGTAACAATGGTGGTACCTGCGTAAATGGTACATGTAACTGTACAACAGGTTATGAAGGCACCAATTGTGAAACAGAATCAAGGGCCAAGTTTGTAAAAACATGGACAGCATCTGACAAAGATGTTACTAATGCTAACGACCTGCCTACTTACACTAGCGCTATCGTAAAAGGAACAGCTATTACAGAGGTAAAAATCAGCGGATTTTCTGATGATTACTTCGTTGCTGACGTAAAAGCTACTATTAGCGGTAACACAATTACCATCCCTTCTCAGCAACCCGATAATGACATGTATTATGTAGAGGGTACAGGTACTTACAACAGCACAGATAAGAAAATTACCTGGACTTACACAATTACCAGTCCTTTGAATGCAAAAATTTCTTATACAGGAAGCTGGCAATAGGCCAACTGTTCAATATTTTCAAAAAGGCTGTTCCTAAGAAGGAACAGCCTTTTTGATTTTTTAGGCATTTCAGTATTTGTTAAGACATGATGAATAATACTTGTAAAGCTTACTTATTACCTCACCCACATCTCATTTTATCCATAAACAAACGCCTCCCCTTATACAAGGGGAGGCGTTTAATATAATAACTAGAACTGTTTATTTAAAACGGTCAGCTTTTTTATCTTTTGATGCTTCTTTTTGTTTATCAGCAGCCTCTTCGCTAAACCTTGATTCTTTCTTAGTTGTATTATCTGTAGTTCCGCCAAACCTGCTATCTTTTGGATTCTGAGATTCCTGAGTAGTAGTCGTATTAGTATTGGTGCTGGTACCCACAGGAGGTGTAGCCTTAGGTCTTGGTGCCACTTTTTTACCACTGCGTGCAGCAATAATAGAATCAGCCCTGTACATAGCCATAGCATTGATAAGTGAATCATTCTGGGCTTGCAGCTCCATCCTTATCTGATCCACGCGTTCATTTACCATAGAGTCTATTTTGGCCTGTGCGTCGTCAGCATTGGCAGCCGGTTCTGTATTGCAAGATGCCATAGCCAGCAAGCCCCCTGTAATTAATAATAATGATTGCTTTTTCATTCTATCTGAGTTTTATGTTTAGCAAAAATATATAGATAAGTGGATAATCCACAAATTAGATGCCATTAATAAGGTCTATAACAAATTAATTGGCATTATGTTAAGGAATAGGTAGCTACGTGCCCTTTGTTTTTATTATAGCTTGTTTTATGCCTTTCCCGGTATGGACCTCCAACTCAGCCGCCCCTTCCTGTGGCAAAATGATGGTAAATGTAGTACCATGACCCAGCTTTGACTCGACCGTAATATTTCCTTTATGCAAGCTGATGATACGCTGTGCGAGTGAAAGGCCAAGCCCGGCACCACTTACATAACTCTGGTGGCGGTTGCTTCGATAAAAAGGTTGAAAAATGTGCTGCATATCTTTGTCGTCAATTCCGGGTCCATTGTCTTTTATCGTTATTACAATATTCCCGTTGGTAAAAGACATGCTCAAATCAGCCCGTTTGTCTTCGGAAAATTTGCACGCATTATGCACTATATTTTTTATTGCACTATACAAAAGATGCTCATTACCATATATTATAAGAGCAGACTCATCTTCCGGAAGCTTATCGAATTCGATATTAACATCATACATCGGGCTTACGTTTCTCAGTTCCGCCGGTATGCGCATCAGCATTTCATCTATCCTTACAGAAGTCAACTCAGTCCCTCCCATAGAACCACTTACTTTGGCGATTTCCAGCAGGCTGCGTACCAACATGCTCAACCGCTTCACATCGTCATTCATCGATAACAATGCCTTTTTGTAATCTTCGCCTGTGCGTTCACGTTGCAGCGTAACATCCATTTGACTGGCTATTGACGCCAAAGGCGTAGAAAGCTCATGTGAAGCATTATCTATAAACCTTCGTTGCAGATTAAAAGAGGCCTGTAACCTGTCCAGCAAATCATTAATAGTAATAGCCAGTTTCTGCAATTCATCCTTCCCTTTTCCTGTATCCAGCCTCAAAGAAAATTTCTCGGATGATATATGCTTGATTTTATGTGTAAACTCACTTATTGCCCTGATAAGACTAAGCGAGAATACATAACCGGTAAAAACTACTATGATTACGCTTAACAACATGCAAACAGCAAGTATCAACTGTAGTTTCTGCAGCCAATCTATACGATCACTATCGTAAGCTGCTACCATTACTATATAGTTACTGTTTTTATCTTCATATTCCAATGCTACAACATCTCTATCGTCCATAGTAAAGTAGTATGGACGGCCTTTAGTAACGTTATGAATTATGTTATCATTGAGCTTTACAGGCAAAGCGTTTTTATCATGGTAGGAAAATACTTTGTTGGATTTGTAGTCGTATACGTACAAACTTTTCCTGTCTAATGAGCTAGGTGAAGTTTCGTTGATTTTTTTTATCAGCTCTACATCAAAACGGGGAGATCGTATTAACTCTAACGTACTTGTAGCTTTACTAAGCAGGCGATCTTTAAATCGGGATACCATATCCTGATATGAGAAGAAATACAACGCCACACAAAACAAAAGCAGAATTACTGTTACAATAACAGAATAAACTAATGTTATGCGATATTTTATCTGCATTAATTTTCGTCTACTTTAAGGATATAGCCCATACCTACCTGGGTATGTATCAGTTTTGGCTCAAAGTCCTTATCCAGTTTTTTACGCAGGAAGTTGACATAAACGTCAATAACGTTGGTCTGGGTATCAAAATCAATTTCCCAAACATTTTTTGCAATATCAGCACGAGAAACTACTTTTTCTTTATTCCTCAGTAAATACTCCAATAATTGAAACTCTTTAGCGGTAAGGGCTATCTTCTTCTCACTGCGGCGAACCTCTTTATTATCAAGGTTCATCACCAGATCTGCTATTTGCAGCATCTTCTCTTCTTCAGCATCCAGCCTCAGGTCCGACCTTCTTAGCAAAGCTTTAATACGTGCTACCAATTCCCTGAATTCAAATGGCTTGGTTATATAGTCATCTGCACCAAGTTCAAAACCTTCCACTTTGTTATCAGTAAAATTCATAGCCGTGAGCAGTATAATAGGCACACGCTCATCCCGTTCCCTTATCAATTTACACAGTTCGTATCCATTAATAAAGGGCAGATTAATGTCCAATATGATTAAGTCGTATGCATTGTCTAAAAACAGCTTCTTGCCATCCAAGCCGTTATATGCTACGGTTACATCAAAGTCATGTTCACTAAGACCAGCCTGTATGGTATCTGCAAGTTTCTTTTCGTCTTCTACCAGTAATATTGAGTAGTTCATAAATTCCTTATTCTAAATCTTCGTAAAGCGAAAATTACTATATGCATCGTTTTGCAGCATTAAAACCCTATTAAAGGACAACTCGCGGTATTAGGACAACATTTTACCCACGACCGCGAATACTATTGCATGACAACACATATTAATTGCCAGATTAAAGATAATCTATTTAACAGCCATATCATAACGCTTAAACTCTGAATTGTCATTCAGGCGTCATGTTAATACCGCATTTGCGCAATAACCTCCTCAATTGTAAGTAGTTGCTGCTCCCCTGTCAGGAAGTTCTTCAGGCTTACCTTACCCGCCATTCTCTCATCATCGCCCGGTATAACGACGTAATGAAAATTACGTTTGTTGGCATACTTCATCTGCCTGTCAAACTTAGCCGCATCAGGGTATATTTCTGCGGGAACACCCGCTTGTCTCAATTGCTGCAATGCATTAAGCGCATAGGCTTCATTCTCCCCACCAAAATTCAAAAGCAGCAACTTCGACCCCGTTTCCAGATCGGCAGGAAACAAATTGAGCTCCTCCAGTACATCGTATATCCTGTCTATACCAAATGATACACCCACACNNTCCGAACAAGCCTGTGAGGTCATCATAACGTCCGCCACCACCTATACTGCCCATTTTTACCGCATCGGTGGTTACTTCTACAATCACACCGGTATAGTAGTTGAGACCACGTGCAAGGCTGATGTCTACAACCAGGTCTGATGTCCATGCTTTATTACTCAGTTCGCCGTGATAAGCCAGGGTTTGCTCCAATTCTGCAATACCGGCCAGGGCGGTCTCGCTACCAGACATAGTCTCTTTCAGCCGGGTAAGCTTATCATCGTTGCCACCAGACACTCCGATGATACCGGCAATGGTATTAATTCCCGCCTCGGCTATGCCACGTTCCATCAATTCCTTTGTCACACCATCCCATCCTATCTTATCCAGTTTGTCCAGTGCTATGGTTATATCCATCATCTTCTCCGGTGCACCACACAACTCCGACAATCCCGCTAATATCTTCCTGCTATTGATTTTTACCGTTACCTGCGGCAGTGCTAACCTGTGAAAGGCTTCGCGATAGATACTCAGCAACTCCGCTTCATTAATCAATGATGTACTGCCTACCACATCGCAATCGCACTGCCAGAATTCACGATAGCGGCCTTTCTGCGGGCGGTCAGCACGCCATACGGGCTGCATCTGGTAACGACGGAATGGAAAAGCAATATCGTTCTGCCTCATTACCACAAAGCGTGCGAAGGGTATTGTCAGGTCGTAGCGCAGGGCACGCTCCGTAACCACAGGTGTAGAATATGGCTTCTCCAACAATTTCGCCCATTCTTCATTCAGCTTTGTTTTATCAGCATCTTTCTTTTCGTGCAGGCCGTTGTTCAGTATTTTAAATATCAGCCTGTCACCTTCTTCACCATACTTACCTGTCAATGTCACCAGGTTCTCCATAGCAGGTGTTTCCAACGGCTGAAAACCGTGCAATTCAAAAATTTCCCTGAGCGTATTAAAGATATACTGGCGCTTTCTCACCTCAACAGGCGAGAAATCCCTGGTTCCTTGCGGTATGGATGGTTTCGACATAAATTCTTACTTATACTTTGCAATAATGGCCTCGCAGCTTCTTTCTATCAATTCGTACACAAATATATAACCATCTGCCCCGCCATAATAGGGGTCGGGCACAGATTCGTTGCTACCGGGGTTCAACTCGTTCAGCAACAGGTCAACTCGGCTCATATCCGCATCCCTGCCACCTATCCGTTGTATCTCTCCGTACACATCTTCGGCCAGGGCGTATATTCTGTCGTACCGTTCAAAGTCTTTCCGGCTGAATTGACGTGCGCGCTGCCCGGTAATATCAATACCATTTCGATGGCATATATCCTGAGAATGCCTGTGCGGGGCGGAGCCAATATGATAGGATTCCGTGCCGGCGGAGTCCACCTGCCAGTCCAACCCATGCTGCTGAATTTTGTGCAGCATCAGCCCCTCGGCAATTGGCGACCGGCAGATATTACCTAAGCAAACCATCAATATCTTCATAACAAAGCCGCAAAACTATCCATTTTGCGGCCTATTATCAAAAATGCACTATTGCTGCTTAGTATTCACCACCCACCTTCCTGTTGTTCAGCGCTACATTGCTAAACGAGGGCAGGCGCACAGGCACTGACGTCATACCCGTTGTATCTGTCAGCGATTTCATGAACGCTACTATATCATTTATTTCCTGTTTGTTCAGGCTAAGGCTGTCAAATGGCAGCGTCTGGTTGTCCAGGTGTATTCCAAATCCTTCGCCACCACCTTTATTATAAAAGTCCATAACATCTTCCAGCGTTTTATACGCCCCGTTATGCATATACGGCGCTGTCAGGGCAACATTCCTTACCGTTGGTGTTTTAAATGCGTACCTGTTAAAATCAGATTGCTCTTTGAGCCTGGCAACACCCCTGCCCAGGTCGGGGTCCACTACCTGGTGTTTGGCATATGGATTTTCTGCAACTCCCAAAACCTCGCTTTCACTCTCTTCGTAACGGGGCGGAACGGTACCGTTGAACACAGGTGCAAAGTGACAGGTGCCGCAAACTGCCTTACCCATAAAGAGATTGAACCCTTTTCTAACAGCATCATCAATATGGGCTTGCTCACCCCGTACATACTTATCAAACTCTGAGTTGAAACCACGCAATGAACTGACATAGGCAGATATGGCAAAAGCAATGGTATGTCCATTCAGCTTTTCTCCATCCAGCTTTTTAAAACAATCATCAAAAACACGAACGTACTCATCACTTTGTTTTAATTTTTCAATTATCCTCATCATATCCGTGTCAAACTCTTTTCTATTGACCAGCACATGTTCTATCTGGTCTTCCAGCGCTTCACTTCGCATATCATGAAAGAATCGTTCACTGTACACGCTGTTAATCAAAGTAGGGGCATTGCGGTCAACCGTACCTTCAAAACTTAAGGCTGTACTCTTAGGCAACCCATCAGTAAAGGCCTTTTTAGGGTCGTGGCAACCGGCACAGGCCCGCTTATTATTTGAAGAGAGTACCNNTCCTCCATTTGGGGCGAATTTATCTCTTCGGGCAGGCGGATGTACTTATAAGCATCCAGGAAATCGTTGGCAAACAGGTTATCAGACATATGGTTGTATGGCAGCAACAAGTATTTCTGCGTCACCTCATGTATCATTTCTATCCCCGTTTGCCTGTGCAGGCTTAATAAACCCGCAAACAAGGGATTGATATAATTTTTCAAGACATACAGCCTGTCAAGATTATCGAAATCATTGTGCTGTTGCAGGTAGCTGATACAATCGTTCAGGTTGATGAAGAACATGGATGCAGTTGTCGCATCTGTTTCTATAAACAATGGCTGGTAGAGCAGCAGGTCTTCGCGCATAGTTTGCAATACTGTAATAGCATCAGTTATAGAATTACCAGAAGCAGGTACATCAAAGCCAGTTAAACCCATTGTAAACAATCTTACCAATTCTGTACGGGCTGCTTCTATTACCACCCTGTCATATATAGGATAACTAACAGTTTGCGCACCCTTCAAAGCTTCTGCTAACAATGTAAGTTGCCGATTAATCTCCGTTTTTGAATCATCCGGGTTTTCTGCAAATATTAATTCATCCAATACTTGCATGCCTTTAGGCTGCTGCACATTCATGCCAAAAGTGTTGCGTTCTATTTTAGGCAATGGCGCACCACNNGTTGCGGATCAAGCTGCTCTCCCAGGTATTCCCATGTTTTAAAAGCAGAACGCAACTCTATGAAATGCTCCTTCAATTCTCCATTATCGGCTGTGCCGTCTGCCAAAAAAGCCTGAAACCTATACACCTCATTTACAAAGTCATCCAACCTCTTTTCCTGTCTTTGTCTTATTATTTCAGCCGGAGTGCTTTTATCATCATCAAACGACATCATGCACATACCCGCGACTGCAATCATCATTATTAAAAAGTATATTTTTTTCATATGCACATATCCTATAAAAAATGAACAATACCGAAACCCTGACGGGCCTCGGTATTGTGTATTAAAAACGAGCAATAATTTTCTTATTCTACAATGAACTTCAATGTTTCTCCTTCTTCGTTGCGGATGAAATAAACACCTGTAGCCATGTCAGACACATCTACAGAGTTAACCTGCCTGTACACTTTCAGACGGCGGCCATTNNCATCCATTACCTTACTCAGGTGCAACTCACGCGCTACCGGGTTAGGATAGATTGTGAACGAATTTGCAACTACAGGAGCAACTTCTCCGATGCTTACGCTGCTATCTTCATTGTGTGGCATGAAACCATATATAGCATAAGTAAGAGAGTGGTTGTACGGTGCCACGTTGTTTGAAGATGGGTGTTGGGCGTTAACCAGGATAGTATTACTATCAATCTGTATCGCACCTGTAATTTCAGCACCTGGTGAACATGCAGTCAGACGCTGTAAATCATTGATTGAAGGATTGGTTATTGACGCATCAACAAGGTACAATTCACACCTTGTACTTGTCAAACCATTAGGCATACGGTTGTAGCTGGTACCATTCAGGTCTTCCTGAATCATCAGGTAAGTTTTGCTACCTATAGTCAGCACATCTATACCATCAGGGTTCGACAAGTGCTTACCCGGGTAGTATGGTAGCTGGTCAGATGAAGATGTTGACTTATATGGTCCACCTTCTATATAAGAACGAACTGTGCTTGTTGCAGGATCTAACTCTACCACACGACCGTAGTAATCAGCAAATTTTCCTTTGCGCACAGAATCAGCAGCATCTGCATCTGTACCTATAAACGCAGAACCATTTTTAGCATTATAAAAATGCTTATAACCATCAACCAATGAAGGAGAAACTACACCATTTAACGAGTTACCTGAATTGAAATTAAAACCATCACGGCCTGTTTCGCATATATATACTTTACCATTAGCAATAGTACCCCACTCCAGGCGGTTGAACATAGTAGCACCGCGGCGTACGGCCACTGTATTGAGCACAACAAGCGTATCCAGGTTGTTTTCAATATCTATCCATTTATTTGGGGCATCGTGTTTGTAAACAGACAACTGGCCTGCAGTAAAGTTACCTGCAGTTGTAGCAACAAACCTGCCCAATATGCCGGGAGAGCCATCTTCAAACAAGTACACAGTTTTGTTATCAGCCATAATAACACCACCTTCCCATCCGGCGCGGCCCCAGTTGTATTGTTTGCGTATAGCTTTACCTTCTTTAGGGTTAACCTCTACCATCCAGTTCAGGTTCTGGTATGCCTTAATAGTCTTACCATCAAAATTCGTACCTAAACCTGTGTTAGCTAAAGTAACGTCAGCTGTATCGCGGAAACCGTTTCCTGATGCATATATACCAGCGTTACTGCTCTGCATCCACTCTTCAGCAGTCCATATACGGCCATTAGAGTTAATGCCGCCACAGTTCATACCTGTTTCACCTACGGTATTTACAAAGTCAACGTTGAAGAATTTACCCGAACGGCCATCAGGCAAAGTGCTGTTCATCACTTCCAGCTTTCCGGTCTTATCCCTTTTTATCCTGAAGGAGGTCATACCACCGCCATCGCCCAGTTTATCATTCCTGGTAGTCATCTCGTGGTTAACGATTACCCAACCCAATGCGCCACCTGCGGTATCCTTTACAAAACCGATGTAGTCATGCCATTCTTTAGCTATATCCTTTCCTGCAGCATTGCCGTAGGTAGCGGTAGTTTGCACAGTGTCAACACCACCTACAAAGATTACCTGCTGCTTGAGAGGCGATTGAGGCATAGTTACTGTTTGTGTCGCCCATTGTGGGTCAACATTCACGGGGAACTTCAGCTGCGCTTGTGCACCAACACCTACTGCCCCACCCAAAGCTGTAAGTAAAATTACTTTTTTCATATTGTGGAAATTTTGACGCAAAGATGAAGGGGCGGTGTTACCAAATCATTGATGCATTGTTAGCAAAACTTCACCGTTATGTAAACTGAATTTTATTTTATTGTTATGCTGCTACAACGGCATTAAACTATTGAAGATTATTACTTAAGACGCCTTCACAAATGATAACATTAAGACAATACGGAGTTAACACAGTCTGATTATTTCAGGCAATATTTTCGCCCCATAATTCATATGGGTAAGTATATTATTCTCTCAGCAATCATCCTGCTGTTTGCTTCATGCACACAAAATGAAACCTCCGTAGAGGGGCAGAAATTAGCTAAAACATATTGCGCCAGTTGCCACAGCTTTCCTGAGCCGCAATTGCTGGACAAAAAATCATGGGAACTATATATGCTGCCGCGCATGGGTGTGTTCCTAGGCGTGATAGAGCACGACAGCCTGAGGAATATCCTGGTGGCGAATGACATCGAAAGGCAGATGCNNCCGGTGTGTTTCCCAAACAACAGGTGGTGACTGATGAAGAATGGCAAAAAATAAAAACCTTCTACCTGCAAAACGCACCTGCAAAGTTGCCTGTGCCTGCAAAAAAAGAAATCAGCAAAGGGTTAGTGTCTTTCACTACAGAAATTCCAGTTTATAAATTATCGCCGCCCAGTGTAACTATGGTGAAGATTGACACAATCAATCATGCCCTGTTTACAGGCGATGCAAATTCGCAAAGCCTGTCTGTATTTTCTGCAGGGTTGGAATTTATACAAGGTGCCAAGGTGGGGGAAACTCCTGTGAGCATGACAGAGTTTAGTAATGAATACCTGGTGACCATGATGGGTTCCTTCTCACCTACCGATGTTGGCAGCGGCTATATATTATCGCTGCCCAAAGGCAAAGGTAAAACTTATAAACTGATTGACTCGCTGCGGCGCCCCGTACACAGCAGTTATGCCGACCTGGACAGTGACGGGTTGATGGATATCGTTACATGCGAGTTCAGCAAGTGGACGGGGGTACTGGCATGGTGGAAAAACAATGGCGACGGCAATTTTGAAAAGAAAGTATTGCGGTACCGGCCCGGTGCAGTGAAGGCCTATATAAAAGATATGAACAAAGACGGCAAGCCTGATATCATAGCTTTATTCGGGCAGGGGGATGAGGGTATTTACACCTATTACAACAGGGGTAACGGCAGTTTTAGCGAAGAAGCCACGCTCAGGTTTCCTCCTTCTTATGGTTCAACCTATTTTGAGTTGTACGATTTCAACATGGATGGGTTCGATGATATTATCTACACCGCAGGCGACAACGCGGATTTCCCCCCGGTACTGAAGCACTACCACGGCATATACGTATTTCTGAATGACGGGAAAAACAGATTTACCCAACAACATTTCCTGCAAATGAACGGGGCATATGCCGCTATGCCGCACGACTATGATAACGATGGAGATATCGACATCGCAGCCATTTCTTTTTTTCCTGATTACAAGGGGCAGTCTGACGAAAGTTTTATCTTTTATACTAATGACGGGAAAAACAATTTCACACTCAGCACCATAAATAACCCCACAATGGGCAGGTGGATAGTGATGGATAAAGGAGACATAGATGGGGACGGTGACACTGATATCGTATTAGGATCGTTGGCCTTTGAAGTAGTACCATCCAACGGACTGGTGGAACAATGGGTCCAAAACGGCGTGGGTTTTGTTCTGTTGAGAAATAGCTCAACCAGGTAGGCTTACCGTTTTTACAATCACAGATTAGCCGATGCGGCAACTTATTAGTATTTTGGCAGCCACAACATGACTGCCGCAGCTATAGACATTTTAAGTATTGCCCCTTATGTGTTCTTACCATTGAGAAATGGCGGACACCAGGCTATTGCCAAGTTACATCATTATCTAGGTGAGCGTTGCAATGATAATATTGTTAGCACTATCAATAACATTGACAGTAACTTTTCATTTAAACTACATAAAATTTTCCCCGGCAAACGCTATCGTTATCTTCCTTACTACGGCGTGAAAGACATGCTGCGTATTGCTAATGAGATAAATTGTACCCATATTATATGCGAACACCCATACATGGCACTATCCGCAATGGCGATAGCAAAAAAACTGGGTGTACCCTGGTATATACGTTCTCACAACATAGAGTCTCAGCGCTACAAAGCATTTGGAAAATCCTGGTGGCCTGTATTGCAAAGGTATGAACGCTATGCTATGCTACAGGCCAATGGCATTTTTTTCATCACGCAGGAAGATGCTGATTGGGCTGCTGAACATTTCAATGTCCCCCGTGAAAAATGTCATCTCGTATTATTTGGTTGCGACCTTAAAGCGCCTCCTCAGGGCCATCATGAGGCAAAAGATATTTTAGCAAAAGAATTAAACATATCACCTGACGTTCCCTGGCTATACTTCCTGGGGGCATTAGAGTATTCTCCTAACGAGGAGGCTGTAAGGTATATTATAGATGAAATACAACCCCGGCTGAAAAGGGCAGGAGTACCGCATGAAATATTGATTGCGGGGAAAGGATTGGACAAATCAATACAACAACAAATTGCCGGCATTTCCAATATCCGCACACTTGGTTTTGTTCAAGACCTTGAAGTCTTTCTTAAAGCATGCGACATTATGCTAAACCCAGTATTAAAAGGTGGTGGTATTAAAACAAAGGCAGTAGAAGCATTAGCTTACAACAAAACTGTTATCAGCTCTACATCGGGTTCAGCCGGACTAATACAGGCTTACTGTGGCAACAAATTATTGCTGGCAAATGATAATAATTGGGATAGTTTTAGCGAAAAAGTAATTGAAGCAATACAACAACCAACAGATATACCTTCCACCTTTTACGATACCTACTATCATGGCGCTATAGCCCAAAAAGTGATAGACATAATGCTGCGGGACGTAAATTAACCTGCCCCACCCGTCATAGCATACTGTATAATATTAGCCCCCATTTCCAAAGCTTTTCTGTGTGCATCAGGGCTATCATTATGCACTTCAATATCTTCCCATCCATCGCCCAGGTCGGTTTCAGTGGTGTAATAAACAACTAACTTTCCCTGGTAAAAAAGTCCATACCCTCTTGGTGGCTTGTTGTCGTGCTCATGCACTTTAGGCAACCCATTTGGGAAGTTAAAAGCCTGGTGATATATCGGGTGCGAATAAGGCAACTCAACCAGTTCTGCATCGGGGAATATTCTTTTCAACGTCGGGCGCACGTACTCATCCAATCCATAGTTATCATCAATATGCAGGAAGCCTCCTGCGGCAAGGTATGTCCGCAGGTTGCGCGCCTCATCATCAGTTACAGCCCACCTGCCGTGCCCGGTCATATGTACAAAGGGATAATTGAAAATGTCGGGGCTACCGGCCGCCACCTGTCCTTCCTGTGGATTAAAATCTGTATTTAAAGTTTTGTTGCAGAAAGCAGCCAGGTTTTTAAGCGCTGTCGGATTAGCATACCAGTCGCCACCGCCGCCATATACCAGCAAGCCCAATTTCATATTTTGCGCTTGCAGGCCTCCTGCGGCTACTACCAGTAATATTATGAAGATGACTTTCCTAACCATGATTGAGCATATTGAAAAAAGCACAGGCTGTAACTGCAGCGGTTTCTGTACGCAAGCGGTTGCTACCCATACTTATTCCCCTGAACCCTATCGAAGTTAAGCTATTTACTTCTTCGTCTGTAAAATCGCCTTCAGGTCCAATCAACAATAACGTTTCATTACCTTTTTGCATGGCTTCATTTATAGGCTGTCGCAGCGCAGCATCCATACAATGCGCCACCAGCATCTGTGGTACATCTGCATATGATGGCAATAGCTTGTCCAGAGAGGTCAATTCTTTCAACTCAGGCAAATAGAATTGTTGGGACTGCAGCATCGCTGATACCAGTATATTCTGCCACCTGTCATACCTGAATTTTTCACGTTCGCTCCTGGTAGTTTGTAATGGTATGATGCTGGTTACACCGAGTTCGGTTACCTTTTCCAATATCCACTCGTTGCGGCTGCTGTTTTTAGTAAAAGCTACCCCCAGGTGAAGCGGCACTTGTTTGCGTTGGTGTATGTGTGCTTCACTTACCAAAACTGTACATTTCTTTTTCTGCACATCACTGATGGTAGCATGGGCATGTATTCCCTTGCCGTCCGTCAGGTCAATAGTATCACCCTGCTGCATGCGCAGCACCTGTACCACATGTCTTGCGGTATCATCATGCAGTTGCACCTCCGTGCCTGCTTTCAATATCCCATCGTGAAAAAACAAAGGCGCCATGTGGCGGGCAAGATAAAACAAAAAATGCTGCCTTACCTCAATACCAGCTTTCGCTCTTCTATCAGCCGGCGCAGGTTGATTAATCCATATCGCATCCTGCCCAGTGCAGTATTAATACTTACTGATGTCAGCTCAGAAATCTCTTTAAAACTCAGGTCACCATATATACGTAGCACTATTACCTCCCGCTGTTCTTCCGGCAGCATTTCTATCAGTTGCCTGATTGTATCGTAGGTTTGTCTCTTTTCTATCCTGGCCGATGCTATATCTTCAGGACCTGTCAGCAATTCCGCCAGGTCAGTTCCATCCGATAATGTCNNCGGGTACTTGCTGGCGTATTTTTCTGAAGTGGTCCATACACAGGTTGTGTGCTACACGCATGGCCCAGGGCAAAAACTTTCCCTGCTCGGCATACCTGCCGGCCCGTATTGTGCGTATAATCTTCAAAAAAGCATCCTGGAAAATATCCTCTGCAGTGTACTGGTCTTTGACCAACATAAAGATGCCGGTATAAATCTTGTCTTTATACCTGTAAATCAGTGTTTCTAAAGCGCCCGAATTGCCATCCTTAAAGGATTGCACCAATTGAGCATCGGTTTGTTGGTGGATTGTTTGCATATTCTTCTACCTGTTAGGTACACGTTTTTACATGTTCCGTATCTTATTTTATCAAAGTAGAAGTCTATGCTATATGGCGTTACTTTAAGTTAATTAACGTTTAATTACGGGTTATATTGCCCGATTGTGAAAATTTTTAACACAAATACCTTGCCAATATATACCCTTTTTCAATTTTTCTGAAAAAATCCGGATTATTACTCCTGGCGTATTTTATCTTAAGACGGGTGTAAGAAGCAAAACGTTTGGTTAAAGTATTGTTAATGAACATGTTATGACAAATACTGATAAGATAGAAACAAGTTTTAGGCTCGACTACTTCTTCCTGGAACCCGCAACTGTTAACCCTATACCTGCCGNNGCTGCATACACAGGCCATCCAATAGTTCTTTCTTTTTCTTTGTTCACCTCCAGCGGCCCGATATCCACTACTTTTTCCTCCGTGGTGAAATTAATAGTATTGAATATCAGCATCAATATGCCTATGACTACGAGTATTATTCCTGCTATTTTCATGAACCGTTATATTGCTTTGATACAACAGTAAGAACAAACTATTGGCAACTTAGTTCAGTCCCCTCCACCACTTTCCGACAGGATAATTTTTGCCTATGATAACAGGCTCACCAATTTGCGGCGTACAAAAGGGGATGTTCAGTTCATCTGCCTTCTTCAATGCACGCTCCACAGGATCAGTCCAGCTATGCAGGGATAGTGTGAACGCTGCCCAGTGGATGGGCATGGTCATGGACGACTTCACATCTGCCGCCGCCTGTACCGTCTCCTCCGGCATCATATGTATCGAATGCCACTTCTCATTATACTTGCCGCACTCCATCATGGCAAAATCAAAACCACCGAACCGCTCACCTATTTCCTTAAAATGCGGGCCGTAACCACTATCGCCGCTGAAGTATATTTTAGCACCAGGCGCTTCAATTACCCAGGATGCCCATAATGTAGCTGCCCTGTCGCTAAAGCCCCGCCCGCTGAAGTGCCGCGCAGGCGTGCAGGTAAACCTCAGGCTGTCCAGCTCTATATCATCCCACCAATCCAGTTCATGTATCTGCTCATCGGGCACGCCCCACTTGCGAAAATGGGCGCCAACACCTAATGGCATATAAAATTCCTTTGTTTTGTTTTTAAGCCGCATAATACTTCCGTAGTCCAGGTGGTCGTAGTGGTCGTGAGACATAATGATGGCGTCAATCTGCGGTAGTTTCTCTATTTCAATAGGCAGGCCGTTTGAATAGCGTGATTTGCCCAACCATGGGTGCGGGGCAGGCACATCTCCAAACATCGGGTCAATCAATATTTTCTTACCTGCTATCTCCAGCAAAAACGCTGAATGGCCAAACCATACCAGCCGGGTAATACTGTCCGGCTTCTGTTCTATTTCCAGCGAGTCCATTTTCTGTACTTCTATCTTCTTTGCAGGTTGCCGGTGGGGGTCACCCTTTAATTGCTTGTACAGCAAAGATGGTATGTCTTTGAAACCGACGTCCATGGGAGAGGGGATCTGGTTTACAAACTTACCATCTTCGTAATGCCCCGTGCCGGCATAGGCCAGTTTCTGTTCTTTAGTAGGGCTACCACCAAATTGCGGGCTTGTATTCATAAATATAATAGCGGTCAGCACTACCAGCAGAACAATGCTTAATATCAGTAAACCTGTCATTTTTAGTATCTTTTTCAAAATTGCTTAACCTATACGGAATTCAGTTTCTTACTATTAAATAAACATTTCGCAAATGTACGGACGATAAGCCGGCATCAGAACTCCGTTTCGGTCAATTGAAAAGAAACGTCGGTGAAGAGGTGAAAAATGAAGGTGAACCATGCGACGTACTCCTCATTGATGGAATGTCATTCACGAGTTTGCATCTCAGCCTGTTTTTGCCCGGCAAGCTTATAATCGTAGCTTTATCAGCAATTATTCATCTCTATGAAAGAACTCAACTTTACACCCTTCCCTGTTCTTGAAACAGAAAGGCTTGTACTCCGTAACCTCACAAACAACGACCTGGAAGATGTATTTGACATACGAAGTAACCCGGTAACAATGCAATACATACCACGCCCTATGGCCAAAACTAAAGAAGATGCACAGGCTGTTATTGACATGATAACAGGCTTTACAACTGCTAACGAACGCATCAACTGGGCCATAACCGAAAAAGGCAATGACAAATTGATTGGCATAATAGGCTATGTAAACCTTAAACCAGAGAGTCATCGTGCAGAGGTGGGGTATGTATTAAACATCGATCACCTGCGCAGAGGTATTATGTACGAAGCGTTGCAAGCGGTACTGGATTATGGCTTTAATACCATAGAGCTTCATACAATCGAAGCAATCATCTGTACGGACAATATCGCATCTGTGCAACTAGCGGAAAAGTCAGGTTTTGTACGCGAAGCGCATTTCAGGGACTATATATTCCACAATGGCAGGTATTGGGACGAATATGTTTACACACTGTTCAACCCTGCACATAATCAGCAAAAAAACACTTGACAATAAGCAAAGAATTAACTCAGGCAATAGCTATACTGCTATTGCCTGGCAATTTTCTATAATTTCCCTGTTCTCATTACCAACTATCTGCAATGCGAGATTCTTTATAGACGGGAAAAGCATGTCGTAAACATTCTTCTTATTAGAGGGAACGTCAGTATCCTGCATGGCCAATATATACAACACAGCCTCAGGCACTTCCAACACTAAGCAAATACTCTGAATCGTTTTGTTACTGGGACGTTTTACTGAGTTTTCAATCTGTGACAGCGAGGTTTGAGATATACCGCTCCTTTCAGCTAAGTCTTGCTGAGTAATACCCAATTGCCTCCTTACCGAACGTATGGCTACTCCTAAATTCATACCTGTAGGTTATTTTAAATACTTTATTATTAAACATTCGGGTAATAATTCATTCGCTTATATAGACGAGTAGCTTTAAAAAAAGGTTGGTTACAGGTTTGTAAAAAACATAAAGTTAATCAGCCTAATTTTACAGTAATGAAACAAAACTTCTCAACAAGAATCAGGTACGAGGGACGTACAGTGGCAGCCACAATTATACCACAACACAGGAAAGACGGAATGTACTACGAAGTAAATATTCCCGGCATAGAACGGTTTTATATGCGTTGGTCGGTCATGGACAGGTTTGAAATAGTTCCCGAGGAAGGGATAACTATTCCCGAGTCGCTCGCCCTGGCCGTAAGTGATAGCATTGAAGAAAAAATGAACAAGAATTAGCTTTTTTATGAATTAGTTGCACACATCAGCATTTCTAAATGAACACAATTTGTCTTTGTTTTTATTAAGACTTGTTAAGCATATTTAACCGGTTTCGGATAGACTTTACACNNATGACCGCGCTGTCTATACTAATACTTGCGACAAAGCCAATTTAGCTTGTCACACATAATCAAATGGCAAATTGTTTTGTTTATACCATAAGAATGCCCGCTATATGGCGGGCTTCTTTCTTAATTAGCTTCGTGAAAACGTTTGTCTTTTGTAAAAGATTCGTCATTCAATGTATTCAGGAATGCCAGCAAGTCGCTACGCTGTTGTGTCGTAAGTTGTATGCCGTTTTGCAGTTGCGGATCCAGGGTAGTTGACCTGTGTATACCTGTAGCATAATGGTCCAACACTTTGTCTAAAGTCTTTATACGGCCATCATGCATATAGGGTGCAGTATATTGCAGGTTGCGCAGCGATGGCACTTTGAACCTGTACATATCTTCGGGCAATAACGTAATATGCGCCCTGCCACTATCATTGACAGAAGATGGCTTCAACCCGTTGTTGCGGTAAGAGAAATCGCTGAAAAGAGGGGCTTTATGACAAGTAGCGCAGTTGTTGTTAAATACAGTCAATCCATTCTGCTCTGCCTGTGTCAGCATAGCATCACCACGGGTGTATTGATCGTATTTTGAGTTAGCAGACACCATCGCACCCATAAACTGCGATATGGATTTGAATATCCTCTGCGAATTGATAGTCTCATCTCCCCATGCATCTTTAAACATTTGCCTGTACTTTTCATCATTGCCTATTTTAGCAATGATGTTTGGCAGGTTTTCATCCATCTCCACAGGGTTCTGTATAGGGTTGATAGGCTGACTCTCTATATGATTTACACCACCATCCCAAAAAAAGCTGGTATGCCAGTTCAGGTTAAATATTGGCGGCGAATTCCTGTTGCCAAGCAAACCATCTACGCCATGGCTCAAATCGTGCTCGGCATGTGCGAATGCAGCAAAGGCCTGGTGGCAAGACCCGCATGATGTTGAGTTATCCCTTGATAGGCGGGTATCATAAAACAACTTTCTACCCAGGTAAAAACCCGCGTTGGTCAATGTATTATTCTCGAAATTGTATACCGGGGCAGGCCATCCTTTGGGCACTGCAAATGTTATATTTTCTTCCTGTACAGTTTGTACATCAAACGATGGATCCGGTTTGCAGGCTGAAAGTATGGCTGAAAATACAAGTATGGCTGCGAATATCTTATTTGCTTTCATTCTATTCAACATGGTCTATACTAAACATATCGGCGTAGTTGTCCGCCATCATTTTTACATCATATTTATCTGTAAGCAGGTAGGTCTTTTTCATATCTACCTTTACCGGGTTTTGAAACCACTCCATCACATCATTCTCCACATGCATATGCGAGGTTTTACCTTCTTTTATTACCAATTGAGATGGCAGGTTTAATGTCACAGTCCGCAACACGCCCCATTCAGAACCAAAGCCCCCCATATGGTACAGCACCTGCTCTATTTCAGACTGTGGGGATACACCTTCCAGCTTTGCCATTATATAGCCTGTGTTCCAATCCCAGAACATACCGTACTGCGGAGAAAGATCACCGGTTTGCGCACCGCTTACATTGCGCAGGCTATCCACGCCTATCATCAATGTGACAGAAGTATATGTGCCCGGGGTTACATCTTTTATAATAAACTTGTGTGTACCTACCCTCGACTCATCCACCAGGTGATAGCTTTCCGGCTCTGTAAATTTTGACCCATCGGGTCCGTTAAGTACTATGTTGGAGATATAATAGGCATATATATCCACCTTGAGAGAATCACCATTGGGAGTGATATACCATTTATCGCCCAGGGAAAGGTCTTCCGTTCCAAAACGGTTGTCCACCGTAACTTCCAGGTTTGTGGTTGGCTTGGATTCCGGCACTACTACAGGACCCTCTGTTCCCGGCACGGGCTTCTTAACACAAGCTGCAGCCAGCACCGCCATACCTAATATAAATACACTCTTTTTCATAATCTGCAAATACCCCTAAAGATAACGAAAAAGCCGCAACAGACTTACCAGAGCAGTTCGTCGTCGCCGGGCTGCGCCCGCTGGCTATCTTTGTAGAAAAGACGTGTCTTTACCTTTTGTAGTTGGCGCTGATACACCATACCGGCCAGCGTTGTCAAGGCATCCTCCTGTTTCAAAACCCGGTCAAGGCTGCCTTCAGGTATATCTATCCTGTACAGCAATTGGAAAAATTCCTCCGGGTTGCGCTCCAGCAATTGTCCCAAACGCTTTTCCAGCATGAGTTTTATCTCCTCCTCGCTATAGCCTTCGGGGATATCAACGTCCAGCTTTTCTTTGAGTGTTGCCGCCAGTTCCGCCTGCTCGATATTCATAGTATAAAAATACCAAACATATTCGACATGGCTGCACTGCTATGTTAAAACTGCCTTATCTTTTCCAGCACCATATCCTTCACCTTGTCCAGTGGTATGCGCTCTTGTTCCATACTGTCGCGGTGACGCACGGTTACGGTTTTATCTTCCAGCGTCTGGTGGTCTATAGTAACACAGAATGGCGTGCCAATAGCGTCTTGCCTGCGGTAGCGCTTTCCGATGGTGTCCTTTTCTTCGTAGAAACATTTGAAATGC
>DINJ01000053.1:0-152 GCA_002423665.1 Bacteroidetes bacterium UBA5543 | reverse complement strand
CCTAATGTCTTGTGCCAGTTGATACGTGTTTCTTTCCAGAACTCATACCACTCTTTTTGTGTACCTGGCTTGATGAAGTACTGCATCTCCATCTGCTCAAATTCCCTCATGCGGAAGATGAAACCACGCGCCACTATCTCGTTACGGAATGC
>DINJ01000090.1 GCA_002423665.1 Bacteroidetes bacterium UBA5543 | reverse complement strand
GCTGTATATGGTCTCCACCTTTGTATTTGCGGCCGTAGATGTATGCAGCAACACGCGGCAGACGTGCTATCAGCGTCATCGCATCTTCGTAAGTATAATCCCAGTATTCTTTTTTGCTGATACCTTCCCTGTATGCTTTAGCAAACTTAGATTCTGTTTGCAGTGCAAGAACGGCTACGCAAAACTGCGTCATTGGGTGTGTGTTTGCAGGCAGCGCTTCGATAGTAGAAAATACGTGATTGGGAACGTGAGAACGGCGTGCAAACACTGCTGATAAATGCTCTACATCTTCTTTGCTTGGCATTTCGCCTACCAGCATCAGGTGAAATAATCCTTCAGGCAGTGGCTCAATACCGCCTTCAGCACGCGGCAACTGGTCGCGCAGTTCAGGTATTGAATAGCCGCGAAAACGTATTCCTTCTTCAGCATCCAGCAGTGATGTTTCTGTAATCAGGCCAGGCACTCCACGCATACCCTGGTATGCCTGTGCAACAGTCACTTCACCAAGCTTTACATTACCATGCTGCGACAATATGTCTTTGATTTCCGCCGAAACGATGTCAGCTTTCTCTTTAAAACGGTCTTTGATATAACCCATAAATTTACCTTAGAACTTATATATGTGAAATTTGTATAAATTATTATTCGGGAAAACAAATGTACGAAATGAATACCAAGTAGAAAAAACCTTGTATTATTCTTTGTTTAACAGTTATCGACAGAAGATTTTTACCCTGTTTTTAGTTAAATATTGATTGGTAACAAATAATTTATTAGGCGTATTGAATATATAACCCTAACTTCGTTCCTTAATTTAATACAAAATGCAAGAAGGAACAGTAANNATTACCAGCACATCCCTTGGGATGTGCTTTTTTATTTCCTAAACCATACATCTTCATATTCGGGTTTGCGTTTGAAAACAGCTTGTGCATAAGGGCACAGCGGAATGATTCGCATATTATTATCCCTGGCATATAGCACTGCAGCCTCTACTAATATTTTACCCAGCCCCTTTCCTTCATGTGTTTCATGTACCTCAGTGTGTTCTATTATGAATTTATCAGGGCCGGCATATACATACTCCATCACTGCTATTCGGCCCCCATTTTCTTCGATATAAAAACGGGCCTTTTTATCGTCACCTTCTTGTTGTACTTGCATATAATTTCAGGATATTGTTTCTAAATGTAGCCATTTTTGTACCTTTCTATATAAGTATAGATTTGTTTATGAAAAAAGCCCTCACTTGTGTCCTTATAGCTATAATTTCTTTGCTCGCTTGCCGCGAGAAACAAAATGTAATACCATTTGTTGTAACACAGCCGAATGATTCATCAGCTGTAAATGACACAGCTCATTCTGAGGATTCAAGCTATGTGATTTTGGGTATGACAGACTATTCAATAAAAAGTCTTGAAAGTAAATCTATTCCGCTTGAAGTAATGTTGACGGGAAAAATACAAGATCGGATAACATTATCTGTGACTGGTCTGCCCGAACATACCTCTGCAGAATTTGACCCCTCATCCGGCTATACAGGCTTCACCACATTTTTAAAGATTAATACAGTTTTTGCCACACCGGGAGTGTACCCCATTGTTATCAAAGGCACTTCCGATAAAATGCTTACTAAATCATATAAGATTAACCTTTCCGTAGAGACGGTGCCATGCGATAGCATTTTGGTATACCGAACAAATAATTTCCGTACACGTTCCGTTTGGAATCAATATATCCTCTATGGTAGTACCCACATGGATGTTGATTACAAGAACCCGGAAATATTTTACTTTTCAAGCCTGTTAGTGGGCATGGATGGCGGAAATCCTATCATTACCTATGAAGACATCAGCTACTATGTAAATTGTGATTCATTAACTATTTCAATTCCTTCTACAACTGTTTTAGGAACAAACCAACGTACAGGACAAACAAATACATTTATAGTTGAAGGCAGCGGCACTATTAATCCGGATGAAAGAAAAGTTATTATTAATTACTCATCGAAAGACGAACAAGGAATACCGTACCGCTATGAAATGTATGCTGACATCACCCTATAATCTGTACAGTAAAGCACAAGTTTTATAGTTTTTTTCTATTATTTATTACGGCTTGCTATCGTTATCTTTACTATACTAAATCATTAACCTTATGAAAAAATTATTACTCGCATTTTCCCTGTTTACAATCTTTTTAGGGTCTTGTACTAAAAAAACGAATGTTATTCCAGATGTACCCATTGTCGTAAAAGAGGACTCGACCTACATTATTAACGGCGTTACCGATTTTACGCTCGGCAGCCTGGATAGTACATGGGTTTACCTGGAAGTTGACTTCAGGGAAGGTAAACAGGAGAAAATCACGGTCTCAATAGAAGGGCTACCTGCACGGGTTATTTCGGAGTTTGAACCTGCTGCCGGTATACCAGGGTTTGCGACAACACTGATGTTAAAATCTATTGTTGCCACACCCGGAACATACCCTGTTAAAATCATAGGCACATCTTCAAACGGGCAGAAGAAAACCTATGAGGTCAACCTTGTTATCAAAGACAATTTCCATTGCGATAGCTTTATGGTTAATAATCTCGGCTCATTTAAAACAGTTACAGATCCGGCAGGGGACTCTGTTTCCAACTACGCCTACATATCAACATTTTCTCAATCAGGTAGCGCAATGATATTATACATGAACAGTATGTACCTGGAAACGGTGTCGGGCTACCCTGTTTTAAGTGGCAACTTTGGCATGCCCGACCCCGCAAATGAAGTATTGATCTTTGTGAACTGCAACAGCAAAACAATAACTATACCCGAGAAAACAATAACCGCATATACATCTATGGGGCCGGAGCAGTATACGGTATCAGGTTCCGGTACTATTGATTTTGACACCAAAATGATTACTATCCATTACACTGTTACAAACAGTCAAAACGTACAGGCGAAATTCAGGATGTCCGGCAGAATGTATCTGTAATTTTAGCAACATATTTCTAACAAAAAGTGCCGGCATGCCGGCACTTNNAAAATATTGTTCAGCAAGATCGATAAACAGGCGGTAATGCCCTGCTTCCGATACCATGAATTTATAATAAAACTTACGCAAAGATTCTTCCTCCAACCCCTCACTCAGCAGCCGGAAACGCTCACAGCTCCTGGCTTCTATCAGGGCGCATATTAATAGCTTGTGCAGCAGCATTTCCTCTTTCGGAATCCCTTTGGGCTGATTCTGCAGCAATAGGTTTACATATTCATCTTTACGCTGCCTGCCCAATTGATAACCACGCTTTTTCAACTCTGCCCACACCATACGAAAGTGCCCCCACTCTTCGGTAACAATCGGGGACAAAGCATCTACCAATTCCTTTCTGTCTGGGTAAAGTTGTATAAGCGTGATGCATTGTGTAGCGGCCTTCTGCTCGCAAAATGCATGGTCTGTCAGGATGTATTCTAATGAAAGTGAAGCCAGGTCTACCCAACGGGGGTCTGTCGGCAGTTTCAATCCCAATATACTATTATCGGCGGTACTCATCTGCCTATTATCAGTTTCATTGCCTTGCCAAATCCTGTTGTTTTAGCGCTGTCCGCCGATGTGAGCATTATCTTTTCGATGATTAGCGTATCACCCCATTTAGATTTGTCAACCAATGCCTCTAACTGGTAATCCTTGAGCTTGTTCTCAAAACAAAANNACTACGCTCACAGTAGGTAAACATAAAACTGTTGACATGGAAAACCCTGCCATTCGAATCACGGGCTGTAAAACCTTGTTTCAGCAACGAATCAAACACTTGTTCACCTACTACTCCGCTGTCTATATCACTATTGCCGAGGTAAACTGGTATAGGGACTATTTTAGGCTTTTTCTTTTGTTCTTTATCATCTTCGCCAGCTACAGCTTGCCAGGTTACAAGTGCACCTACCAGCAACATCAGTATGTATCCAGTATGTTTCATCCGTATAAATTTATAACAAACTCAGGCTTTCTTCCAGTGTTTTTATTTTGGCTTCAGCATCCTGTTGTTTCCTCCGTTCATTATCTACTATCTCGGCCTTAGCGTTTTGCACAAAACGTTCATTACTGAGTTTTTTGTTCACGCTATCCAGGAAACCTTTCAGGTAGTCCAGCTCTCTTTTCAATTCTTCTTTTTGTGCGGCAGTATCTATTTCCCTGTCTGCTTCTATATACAATTTATCCGTCTGTACCACTACAGAAATGGTTTCTTCTTTTGCAGCATCGGTAAAACCAATATGCTCTGCATTTATCTGCCTGCGGAGTATGTCTTGTACAGCCTCGTAAAAGGAATGGTGTTGGGTATCTATCCACAGCTTTATACTGTCTTTAGGCTTCAGCCCATTCTTTACACGTGTATCCCTTACTGTTGAGATCACTTCCTGTAATAAGCTACCCTGTTTCAGTATCTCAGTATTCACGGCATCATATACGGGCAATTGCTGTACCATCAGGTCATGGCCTGCTTTGCGCTCTCTCAATTGGTGGAAGATTTCTTCCGTAACGAAAGGCATATACGGGTGCAGCAATTGCAGTAGCTGTTCGTAAATATCCACTGTACGCTGGTACAGGTGGTGCGGCATGGGTTGGTCCATAGCAGGCTTTACCCATTCCAGGTACCATGAGCAGAAATCATCCCATATCAACGAGTATATCGTCTTCAACCCCTCACTCAGCCTGAACTCTTTTATCTGCTCAGCTATTTGCNNATTACCCTCTTCTACATTGTCAGCTACCCTGTTTTCCCAGCCTTTTATCAGTTTCAGGGCGTTCCACATTTTATTGCTGAAGTTGCGGCCCTGCTCTAACGTTGCTTCATCATACAGCAGGTCATTACCGGCCGGTGAAGAGATAATAACGCTGAAACGCACAGCATCGGCGCCATGGTCTTCAATCAACGCCAGCAGGTCCGGCGAATTGCCCAATGACTTACTCATCTTCCTGCCCTGCTTGTCTCGTACTATACCGGTAAAATAAACTTCGTTAAATGGCTTCTCTCCCATAAACTCATAACCTGCCATTATCATCCTGGCTACCCAGAAGAATATGATCTCAGGTGCAGTTACAAGCGTGTTGGTAGGATAATAATATTTCAGTTCTTTATTATCCGGGTTTTCGTTCCAGCCAAATACCTGCATGGGCCACAGCCAGCTGCTGAACCATGTATCCAGCACATCTTNNGTTCTCCATCCAGTGGCGATACAGGTTTTTAAACTTGGCGGGGTGAAATTCGATGTTCCCGTTCATCACATTTTCCAATGCGGGCCCTGACATCTTTTCCATATTACACCACCACTGCATAGACAGGCGTGGCTCTATCACCGCATCTGTACGTTCCGAAAAACCTATCTGGTTGCTGTAATCTTCCTCTTTTACTATATGCCCTGCCTCTGCCAGGTCTTTTACTATCTGCTTACGTACGGCAAACCTNNACCCTTCAGGTGTGTGTAACGGGGATCATCAGGGTGTACACATACGGCAGTATCACCCAATATCGTTTCAGGCCTTACGGTTGCAATGGTTATATACTCTTCTGCATCGCCTACTATACGGTAGCGCACATAGGTCAGTTTCGAATTGGTTTGTTTATGTATTACCTCTTCATC
Organism: Bacteroidetes bacterium UBA5543; assembly: GCA_002423665.1. Classification (GTDB taxonomy): domain Bacteria; phylum Bacteroidota; class Bacteroidia; order Chitinophagales; family Chitinophagaceae; genus UBA5543. The sequence goes on along the minus strand of DINJ01000090.1, from coordinate 1,740 downwards.
GCTTAATGCGGTCTTCGCCTTAGGGTCCCAGTTGATCATCTTTACGCCACGGTATATGTACCCCTTGTTGTACAACTCTACGAATACACGTATTACCGCTGCATAATAATTATCATCCATGGTAAAGGCTGTCCTGTCCCAGTCAAGGGCGCAACCCAGTTTTTTCAACTGTTGCAGTATGATGCCGCCATATTTCTCTTTCCACTCCCAGGCATATTTCAAAAACTCGTCCCTTGACAGTTTATTCTTATCAATACCTTGCTCGCGTAGCATACCTACTACTTTCGCTTCGGTGGCGATAGATGCGTGGTCGGTACCGGGCACCCAGCAGGGGTTATATCCCAAAGTACGTGCACGGCGCAACAATATGTCCTGCACTGTGTCATTCAAGGCATGGCCCATATGCAATACACCGGTAACGTTAGGCGGCGGTATCACTATTGTATACGGAGGGCGCTCATCAGGTGTTGATGTAAAGTAGCCCGCCTTGTTCCAATGTTCATACCAANNTTACCTGTTACGTTTGGCGGTGGAATGACTATTGAATATGGTGGACGTTCGTCCGGTACAGATTTAAAATATCCTGAATTCTGCCAATGCTTGTACCAGTTCTGCTCGGTCTCGTTATGTTGAAAATTCTTACTGAGTTCCATTTATAATCGCAATATCCGGTTTTTGTAAAGTGTACAAAGATAATGCCTCTATTCCTAAAGAATATTGTAACATTTAAGCTAATTGGTATTTACCCGTATTGTGTATACTCAGCTATATTAAAAATTATTTATTTAACTTCGGCTAAATTCATCACTGTATGCTTAAACGACTGTTACTGCCCGCATTATCACTGTTGCTGGTTGTCGAAAACACAGATGCCCAAACACCTGTATGGAGTACGGATATCGCCCCTATACTATTTAACAATTGCGCATCCTGTCACAGGCCTTCGGGCATCGGTCCATTCCATTTGCTCACATACAACGATGCGGTCAGCAGGGCATCTACCATATATTCTGCCGTTACATCCCGCTATATGCCACCATGGCCACCCGATCCTAAATTCAGCAGGCTGGCGCATGAACGTTTGTTATCAGATGCAGAGATAAAAAAAATACAGGACTGGGTATCAGGCGGCAAACCCCAGGGCGACCCTAACCTTGCTCCGCCCCCACCCACATTTAATCCTGACGGCGACCTTGCCGGTACGCCTGATCTGGTATCGCAGATACCAACTTTTACTTCTACTGCTACCGGTGGCGATGTATATCAATGTTTTGTCGTGCCAAGCGGCTTAAACACAGAGAAGTTCATCTCAGCGTTTGAAGCTATACCCGGCAACCGTGAAATCGTTCACCACGTTTTGGTATATGCTGATACTTCCGGTGATTGTGCCGCACTTGACGCTGCCCACAACGGACCGGGGTATGTCAGTTTCGGCGGTGTAGGCAGCAACAATGCTACCCTGATAGGTGGATGGGTGCCCGGTACGCAGCCATTACAAATGCCCGATAGCTTTGGCATACGTATAGCGGCTAATGCTGACATCGTGATACAGATACACTATCCGCAGGGGTCCTCCGGAAAGGTAGACAGCACTAAAATCAAGTTCTATTTTTCATCATTACCTACCAACAACATACGCCCTGTAAGAATTGATGCTGTACTCAATCACCAGGGCACATTCTGTACACTTGTACCTAATGATGGCCTGAGAGTACCGGCTAACCAAACAAAGAAATACAC
>DINJ01000246.1 GCA_002423665.1 Bacteroidetes bacterium UBA5543 | reverse complement strand
TTCAGGTTCGGTAATTGTAGACATCGCTTCCGTGACCGGAGGCAATACCGAACTGACAAAAGACGCTGAAAAAATAGTACATAATGGTGTGACGATAATTGGTAACTCGTCACTATCCTGTACTGCCTCGGCTGATGCCAGCAAGGTGTATAGCAAGAATGTGCTTAACTTCTTAAAGCTCATTATAGACAAAGACGGTAATCTTAATCTTGACTACAACGATGATATTGTGGCAGGCACCTGCATAGCACGCGATGGAAATATAGTCAATGAACGCGTGCTGTCTATTGTTAACCCTCAAACTGCTAATGCTTAATATATGGATGCTCTGAATACACTTTTTACAGATCCTGCAACATACAGATTGCTTACGATTGTAATACTTTCTATTTTCCTGGGTATCGAAGTTATATCCCGTGTGCCTTCGGTACTGCACACACCGTTGATGAGCGGAGCAAATGACATACACGGGGTTGTGATTATTGGTGCTATTATCGTAATGGGTCAGGCGCCGTCAGATGATTACCTCGCACTTACATTAGGCTTCCTGGCAGTAATATTAGGCACGCTCAATGTTGTAGGTGGATTTGTGGTGACAGACAGGATGCTGGAGATGTTCGACAAAAAGAAAAAGAAGAAAAAAGAAGCATAGTGTTTATTGCATTGATATCATTCTACTAATTATTAATAACACAATAAAGCCCCTTCAGGGGGTTGGGGTATATGACAAACATAATTCTTCCACTCAGCTACTTAATAGGTTCGGTCACATTCATTATAGGGCTTAAAATGCTTTCTCACCCTGATTCGGCGCGCAAGGGTAATATGGTGGCGGCCGTTGGTATGACGATAGCTATACTGGCAACCATCTTTTTGTACAAAGATGGAGCAGGTAACCNNGGATTTTTGGCGGGTTGATAGTAGGTACCGTGGCGGGCACTATGATGGCTAAAAAAGTACAGATGACTGCCATGCCCGAGATGGTGAGCCTGTTTAATGGTATGGGGGGCGCCTGCGCGATGCTTATATCTATTGTAGAGTACAACCATATGCAACATAGCGGCACAACCGCGGGTATGGGTATGATGACTGTTATCGTACTGGGTATGATAATCGGTACCGTTTCGTTTGCCGGTAGTATGATAGCCTGGGGTAAGCTGGCAGGTAAAATAAAAGACCGCACTATACCGGCCGGGCAGGCTATTAACTTCCTGATATTTGGCGGCCTTATTGTGCTGGCGATAGTTGTTATTGGCGGGTTTTCTACCTCTCCCACCCTGTTTTACAGCATACTGGCTTTGGCTGCCTTGTACGGAATACTGTTTGTAATGCCGATAGGTGGTGCTGATATGCCCGTGGTTATATCCCTGCTCAATTCATTTACAGGTGTGGCTGCTGCTTTTGGTGGTTTCCTGTACGACAACCCTGTAATGCTTACCGGCGGTATATTGGTAGGTTCTGCAGGAACTATTCTTACCATATTAATGTGTAATGCTATGAACCGCTCCCTGAAAAACGTATTGATAGGTTCGTTCGGCGGCGGAGCGGCAGCAGCAGGTGGTAGTGGTAGCTCAGACCAGGGGGCTTATAAAGAAATTTCACTTAACGATACAGCTGTATTGATGGNNATGAACGTATTGCTGGCCGAAGCAGACGTGCCATATGAAAAGCTGCTGGAAATGGAGGACGCTAACGACCAGATGAGTACTACTAATGTGGTAATCATCATAGGTGCCAACGACGTGGTAAACCCTGCGGCAAAAGACGACCCCTCAAGCCCCATATACGGAATGCCAATATTGGAGGTAGAAAAAGCTGAACATGTGATAGTGAACAAACGTAGTATGAAGCCGGGGTATGCAGGTATTGAGAACGACCTGTTCTTCAGGCCTAAGACATCTATGCTCTTTGGTGATGCCAAGAAGGTATTGCAGGACTTGGTAGCCGAACTGAAACAAGTGTAAAAGAACTGCCCCGCACGATAGCGGGGCAGTGTAAACAAACACTAAATACAAACAAACATGCCGGAAGATCATCACAAAACCGGCAATGATTTTTTACAAAATGGTGTCCAGGTTGGCAGCTAGTAGCAGCAAGCCAATAATAGTAGCAAACAATAATATCTTCTGNNATGCCTATGACTGAGACGAGATGTATGTGGCATTATTTGTGTTTTTCTTTGTTTTTGATAACTACCTCATAAAATGGGCAGTTTGTGTTGTTTTCGTGGTAGCGGGGATAAGCCTATTTGTGCTATTACATATGCTGCAGTACATATACCAGTGCAGAGCAGCAAGCGGCGCATGTTACGGCCAGTACTTTAATGTGGATTTCTTTAAGCGTGAACAGTTTGTTCATTGCAGGTGGCTCGAGGTCCCCTTTGCGGGTGTTGTACGCGATTGAAGTTGAATAATTCATCTCTATATGTTTTTTATTTAGTGAGTAAAAGTTTGAGTGATTGTACTTATATGATTACAGCCAATAAAAGGCAAACCAGGATACCTGCGAAAAGTGCTGTTTTTTGTGCTGCTTCCTTACGTAGGATAGATGAAGCGGGGTTAGCCTTAATATTGATGGCTTTTTGTGGGTAGTAGCTGTAGTTGATTGTTGCTTGCATGATCTTTTGTTTTTGTTGTTTGTGTTTTTATTATTTGTTTATTCGTTTTTATCATCCGGTGTTTGTGATGTTCGTCCCGATTGACAATGCAAATATGCGACGCGCAACAGCCCGTTTCCAAAAATCCGTTNNGTTTGTTAACGGTTAACCAGCCGTTAAGAAATGAAGACTGGTACAATAATGCCTGGTGCTATAAAATGTAAGCTGGGATTAGTTTTGGGATGTGCTGCAGGCATAGTACGCCCAATTGTTGTATGGGGAGGTAAAGCCCGGGATTCTGCAAACAAAAAAAAGCCTTTAAGAATAAAGGCTTTCTTACATATAGAGGATAAGAGAGAAATTGGTTGCCGGAACCGCCTGTTATCTCGATTCCCGTATTCAGGCAGCCGGCAGTAAGTTGCTGACGATAGTTATATAGCAACAGCCAATACCAGGCAGGCCAGTATGGCTACAAATAAGAATATCTTGGTTTTTGCTTCTTTCCTGGCTATTGCAGGGATATGGCTGGCAGCTTGTACAGGTTTGTTTTCTGTAACTACGATTTTAGCTGTAGGCTGTGCGTGTACGAATGAAGAAACGTAAGACATAATCGTGTTTTTTAGCTTTGTTTTGCTGCCCGTTGAGGCTGTGTTTTGTGTTTTTTATTTTTTGCCGAAACGCCCTTTGCGTTATTAGCAATACAAATATGCGACATGAAAACAGCCTATTCCAAATTTTACGGGTCCTTTAACCCTTGATTTAGAAGTGGTTAACTACTATCTATGTTAATTGTTAACAAGCGCTTTGCAAAAGAGCATAAATAAAAAGGCCGGCATTTTACGGTAACACAGTACAGGAGCGATGTATTATATTTACATAAAATATACGAAGGATGAGAGCCGTGTTATTAATCATATGTGTTCTGGTAACAAGCTGTTGCGTATTTGCACAACAGGACGATAACAAAACAAAAAAGAAGCAGGAAACCAAAGCTGCCTTGCAGCATTTGAAACTATACCCGGCACAAGCCACTACCTATACAAATGTTTATGTAGACTTTGACCAACCGACCGACTTCACCATTACGATATTAGGCTCTCCGCTTAATGACGAGCGTAAATGGGAATTAAAAGCCAAAACTTCTTATCAGCAAAAATTGGATGTAACACAGTTGCCAGACGGCACATATACTATTATGTTAGTTGGTGGTGGTATACAAGAAAAGGCTCAATTTTCGATTAAACGATAGCGTTTGTATTGGTAGTAATATACTTGTCATTTCCTTGCAGTGATATGTCATGAGGGGGTCACAAATTTGTCATAAATAACTATGGATTTGAATTTATGACAAATGTTCTTGTTAAATTTATATCGGATGAAAGGGCAAATGACAATAGTGAATTAAACTTTTTATCATTAAAGCCGTCTGATATGCGAAAATTATTACTCTTATCGGCTCTTTTAATCTCTGCTTTACAGGTGTATGCAGGAGAAAATGATCCACAAGCCAGTGTGACCGGCACCCCTACGGTAGGAGGGCTGTTTCCGCATTTTGGATTAGGCGGCAATTCAGGAGCGTCGATACCGGCAAATAACAGGCTGATTGGCAAAACATTTATACAGTACTCAAACGGGAAATTCAGTCCTGTTGACTCAATTACATATAGTTATAGTAACGGCAGGGGAAGTGTCCCAAATCAATTGGATGTGAATAACGACGACCACATTTTATTCGATAACAGCACTACTTATGAATTTAACACTGCGTACTGGCAATATGAAAATAGTCGTAAACGTATTCAGTATTTTGCTGATAATAAAGTAAGCGAACTTATATATCAAAAGTGGCACACACTTACATCTGCATGGAAGAACTCTGAACGATATCTATATACATACGACAACAATGGTAAGATGCACTCGTCTTTGTTACAAATGTGGTATGGTACATTATGGACTAACAATATTAATTCTGTTTTGAACTATGACCATAATAACAATATTGTGCAGATGAACTCAAGTACTTATAATATCGAGTTCATTTATGACAATGATAACAACCTGATCATGATTGAGGATAAAACATGGTCTCAAGGCGGGGGATGGAGCAATAACGAACGCAAACGGTATACTTATACCGGCGATGATGTTTCTGTTTATGTGCTTGAAAAGTGGGTTAATAATGCCTGGGTGTATAGTAACAAATGGGAATACGCCTACGATTCAAACGATAACGTTATTTCCTCGTTGGAATACACCTGGAGTGGTATAGCATGGCAGAAATTGACTGAAGAGGCTTTTGTATACGACAACAATGAGAACATGTTGCAAAAGACTGTAAAAAAATGGGATGCAGTATCTGGTGCGTTTATTAATGGTAGCATGGAAAAGNNTTATAACAATAATAACCTGCCTACTGAAATAAATAGTTTTACCTGGAATGGTGCAGGTTGGGTTAATGCGGATGGTGACATCATTATCCGTTATTATTATGAACAATATTTTCCGACAAACGTAGCTGCTATTTCAGGTGAAAATCCGATTAACTTATATCCTGTGCCGGCTATGGACTTTGTAAACGTGAATTTCACGATGGACAATCGTCAGGATGTAAATATAGCTGTTGCTGATGTTACAGGTAGGGTAGTATATGCAGCCCAATTAGAAAAAGTTGAACATTATAATAATGCAGTATCAGTCAGCAACTTGCCTGCCGGTGTGTATTCGATTAAAGTTGCAGGCAATAAGGGCTTGAACATGTCAGGTAAGTTTGTAGTAGTACATTAATTGTCAGAAGGCAATATTTGTATATATGTTGATTTTAAAGCTATGTGAAATACGCATAGCTTTTTCTATTTTAGCATATATGAAACATGTATTGCTTGGTTGCATGTTGTACATGATGGTAATACCCTGTATGGGGCAAACTGAAGAAGACTTTCTTCCGGAAGTGCGGATATTGGTAATGGATAGCACTGAGCGGGCTGTACTGTTAGTTTGCAAGGAGGTGATGTCGGCAGTGCCGGATTATAAGTTTGCATTTGCAGACAGAGAAGACGTTATGATGTCGAAGTATTTTTATGATAATGGCAGTTATGAAACAATAAGGATGGAATTCCAGTTTGCTGCAGACGAAATAATGATGCCTGATAGCACTATGAAAAAGAGCAGGGTTGTTCAGCTTATTCGCTTATCTGCAGAGTTGTCTGCAATGACCCGGATATACAATTATATTTTCAATACAAACTATGCACCTGATAACATTATGGCTATCAGTACTTACGATAAAGCTGTTAGTTATAAGGGGAAACCATACAACAGTGCAATAGTTGCAGACGATATGAAAGCTGGTTACTGGATTCTCAGTTTTTTCAAGTTATAAGATTCCCTTATTAAGATTATCNNTTCCCCTGTTTATGTATGCTTATATAGCTTACTTTTGCAAACGCCCGAACACCTAAACGATGTTTGTTTGTTTTGTTTGAAAGGGGAGTTGCTTATTCAGGCGACTCCCCGTCTTTTATTAATCACATATTATTACATGATGCCTTACAAGGCTATTTTGGTTGTTCAGTTTGATCAGGTTTGTCTTGATTCGGGTCTTCCTGTCCCATCTCTTCAGGTGTTAATGGCCGCATGAATTTGTCTAATCTTGGTAGTGGGGTTCTAGCTATTAGTAATAAGTTTTTGGTTAATTCATAAGTTGTTACATTGCCAAAGTCATGTTCAGATGGAATAATCCCTAAGTACTGTACTGGCTTTTCAGTCAGTTTGCCTGAAAATAAGTATGGTTCGAAGTTTTGACGCTCACGAAACAACATAACACATTCCGGACTGGTAGTATCATTTTTAGCTCCTAATAAACGAAAGCAAATATTTACCTGTCCATCTTTGCCATAATCTTTATAAGCAATTACGGGATTGCCGGGCATGTTTACAAAATGGCTGAAAGGTAACAGCGACAATGAATTCATCCAAATTCCTAAATCAAGGCTATTTGTGTTGTTTAGGTTGCCTTTTAGTTCTATTTGGCTTCCATCATATTGGGTGGAAGATGCACCTTTGTAGGATTGGTGTTCAATACTGAACTTGATGGAGACAAAATCGTCAAAATTGATTGTGCTGATATTTTCACCATCCCGGCGGGTCATTACTTGCCCTGCCATCACAAATTGCTGTGTCTCATGCGCCATATATCCGTTTGTAAAAATAATGGCAGTGTTTTCGCGTGCAATTTCAGGCCCTACAGTGTTTTTCAGGTCTTCAATTACCTGGCTGTATGGTACCTGTGCAATTTGTTCAATAGTGCCTTCAGGCGACATCACAGCGAAAAAGACACCCAATGGTTGCTTGCTATATACACCATCGATGTAATAATAACCGCCGGTAAAATTCATTCCGTCTTTTTCTGAAAAGAAAGTAGGATATAGCTTTTCGTCCCTGTGTTTAAATACGTTTTGTGCAATATCTTCACCACTATCCATTTGTATATGATGTGTTGAGAACTCATATTTGTTGCCCGATTTAGAGTCTTTGCGCACTACTTCCAGGCGCCCCATATTATTTCGTATGCTAACTATCTGGCGGTCAATTCCTGAAGGACTTGAGAATTTTTTCTCCCATTTATTCTCAAGGTCTATCCCTACTTTTCTTGCTGAATAGTTGCCTTTATTGTCAGTGCTAACTATTACGAAGTCTTCCGGGCCCACGTTGCCGAAAAGGCTGTAATCAACGCCTGTGTGTTTTGAGGTTTTTTTCTTAACAATGTTTTCGCCATTGGTTGTAACAAAAATGTCCTCTTTCCCTGTTTCGTTATAAAAATATAATAAGTATGAGTTGCCATTATAAGCAGATGCCATGAGGGAGTAAGTACCTGGCAGTTCAAAACGAAGATTCTGTTCTTCTGAAAAAGTCTGCGCATTCAGTAGCCTGATTGCGAAATTCTTTTTATCTGATTTATTTGTTGTGAAGTATGGGATGTATACAAATTGCCCCATATCACCTGCCTGGTGTATTCCTGTGAATTTATCCCTGTTAATACTATCCATTACCATTTCCTGAGCCTGTACGTTACAGGTAATACTCATCACCAGGATTGAGGTAATTGCCAATTTTTTCATATCTGTTTACTATTTAGCTCTAAGTTAATTCATATTGTCAAACACCACGAAGATGTGGTGCAAGAATGATAAATATGCAAAAAAAATATTTAACACTTCGTTAAAAAAAGACATTTCGATATGTAAACAAGCAATGTTTACAGCTTTTCTTTGTGATGTGCATATAGATTACATTATAGTTGGTCAAGGTATAGCTGGTACTTTTTTAAGCTATAACATGTTGAAAGCAGGTAAAAAAATACTGGTTATTGATAAGTATAATCCATTCTCTGCCAGTAGAGTAGCAAGCGGCATAATCAACCCTGTGACGGGTAGACGTATAGTAACTACATGGATGATAGATGAATTAATGTCCTTTGCACAGGGTGCATATGCAGATATTGGTGATTTGTTGGGGTGTGTTGTAGCTTCTGAAACCGAGATAATAAATTTCCATGCTACTGAACAAATGCGCTCTGCATGGAGTGATAGGGTAGATGAGGGTGATGGATATATAAGGCATATTAACGAGACGGGCAGGTACAGCCAATTTTTTCATGCACCTTATGGCATTGGGGTTACATCGCACTGTTTGCTGGTTGATCTTAATATTCTCTTGCCGGCGTGGCGAAAATATTTGAAAGAGGAAGGTATGCTGCTGGAAGGGGTGTTTGAGATGAGTAAGGCTGTGTTGACAGATAAGGAGGTAATTTATAAGGGCATTCATGCACAAAAACTAATATTGTGCAACGGCGTTGACGGGTTTTCAAATCAGTATTTCGGTAAGCTACCTTATAGTTTGAACAAGGGAGAGGCATTAATTGCAGATATACCGGGTTTGCCGGTAGGGCAGATATACAAACAGGCCATGAGCATAGTGCCTGTAGGCTCGCATTTCTGGATTGGCTCATCTTNNTTGAGTGGGAATACGAACATCCTTACCCCACAGATGCTTTCAGGCTGAATGTTGAAAACATATTGGCAAAATGGTTAAAACTACCTTATAAAATATTGGAGCATAAATCATCTGTCCGCCCGGCAAGCCTTGAAAGACGTCCTTTTGTGGGTATCCATCCACAAATGCCATCACTGGGTATATTAAACGGTATGGGAACCAAGGGTTGTTCTCTTGCACCTTATTTCGCATATCAATTGTCGCAGCACCTTATTGAAAATTCACCGATAAACCCGGAGGCGGATATAATAAGGTTTAAAAAATTGTTGTCTCTATAAACACTGTTTTTTTGTAACCTGTAATATGTGTTTCAATAATATTTTTCTTTCCTACTGATTGTTATTTTCTATAATTGGTTTATTTAGTTAATAAATTATCGCTTGATTGCTATAATATATGGGTTTTTATTGCAACTTTTACACCCCCGTCTTATATGAGATAAGGTGAATATTAACTATTGAATTATGAGAAATCAACAATTATTGAACGAAAGAAAAATCTACCAACGCCACACCATTCTGGCGGTAGTGCTAATGCTACTGTTTACAAACAATGCCTGGGCTATTCCGCCTTCTATTGTTTATCACCCTGACAATAAAGTTATATGCCTCGGGGCGAACGCAACATTCACAATAACCGCTTCAAATGCCACAAGTTACCAGTGGCAGGAAGACAATGGAGGTGGTTTTGTAAACATTTCAAATGGAGGCGTATACTCAGGCGCTACTACTACTACTCTTACATTGACTTCTCCTACTGCCGGCATGACGGGGTATTTATACCGTTGTATTGCTACCGGGCCCGATAATCCTCCCGCTACTTCTAATTCGGCTACGCTAACGGTAAATATCCAGGTAGCAGTTGTAACGCCGGCAGTTGCCAGCCAAACAATATGTAGCGGCGGCAATGCCAGCATCACTACTGTGGCTACTGGTACATCGGTTGGCTATCAATGGTATGTGCATAACGGTGTTTCCTATGTGCCAATTAGCAATGGCGGTTTTTATTCAGGTGCCACAACTTCAACATTGACAATTACAGGAATTACCAATACCAATCCGACAGCTGTTGTAATACCTTACTTCTGCGAAATAAGTGGTGTATGCGGCGGCGTACCACCTCAATATTCATACCTGACTGTTAATGCTTTACCAACTATTACTGCGCAGCCTGTCAATGATACTGTTTGTGCAGGTTTTACAGCTTCATTTGAGGTGACTGCCACAGGTACCGGCCTCACCTATCAATGGCAAAACTCATTCAATAATGGGTCAACCTGGAATAATTTGGCGAATAACGCCACTTTCAGCAATGTAACTACAGCACAGCTGGTGATCAACAACCCCAGCCTGGGCATGGACAACTCCATGTACCGTTGTGTGGTGAGTGGTACATGCTCACCATCAGTAGCCTCAAATTCAGTTAATCTTAAAGTTGACCCGTTGCTGGCTATTGTTAACCATCCTATCAACGCACAGGTTTGCCCCGGCAACAATCATTCTTTTTCTGCCACGGCCAGCGGTATTGATGTTACCTATCAGTGGCAGGTTAACACCGGTAGTGGTTGGAATAACGTGACTAACGGAGGTGTATATTCCGGTGCGGCAACAAACACGTTGACACTTACCGGTGTACCGCAATCATTTCACAACAACACATACCGTTGCCTGGTAGGCAGTAAATGCCCGGGCACACTTACCACTAACTTTGCTATACTTACTGTACCAACGCCTTTGTCTGTTACAACTCCGGCTATAGGCAGTCAAACAATATGCAGCGGCGGTAATGCCAGCATCACTACGGAAGCTACGGGTACAAACGTAACTTACCAGTGGTATATTGATAATGGCTCAGGATATGTTCCTTTGTCTGATGGTGGTGTTTACTCAGGAACGACAACTACAACGCTTAATATAACAGGCATTGTTAATAATAATCCAACTGAAGTTATCATACCATACTTCTGCGCGATATCAGGTACATGTAGCCCTGTCAGCCCCCAGTATTCTTACCTGACGGTCAATGCACTGCCAACTATTACAGCTCAACCTGTAAGCGATACTATTTGTGATGGTTTTGATGCCTCATTTAAAGTAGTGGCCACAGGAACTAATTTAACATACCAGTGGCAGACTTCATTCAATAATGGTACGACATGGATAAACCTGTCCAATAACGCGACTTTCAATAACACAACAACCGCTGAGTTGCTGATTGATAATGTCACTCTCGGTATGGACAACTCTATGTACCGCTGCGTAATAAGTGGTGCCTGTGCCCCGTCTGTATCCACATCGCCTGTTAAGCTGACGGTGTATCCATTGCTTAACATTGTCAATCACCCGATTAATGCACAGGTTTGTCCCGGTGCCAATCATGTATTCTCGGCAACCGCCAGTGGAATTAATGTAACTTATCAATGGCAGGTAAACACCGGCAGTGGCTGGACGAACATTACTAATGGCGGTGTTTATTCAGGCGCTACAACATCTATGTTGTCCATAACAGGTACGCAGTTATCAATGAATGGTTATACCTATCGTTGTGTTGCTAATAGTTATTGTCCGGGTACTGAAATTACCAACTTTGCAGTGCTTACAGTTCCTACGCCTATAGCAGTAGTTACACCGGCTGTTGCCAGCCAAACTATATGCAGCGGTGGCAATGCCAGCATTACTACCGTAGCTTCAGGCTCAGGAGTGGCTTATCAATGGTATGTTGATAATGGATCAGGCTATACGCCAATCACAAATGGTGGTGTATATAGCGGTGCTACTTCGTCCACCCTGACCATTACAGGTATTGCCAATAATGGGCCTGCAGCGGTTACCATTCCTTACTTCTGCGCTATGTCAGGTACTTGTGGTACAGTGAGCCCGCAGTATTCATACCTTACTGTCAACGCTTTGCCAATGGTTACAGTACAGGCAGCAAACGCCACAGTATGCGCAGGTTTTGCTGCTTCATTTAAAGTAACTGCCACCGGCACCGGCCTGTCTTACCAATGGCAGGTTTCTCAGAATGGAGGGTCTACATGGTCAAATCTTACAAATAACGCTGATTACAGCAATGTGACTGACGCGGAATTACATATCACTGCGGCGAACACAGGTATGCATAATAATCAATACCGTTGTGTAGTAAGTGGAACATGTACTCCTGCAGCTACGTCTGCTGCTGCTACCCTGGTTGTGGATACAGAACCTTCTATTGTTATGCAACCAATGAACACTACCATATGTACGGGCGGCAATGCAGCATTCATAGTAACAGCTACCGGTACCGACCTGACTTATCAATGGCAGGTGAATAGCGGTAGTGGCTGGACTAACATTACAAATGGTGGTATATACAGCAATGCAACAACGGCAACGTTGAACATAACCGGTGCTACCACAACACAACATAACTTTAATTATAGGGTGGTAATAGATGGTAAGTGTGGTGCTGCTATCAATTCAGGCGTGGCAACATTATCTGTCAACACACCTCCTTCAATTGTTACGCAGCCTGCTAATAAATCTGTTTGCCCCGGAGGCAACACAACATTTAATGTTACCGCAACCGGTTCAAACCTGGTATACCAATGGGAAGTGAATGCAGGCAGCGGATGGTCGAATGTTGCAAACGGAGGTATTTACAGCAATGCTACTACAGCTACGTTAAACATAACCGGTGCAACTGTTACTGAGCAAGGTTTTATGTACCGTTGCATGATAAGCGGCTCTTGTACGCCTGCTGTTACATCGGCTTCTGCTACTCTAACTATCAATACCTTGCCGGCCATCAACACTCAGCCGGTAAACCAGACAATTTGTCTTAATGGAAATACTTCGTTCAGCGTGGGTGCTACAGGTACAGGGCTTACCTATCAGTGGCAGGTTTCAGGCAATGGTACTATATGGTCGCCTGTATTAAATACCGGCGTATATACCGGGGCTAATACCAGCATGCTGGTCATCACAAGCGCAGGTGCTNNGGTTCCGGTTGGTCAAATGTTACAAACGGGGGTATGTATTCCGGTGCAGGTACAAATCAATTGTCACTTGCAGGTGTGCAGACAGCACATACAGGTTATCAATACCGTTGCGTGGTTAATGGCTTGTGCCCTGTATCGCCTAACACTTCATCAGCCGCTACGCTTACCGTGCATGCAATAGTGAGCATCAATGCTCATCCTGATACTTTAATTACTATTTGTAGCGGAGAT
>DINJ01000062.1 GCA_002423665.1 Bacteroidetes bacterium UBA5543 | reverse complement strand
CACCACACCATAGATACCCATCTTCACCATCAATGCGCTGAGGATAATAGTAACCGGCGTAGGCGATTGCTCGTAAGCATCGGGCTGCCAGGTATGCAGCGGGAATATCGGCATCTTGATAGCGAAAGCGATGAAGATGAGCCAGAACAACCACTGCTGCTGATCGGCAGGCAGCGAAGCACCTGCACGAATAATATTCTGCCATGCAAATGAATTGCCGCCGGGGTTTTGCAATGATAAATATATCAACGCGGCCAGCAACATAAGGCTACCTACGAATGTATATACGAAGAACTTGAAAGTAACTGCGATGCGTTTTTCGCCACCCCATATAGACGACAGGAAATACACGGGTATCAGCGCCAGCTCCCAGAAGAAGTAAAACAATAACGCGTCAGACGCCAGGAACACACCGGTGATACCTGCCTGTGCCAGCAACATCAGTCCGTAAAACGATGCAGGCCGCTCCACTTCTTTGTTCCAGTTCGTAATTACGATGACTGACATAACAATTCCCGTAAGCAGGCAGAGCGCAAGCGCCATACCATCGCCCATCAGGCTGATGTTGGAACCCAGCGAGGGTATCCAGGGCATGCTCCATTCCACAAAACCATTAGGGCCGAATGAATTGATGCTCGTGAACACCAACAAAGAAGTAACTGTAACCGCTACAGAACTTAATAAGCTAATTCCTTTCGCCGCGCCATTTATAGCCATAGCTGCTATGCCGGCCACCAGTGGAATTAATATGAGTAATGTCAATATCATAATACTAATCGCAGTACTGCTATATAGTTATTGTATCCAAAAAAAACTGATAGCGAAGAGTACTGTAATACCCAGCACCATCGCAAAAATGTAAAAACCAACCTGTCCGCTCTGCACCAACCTTACTTTGCCGCTGCCCCAGTTTACCAATTTGCCTACCCCATTCACCGCACCGTCGATACCCAGCCTTTCAATAATGTTATTCAGCAATGCAGACAAAGCACCGATTGGGCGAACGATAATCGTATCGTAAATCTCATCAACATACCATTTGTTCTCCAACACTTTTGCGAAACCTGTGTTCTGTACAAAGTTGGGCTTCTTGGTTGCTGAGTAGGCAACGATAATCATTATTATTACCAAGCCTGTTGATAAGCCCATCAGCATCCACTCAGTAGCATGTTCCAGGTGGTGTACATTGAAGTTGCTGACAACAGGAGCGAGGTAGCTATTTAATGTATGGTGCTCGCTGATAACAGGAGGCAAGCCTACATAACCACCCACTACTGACAATATAGCCAGCACTACCAGTGGTATTGTTATTGCTGCAGGGCTTTCGTGCAGGTGGTGTTCCTGCTCGTGTGTGCCGCGGAAAGTTCCTGTAAACGTCAGGAAGTAGAGGCGGAACATATAGAACGCCGTCATCAATGCGGCACCTAAAGCCAGGTAATACATTACAGGGCTGTGTGCATACACCGATGCCAGTATTTCATCTTTGGAGAAGAAGCCAGACAAACCGGGGATACCTGCAATAGCCAGGCAACCTATCAGGAAGGTAACACCCGTGACACGCATGTGCTTGTTCAGGCCACCCATCTTGCGGATGTCCTGCTCGCCACCCATAGCATGTATCACACTACCGGAGCCAAGGAACAATAATGCTTTGAAGAAGGCGTGTGTCATAACATGGAACACAGCCGTAGTATAAGCACCCACACCCAGCGCCAGGAACATAAAGCCCAACTGACTAACCGTAGAGTATGCGAGTACTTTTTTGATATCGTATTGTTTGATAGCGATGGATGCGGCAACTATTGCTGTAGCCAAACCAATAACAGCTACCAGGTCTTGCGCCATGGGTGCCAGGTTGTACAGCACGCTGCTGCGCGCTATCATATATATACCCGCAGTCACCATCGTAGCGGCGTGTATCAGGGCCGATACAGGAGTAGGACCAGCCATCGCGTCGGGCAGCCATGTATACAGTGGTAACTGCGCACTCTTACCCATTGCACCTATGAAGAAGCAGATAGCTATCCAGTTATATGTTTCTGATGATACAGCGGCAGTACCTGAGTTAATCTGCCCGAAGAATTCGGTGTAAGACAGTGTGCCGAAATTGTACAGCACCAGCAGCATACCTACCAGGAAACCGAGGTCACCGATACGGTTCATCACAAATGCTTTCTTAGCGGCATTAGTGTATTCACGGTTTTTGAACCAGAAGCCAATGAGCAGGTAAGAGCAGAGGCCCACACCTTCCCAACCAATGAACATAATGAGATAGTTACCACCGAGTACGAGCAACAACATAGAGAACACGAAGAGGTTGAGGTAGGCGAAGTATTTCACCATGCCCTCATCATCGTGCATATATGAGGTGGAGTAGACGTGTATCAGGAAGCCTACGCCGGTGATGATAAGCAGGAAAAGTGACGAAAGGGCATCTACCTGAAAGGCAAATGGCACTTTGAGACTACCAGAGCTGATGAAATCGAACAACGTAACAACAACCGGGCCGTGAAAGGCGCTACTCTTCACCTCCATGAAAATACCCAACGAGAAAATGAAGGAGATAAGTATAGCCGTTGAGCCGATAAGCCCGCCAAGGGTCTTAGGCATTTTATTCCAAAGAACACCATTGATCAGGAAGCCGATCAATGGGANNCCCAGCGATACGGCAAAAGATGCCAGTACTGCCAAGCTGCCTATAATACCACCTGCAGATTTAGGTATTTTCCTCCATCCGATACCATTGATAAGGAAACCTATCAACGGAAACAAGGGAACCAAGTAAACTAAGTTTGTCATTTGTATAATTCAAAATTCAAAAGCCAAAATTCAAAAAGGTATTTAACCCTTTGTTGAGATAATGATTTTTGCGATTATTTTCGAAATTTCATCCGCCTCTTCCAACAATCCTTTTATCCTGTTCTTATCTATCTCCAACGTATCTCTTATCAAACAAAGCCAATATTTTGTCTCATTGGCCGATTTCAAAGCGATAGCGTAATAATTCAAAAAATCTTTCTTCGTTGTCCCCGCTTTCCCCTCTACTAAATTCGCTCCTATCGATGTCGCACTCCTTACTAATTGGTCAAAAATTGAAAAGTATATTCTGTCAAACTTTACTTCACCAATATAACCGACAACTTCCCTTGAAAAAATATAAGCTCTGTGTTTTATGTCATACACCTTCTCCGGTTCGGCAATTATATTTTGTTCGTCATCCACTTTTGATTTTTGACTTTTGAATTTTTACTTTTCTTAATGCTTTAATCTGTTCAATATATTAATATCTACCGAATGTACTTTGCGGTACATCATTACTATTATCGCCAATCCAACTGCCACTTCTGCTGCTGCCACCACCATACTGAAGAACACAAATATCTGCGCGGAAGAGTCGTTGTACATTTTTGAGAATGCTACCAACAACAG
This sequence comes from Bacteroidetes bacterium UBA5543, assembly GCA_002423665.1. Classification (GTDB taxonomy): domain Bacteria; phylum Bacteroidota; class Bacteroidia; order Chitinophagales; family Chitinophagaceae; genus UBA5543. The sequence goes on along the minus strand of DINJ01000062.1, from coordinate 2,537 downwards.
GTTGACAGCATTCAGCATCAGCTCTATGCACATGAATATGATTATAGCATTGCGGCGCATGAGTGTACCCATGATACCGATGCTGAATAACGCCAGGCTTAAGAATAAATAATATTGTATTGGCATTTCAAATAATTCAAAAGTCAAAAATTACGCGGTTCCTTCTTCTCCTTTCTTTCCAAGAACTACCGCACCTATCATTGCACTCAGGAAAAGGACACTTGCTATTTCGAAAGGCAATACAAACTGCGTGAACAGTGTCTTGCCCAGGTTCTTTATCAATCCTATATCTGTTGCTGTTTGCTCCAGCATATTGTTGGTAGATGATTTGAGCGCAGCCAATATCACCAGGAATAAAATACCCCCGGATACTACACCCGCCAGTTGCACCAGCCTGTTCTTCTGCGGTTCCGTATCGGCATTAAGGTTCATCAACATGATGACGAACAGGAACAGTACCATGATGGCCCCTGCGTACACAATGATATTTACTATCGCCAGGAACTGCGCGTTCATTAATATATAGTGCCCCGACACTGCAAAAAATGTAGCAATCAGGAATAATACACTGCTTACAGGGTTGCGGCTGAGGATAACACCCAGCGCACAGCTGATAGCCATAACCGTAAGCAACCAGAATATGAGTTCGTATGCGTTCATTTCGTTATTGGCCTGCTTGCTTTTTAGGGTGAGGAATCAATAAATCTTCTTTCTTATATACCATCGTCTTGCGGCTGTAATGCGTAGGCATCAATGTTTCGCTCAGGTATATAGCGTCTTTAGGGCAAGCCTCTTCACAATATCCGCAGAAGATGCAACGCAACATGTTGATTTCATATTTGGCAGCATACTTCTCTTCACGATACAGGTTCTTTTCTTCGGGCTTACGCTCGGCAGCTTCCATAGTAATAGCCTCAGCAGGACAGGCTAACGCGCACAATCCACATGCTGTGCAACGCTCACGGCCTTCTTCGTCACGGTTCAGTACATGCAACCCGCGGAACACAGGGCTGAAAGGCCTTTTCTGTTCAGGGTATTTTACGGTAACCTTCTTCTTAAATATATGACCGACAGTAATCGTCAATCCCTTGAAGATAGCGGGAAGGTATATCTTCTCGCTGAACGTCATCGGGCTACGATCTACCGCTACTGACCTGTTAGTTAATTTCTCCATTTCATTCTCAGTTTAACGCATACAATATCACCAACCCTGTTACCAGCATATTAAACAATGCCAATGGTATCAGCGTTTTCCAACCCAGCTTCATCAGTTGGTCGTACCTGAAACGAGGCAGAGTCCAACGGACAAACATGAAAAACAATATCATGCCGATAGCCTTTGTAAGGAGCACCAGCACACAAATGATAGTAAATAATAATGGCCCAACAGATGCCAGCACCTCATCCATGAACGGGAAATTGTACCCGCCGAAGAAGAGCGTAGCTATTACCGTAGAGNNAAACAGGTAAAAACCCAGCTTCATAGAAGAATACTCCTGGTGGTAACCCATGTTCAATTCGCTTTCGCACTCAGCCATGTCAAAAGGTGCGCGGTTCAGCTCAGCGAATGTACACACCAGGAATACCAGGAAACCCAAAGGTTGTTTGAAAACGTTCCAGGTGAAATAGCCATCTGCCCAGAAGCCATGTTGCTGCTCTACTATTTCTCTCAAGCTCAACGAACCTGTCATCATCAGCAATGCCACCAGGCTGATACCCAGCGCCAGCTCGTAAGACACCGCCTGCGCCGCCGCGCGTATACTACTTAAGAGAGAGAATTTATTGTTGGAAGCCCATCCACCCAGCATCACACCATATACACCCAGGCTCACTACGCCGAATACGAACAGGATACCTATATTAATATCCGCAACTTGCAGGGCTATTACCCTGCCGCTTTCCGTCACATAATCAGGGCCCCAGGGTATCACCGCACTCGTCATAGTAGCTGTAAGCATAGCCAGTGCAGGGCCGAGTATAAACAGAACGCGTGTAGAACTATCGGGTATTATCTCTTCTTTGAAAAACAGCTTCACACCATCTGCCAGTGGTTGCAACAATCCCAGCGGACCCGCGCGGTTGGGGCCTATACGGTCCTGCATGATGGCGGCTACTTTGCGTTCGCCCCAGGTAGCGTACATGGCGATGCCCAGCGAGCCCAGCAGGATAACTGTAGCCAGTATTAGTTTTTCTATGATAAATGCTATGTCAATCTGCAATAACAGCATAGTGGCGCAAAAGTAATTAGTTGTTTAATTTTTTATCGTCTTTCTTCTCAAAATCGTCGGAGTGTGCCGGGCCGGGTATTTCCGACAAATGCACGTTGGGCTTGTTCACATCACTTACATCATGTATGTCCAGCAGTAGCTTAGGGTTTTTACCTATCACCTTGTCTATTATCTTAGGCTGCTCTACTGTATTTACATAATGCCCCTGTGATATTACACTGTGGCGGTCTACTTTCGTTGGCCCTTCTATCACCCAATCACTCGCACTCTTCTTGTGGAAACGGCATTCGTTACAAATCCATTCTTCTA
>DINJ01000159.1:1833-8565 GCA_002423665.1 Bacteroidetes bacterium UBA5543 | reverse complement strand
CATATGGTCCTGGCTGATGTTTCTTATTGCTTCAGGCAACTTGCTATTTTTGAAGGTAAGCACGCCCCCGATACCCAGGAACATACCCAGTTCCACTATTTGATGTGCTTCCTGTTCATTGCCGCTGAAGCAGTGGAATATACCTTTCAGCTCTCCGTGCTGTTTCTGCCTTACTACGTCTATACAGTCCTGCAGAGACTCGCGGCTATGTATGACGATAGGCAACTTGTACTGCAATGCCCAATCTATTTGTTGTTCAAAAGATTCAACCTGTTGCTCTTTATATGTCAGGTCCCAGTAATAGTCCAGGCCTATTTCACCAACGGCACAGAACTTGCCAGTTGACAATCGCTCTTTGACAATTGCCAGTTCGTCTTTGTAATTCTCTTTTACATAACAGGGATGCAGGCCCATCATGGGGAAACAATGTTGAGGGTATTTTGCAGCAATACGCATCATACCCTCTATTGTTGAACTGTCGCAGTTGGGCATATACATTTTGCTCACGCCTGCATCTATCGCACGTTGTATCATTTCCACTTCGTCTGTTGAAAGCTGTTCGTCGTACAGGTGTGTATGTGTATCTGTAAATTTCATTGTTGCTTTGGTAGTGCTTCTAATGTCCAATTGTTCTTTTTGCAATGCTTCAGTACTAAGGGCAGCGCATAACTCATTCTGTCCCATGCCTTCAGGCTGTCATGAAAAACGATGATACTTCCGGGTTCTGTGTTCTTCAGTACATTGTGCAGGCATTGTTCGGGAGTGATATTAATATCAAAATCCCCGCTGAGTANNATAGGGGTTCTCTGATTTTATCAATGCATTTATTTGCCCTCGGCGTATCCTGCCATATGGCGGTCTGAACAGCCGGCTGTTGATGTGCTTTTCCGCTTCAGATATATTCTGAGTGTATTTAGATTTGGACGTATGCCACCCGTTCAGGTGATTGTGGGTATGGTTGCCTACTGTATGCCCTTGTTGAAGAATAGCGTTATAGATATCCGGGTGTTCACTTACATTTTTGCCGATGCAAAAGAAAGTTGCTTTAGCATCATATTTCGCCAGTTGCTCCAGTACAAAGGGTGTGGCTACAGGGTGGGAGCCATCGTCAAATGTCAGGTATACTGTCGGGTTGTTTGCCGGTGGCATTTTCCACACCAGTCGGTTAAACAGTACTTTACTTAATATCCAGGGAGTTTTTACCNNGCCATATGCAAACCAACAAAAAAAGAATGAAACGCAGTTAAATTTTGGCTACGGATGTAGTTTCCAGCCAGCCAGTTCTGCCATCAGGCAGTGTTACCTCGTACCAGCCCGGTTTTTCATTGCATATACGCACTTTGGTACCTTCCGGCACCTGGCTTTGTGATTTGCCGTATTTTGGCTGTAGCATTAAAGGCGAACCATCCTGCATGACGATAGCCTTGTCAGATGCTACTGCTTTCTGAGCTGAGGCGATACTCATTCCCAGTAAAACTATACATAAGACAAAAACGCCGATAGTCAGTTGCAAAGGGGCACTATATTGTATGGCTTTCAGTTGCCGGGCAATGTAATAACTTAAGGCCGCCAGGAACAATAAAAACGCAGTAATTGCATAGATGTTAGTAAGGTTGCTTTTCGTAGCCCCGTTCCACCAGCGTACAAAAAAGATTTGTGGTACTTCCTGTATACGGTTATTGATACGGCTTTTCGCCAGGTACAGGTTGTCTGTGGCTTGTTGATAGCCTGGATCGAGTTTTAAAGCCCGTTCATAGTTCAGCACTGTAGCCCCAATATTATTCAGACGGTAGTAAGTATTACCCAGGTTATAATTTACCTCGGCATTGCCCGACTCTATATCTGCTATCTTCCCGTAGTATGCAGCCGCGCTATCATAGTTTTTTTGTTTATAGTAGTTATTGCCTTTCTGCCACCACGAACTATAGTTTTCCTTTGCGCCCAGGCCGGAAAACATGATAACAGCTATGCAACAAAACAGCCATTGTTTGTTCATGATTTAAATGCTTCTTCCAGTTTACTGATANNTAATATGTACCGCGTCATTGTAGGTACTATTCATTTGCTGAGAACCTGTAGTTCCCGAGTAAAGCGCCAATTCACATTCATCCAGCACTTTGCTCAATTCCTGCTGCAACTGGTGCCCGATACCCCTTTTATTTAAAGCGTCCCCTGCATTTTCTTTTGATAAAGATGATAACGGGATGCTCAATTTGTCGCTGAGGTACAGCCATATTGCTTTTGAGATTTCTTCGTAAAACGGAATACGCTCATTTTTCTGCAAATGTTTTTGAGCAGTTGCGAGACGCTTCAGGGCAATTTTGTTGGCCCTGCGTGTANNAACAACACACTGTCTTTAGATAACTCCTCTTCTCTGCGTCTCCATACCAATAGGCCTAAAAACGCCATAATGGGTAATGCATAAGCCGACCAGTAGCCCGGTGACAAAACAAGTGGCCGTGGTTTAGTCGTTAACTTGTTAATAGGCTGTGTGTTTATATCATGTATATCCGTACGTGCAGAGTGTGTATTACCGGCTGTATAGTTATTACCGGGTTTCACATGCAGTTTTACAGGATTGGTGTTGATAGTAACATATTTACCTGACTGGGGGTTAAAATAAGTAAAAGAAACGGGTGGAATATTGTAATCTCCGGGGGTGCGAGGCGATATGGGATATGTTATCGTCTTGCTGCCGCTAATGGTGGTTGTGCGTCCTGTAATTGTATCGAGCACAACGGGGTCATACGATGTAAGGCCGTTAGGGAGTTTAAGTGCGGGTGCTTCTATCAATTTAATGTTGCCGCTGCCATTGATTATCAGCTTGAAGTTTGCAACGTCGTCTGTGCTGATTTCAGTTTTGTCAATATTGGAACTTACGGTGAAGTTGCCAACTGCACCGGTATAAGAATCAGGCTTACCTTCTTCAGGTACTGGTAATACCTCTATTTTTACCGGTTTGCTCTTCAGTTTTACCTTTACGTCACGGTAGGCGCNNTCCTGTGTCCAGAACCCGTTGAGAGAAGGTAATTTGGAAATGGCAACATTCATGGGCAGCCGCGCATACAATTTGTAGGAAGCTGTTATTTGTTCACCTACGTATACTTTGCTCTTGTCCACTACTACTTTTATGAACAGGTCTTTGTCCAGGTTGACGTCTGCCGGTTCAGGTTCTGCCTGGCGCTGCTGTCTTTGTTGCTGCATGGCTTGCATCTGGCGCTGGCGTTGCCNNGTCGTACCCACGTTGCTGTTGCCTCTGCTGTGCCAGGCTGCCTTCTACTACTTCCAGGGCCACTGCGTTTGATTGGTAGGTGTCTCCTCTTGCGTCCTTAGCTATAGCTGCGGGTATAGTCAGTCTTCCCTTTTTCTTTGGTTGCAGGATATAGGTTACCGTCAGGCTTTGAGATTGTGTCATTTTACCATTGACTATGGATACGTTCGTACCCGAACTCTGATAGGGGCCACCTACAATGTGAAAGTCATTAGTGATTTCCTGTTTAGGCCCCAGCGATTGCAGGTCCTGCGCATCGCGTATGGTATATTGCACCTGTACCTGGTCTTCTATACCTATTTTTCCTGCACTGGCTGCTGCCGAGAAGACTACATCCTGGGCACGTGAGTTCAATTGCCCCGCAATGAGCAGGAACAACAACAATAAGTAAACGGATATGTGTTTTTTCAACTGCATATATACAACCCACAAAATTATAATCTAAGTGCCGCTTCTGTATGTTGCAGATGGGTTAAAGCACTGTTAAAAAACTCACAAATCTCCTTTGATGGGACGTATTATTATCGTTTCCACATTTGCTTTGGCAGACAGGTTGTAAGCCGACCAGATTATCTCGGATACGTCTTCAGGTTCCATCATTCGTACGGGGTCTATTCCTGCACCCTCCCAAGACCTGCTATTAGTAGCGCCGGGGCTTATTGATGTGACCCTAATATTCATAGGCATGAGTTCCAGGCGCAGATTCTCTGAAAAGCCTAACATCGCGTATTTGGAAATGCCATACGCCCCGCCGTTTGGATATGCTTTGTGGCTGGCTACCGAGCACATATTGAAGATATGTCCTTTGCCAGATCTGCTAAATGATGGCAATACAGACCTGGTGAGGTAATATGCGCTGTACAGGTTCAATTGCATCAGGTACTCTAATTGCCCATCAGGTTCAGTTGTTACCAGGCCGGGGAAAAACAACCCCGCATTATTTACTAATATTTCAATCTCTTTAAACCGGGCCAGTACCTTTTCTGCAAACAACAATACTTGTTGTTTGTTGGACATATCGGCAGCTATAGCTAGTATAGTTCGTTCCGGGTAAATAGCCATCCATTGTTGCCGGCATCTATCAAGGTCGGCCTGTGTACGGGCACAAACGGCTATATCAAAGCCTTCAGACAATAACTTTTCAGCTAGTGCTTTGCCTATGCCCTGTGTGGCACCTGTAATTATTGCGTTAGGCATACTTTTTCTTTCTAAGTGTGCCAAGTTATTGCATTTGCAAACAAATGCCTAATGCGTTGCTGTGCGATGTTGTCCTGCATGTTTATTTTCTGTTGATTTGCGCTATGAATACAGTACTCAACTGGAGTTCGGGCAAAGATGCAGCATTGGCTTTCCACCTGCTGCGGCAGGATGGGCAATACAATGTTAAGTCATTACTGCCAACCATAAACGCAGAGCATGACAGGATTGTAATGCATGGAGTGAGGGAGGAAATGCTGGATATGCAGGCAGAAAGGATGAGCATATCCCTGAAAAAAATACACCTCCCCGCATCTCCCGACCATGAATTGTACAACAATGCCATGCAACAGGCGCTGGATGAGCTGAGGATAGATGGAATAACATGTTCCGCATTTGGTGATATACACCTGGAAGACCTGAAACAATATCGCGAAAACCAGTTGAAGGAGGCAGGATTCGAGGCTGTTTTTCCATTGTGGCGCAGGGATACACGTGAGTTGGTTCGATTGGTGGAAGAAACCGGAATTGAGGCTGTAATTGTGTGTGTCAACGAAAAGTACCTGGGTAAGGAGTTCCTGGGCAGGAAGATAGGGTCAGCATTATTAGCTGATTTACCCGAAAGAGTAGACCCCTGTGGTGAATATGGTGAATTTCATACATTTGTATATGACGCCCCGTATTTTTCAAGCCCGGTACCGTGGAAAAGTGGTGATGTGGTGCGTAAAGTATATCCTGCCGGAGCGGGGGAGGCAACATGGGATAAGGGCTTCTGGTTTATGGATGTTTTGCCTGCCGGTTAACTAACATACAGTTTACAGGTTTTTTTATAGCAGTGGTTTTCTTTTTTTACCTTTGCTGCTTCATTTAAACTATACGAGATGCAAGACGGACAACAGCAGGAGCAGCAGCTGAATATAGAGCTTACAGAAGAAATGTCTGACGGAGTATATTCCAACCTGGTAATCATCACCCATTCATTTGCCGAATTCGTATTCGACTTTGTGAATGTAATGCCCAATGTGCCTAAAGCCAAGGTGAAATCGAGGGTAGTTATGACCCCGCAACACGCTAAAAGGCTGATGCGCGCCCTGGTTGAAAACGTGAAAAGGTTCGAAGCGCAGAACGGTGTAATACAGGAGCAAGAGCAGATAAACGTGCCATTTAATTTCGGCGGTACTACCGGTGAAGCATAATTTTTTATAGCATATTGTACATGAACGAGAAGATTCTGATACTTGATTTCGGTTCTCAATACACACAATTGATAGCAAGGAGTGNNGAACTGAATATATATTGTGAAATACAGCCTTGTACCAAACCTATTGAGTACACTGAGGAATTAAAAGGGGTAATACTATCCGGTAGTCCCTTTTCTGTAAACGACCCACATGCTCCTAAGCCCGACATCAAAGCTATTGCGGATAAATTGCCCGTGCTGGCAATATGCTATGGAGCCCAGTTATTGGCCCAACAGGCAGGTGGAACCGTCGGCAAGTCTACTCATAGGGAATATGGCCGGGCTCATCTTAAAGAATTGATTGATAGTCCATTATTGGCTACTATATCAAGTGGTTCTCAAGTATGGATGAGCCACAGTGATACTATCAAAGAGTTGCCGGAAGGTTTTAACGTAATAGCCAAAACAGAATCTATTCCTGTTGCTGCATTTACTTCTGCTGAAGGGTATGCTAATAATCCTGTCTACGCCATCCAGTTTCACCCCGAGGTGACACATAGCATAGATGGCAGNNCCTCTATTGCATATTCGTAGATAATGGCCTGCTGCGTAAGGGCGAATTTGAGCAGGTATTGGATGGCTACAAGCATTTGGGCCTGAATACCAAAGGCATTGATGCCCGCAAACGCTTTTATGATGCGCTGGCCGGTGTAACAGACCCTGAGCGTAAACGTAAAATAATAGGTGGATTGTTCATTGATGTATTTCATGATGAAGCCACCCATATACAGGACGTGAAATTCCTGGGGCAGGGTACAATATACCCTGACGTCATCGAATCAGTATCTGTAAACGGCCCNNACACATAGCATAGATGGCAGGCAGTTGCTGAAGAATTTCACGGTTGACATTTGTGGTTGTACGCGCGATTGGACACCTGCAGCCTTTATTCATGAAACTGTTGAGCGTATCCGCATACAGGTAGGCAATAGTAAGGTAGTGATGGCGCTGAGCGGCGGTGTAGATTCAACAGTTGCCGCTACCCTGATACACAAAGCCATTGGCGAAAACCTCTATTGCATAT
>DINJ01000159.1:0-1815 GCA_002423665.1 Bacteroidetes bacterium UBA5543 | reverse complement strand
ACCATCAAGTCGCACCACAATGTAGGTGGCTTGCCTGAAAAGATGCACATGGAACTGGTAGAGCCGCTGCGCCTGTTGTTTAAGGATGAAGTGCGCAGGATAGGCAGGGAGTTGGGTATTGATGACGTATTCCTGCAAAGGCATCCTTTCCCGGGCCCTGGCTTAGGTATCAGGATATTGGGTGAGGTGACAGAGGAAAAAGCTATCATGCTGCAGGAGGCTGATGCTGTATATATCCAGCTAATGCGCGACTATGGCCTGTATAACGAGATATGGCAGGCTGGTGCAATACTGCTTCCTGTGCAGAGTGTGGGTGTAATGGGTGATGAACGTACCTATGAATTTACTGTTGCTTTAAGGGCCGTAACATCCGTAGATGGTATGACGGCAGACTGGGCGCACCTGCCTTACGATTTCCTGGCAAAGGTGTCTAATGACATCATCAACCGGGTAAAAGGCATAAACAGGGTAGTGTACGACATCAGCTCCAAGCCGCCGGCAACAATAGAGTGGGAGTAATTGTTATTAGCAGCAACATATGAGAAGAATTACCCCGGTTATACTGTTATTTACAATGTTTGCCTGCTTTGCAAGCGATGCTGATGCGCAAAGCCGCAGGGAAAAGCGCCGTCAGAAAAAGCTACAGGAGCAGAGACAGGAGCGTGCTGAACAACAGCAGCGGGATTTGACACGTAAACCCACTACAATATCGAAACAACAACCTCCTAAGAAAGATTTTAACTATCCTGAATCGGTTGTGAAAAGCAGGTACAGGATTGACCTGTTGGCTAGTTTTTACCTGCCCGAATTGGTGCAGGATGGAAAGGTAGTGGCAAAAGGCAAGTTGCCCGATAAGGTTATTCCTTCGCTTAAGTTTTATGAGGGGCTGGTAATAGCAGCCGATACACTCAAGAAGTTGGGGTATGAATTTGACATATTCGTCTATGACGTAACGGATGAGTTGGAATCCACAGCTACATTGGTGAATACAGATGCTTTTAAAGGGTCAGACCTGATAATAGGTAATATTGCGTCTTCTGATTTTGCATTGGTGGCTAATTACGCCCGTAAAAATAATGTCAACTTCGTATCTGCTTTATCGCCGTCGAACCAGGGCGTAGAGCATAACCCTTATTTCATTATGATGCAGCCGACACTGGAAACACATTGTGCGACAGTGGAGGAGTCCATTGTACGAAAGAACGGAAATGTAACACCACTCTTATTCTACCGTACCAATGTACAGGTGGATAATACAGCGTTGGGAGCGTTCATAAACAACGGTGTGCTGGAGTATAATAAAATACCCAGCGATGAAATGCCGGCAAAAGAACAAATTCAGCCTTTTCTTGTCAAAGACAGGAAGAACGTAGTGCTGATGCCTATTATCAGCGATAAATATGCAGATGGTATCATCAGGAAGTTGTACGATTGGTTCCCGGAATATGACTTTGAAGTATGGGGCATGCCTTCGTGGGACAATATGCCGTCTCTGAAAAGGCCCGATGCTTTCCCTAATGTAGTTATCTATTTTACATCACCTTTTTACTTCGACCCCACTACCGCATCCGGGCAGGCACTGGTGAACGCCTACAAGCGTAAATACGGCGGCCAACCTGATAATATGGTTTACCGCGGATATGAAACAATGTTCTGGTATGCCTACCTGGTGAAGAAGTACGGAACTATTTTCAATCACCAGTTATGGGATAATGGTGGCGCACCTTTTACCCGGTACGAGGTAAAACCTGTAAAGGGGGCTGACGAAAAGTTGCAGTATTACGAAAACAAGAACTTATACCTCTACCGTTACCA
>DINJ01000017.1:16732-16863 GCA_002423665.1 Bacteroidetes bacterium UBA5543 | reverse complement strand
CAATCAATTCAGCTTTGTTCATAGACTCAGTGTGTTTGGTTGTAAATAAAACTTGTTTCGTGTTGAAGCAAATATACTCACGTTTGAGTCAGTTCCAAATATCCTGAAACATTTTTTTATCCGTTAAAACC
>DINJ01000017.1:0-16675 GCA_002423665.1 Bacteroidetes bacterium UBA5543 | reverse complement strand
GTAACACCTTCGCTATCGTCTACATCCAGCAGCCTAAACAGCTTTGCATCTGCAAAGAGGCCGGTATTCATCAACTCTGGTATATGTTCTTCCTTCATCCATTGCAGCCAGTCCTGTTCCGCTTCATGGTTTATTTTTATCGTCACGTTGTATAGTATCATAGCCTTCAATTGTTTTACCATTTCTTCTCAATAGTATCCAGCATGGTGAGGTAGTTGGCGTAACGCTCCGCCGCGATGGTGCCCTGCATCACTGCCTCTTTCACTGCACAGCCCGGCTCATTGGTGTGCAGGCAGTTGTTAAACCTGCACCCACTCATCATCGCCCGCATTTCAGGAAAGTACTGNNCAATCAGCCCGAATTCCTTTACACCGGGCGTATCGATTATCCTGCCACCATTGGGCAGGTCAAACATCTCAGCAAAAGTGGTGGTATGCTGTCCTTTGCCGCTCCAGTCAGATATTTCTTTAGTCTTTAGCTCCTTACCCGGTATCAGCTGGTTTATTAATGTGCTTTTACCAACACCCGAGTGCCCGCTGAACAGGGTGGTTAAACCAGTCAATCTTTTATCCAGCTTGTTCACATCATCTTTATTAGTAGCCGATAATGCAAACACTTCATATCCCGCACCTGAGTATATATCTTTCCACTCTTCCAGTACCTGCTCTTGTTTACTGTTCAACAGATCAATCTTATTGACAACTATCACAGCAGGGATATGATAAGCTTCGGCCGTCACCAGAAACCTGTCGATGAAACCTGTTGAAGTGCGAGGATTGGCAATAGTGGCTATCACCAATGCCAAATCAAGATTTGCAGCTACTATATGTTTTTGATTGCGGTTTTGGGGTGACACCCTTACTATATAATTATGCCTCTCCGACACTTTATGAATAATGCCGGCTTTGTCTTCCGTATCCTCTACTTCAAACAATACATAATCGCCCACGGCTATAGGATTGCTTGATGATATTTCCTCATCAATTTTCAGCTTGCCCTTTACCCTTGCATTCAGGANNCCTGCTCATTGCGAACAAGGTACCAGCTACCGGTAGATTTATATACTAATCCTCTTTGTTCAGGCATTACTTATTGTTTACTCATATCTTAATGCCACTATCGGGTCGAGTTTAGCTGCCTTCAATGCAGGGTATATGCCGGAAATGATACCCACTAACGAACAAAGGCTTATACCCATGATTATCCAACCCCAGGGAACGATAAATGATGTTTCAAACAGTAGGCCGAACAAGTTACCAATTAATATTCCCAGTATAATACCCGTCACACCACCTATCAGGCTTATCAGTACCGACTCTGTAAGAAACTGCTGCTTGATAGTAGACGACCGTGCACCCAGGGCTTTATTGATACCAATCTCGCGTGTACGTTCCGCAACTGACACGAGCATAATATTCATCAGCCCGATAACTGAGCCCAACAACGTAATAATACCTATAAATAACGCCGCCCAACTGATAACACTTATACTATCGAGCAGCATACTGGCCAGGCTGTCATTTTGTTGTATAGTAAAATTATTCTCTGTACCTACAGGTACCTTTCTTATCACCCTGAACAAGCCTTCTGCTTCCTGCTGTGCCATGTCCTTATTGGCAATATCATCCACCATCACGTTCAGCACAAACCGTTCGTTATCGGTGCCGTATACCGCCCTTGCATTTTCCAAAGGCAGGAATACCAGGTTATCCGCATTCATAATCATGCTGCCACCTTTCGATTCGGCTATACCTACAACCGTATATTTAATATCTCCAATGGAAACAATCTTACCAACAGCATTTTTATACTTGCTGCCAAATAATGTATTAGCTACACCATTGCCCAGTATACATACCGCACTGCCAAACTGTAGCTCTGATTGGGAGAAATCCCNNGTATCGGATATTTTCAGGTACTTATCATCAATACCCATTGTATTGATATTGGGGTTGGTTTTTCTTGATGCATATTTTACTGTAGCAATACTCGTACCCGACATTGACATACTTACATCCGCAGGAAATTCGTAGCGGTTCTTAAACTCTTTTGCTTCGAGGTATGTGATATCCTTGCCTTCACGTACACTTATCTGCAAGCCATGAGAACGCCTTTGCTTGATGATGTCGCCCGTTATCTGGAAACTGTTGGCGCCCATCTGGCTGAAGCTGGTATATACCCCTGCTTTCATCACCTCGATAGACGTGAGTATGCCTATTAATGCTGTAATACCCAAGGCTATAATAGCTATGGTAATAGCAGAACGGAGCCTGTTACTACGTATAGCACGGTATGCCAAGTTAAGATTAAACAGCAACCTCGTCATGGAGTGTGTACTTATTGTTTAACAAAGCGCTCAGTCATTATATCCTTACCAGTGGTACTTACTCCTTTTAGTATATACGTACCATCCGGCAACGAGGCTGTATTGAATTGTACCAGGTTTTGACCTTTCTTACACTTCTTAGATATCAGTTCGTGCACTTTCCTGCCCTGTACATCATATATAGCAAAATGCATCGCTGTTTCCTCAGCCAATGTAAATGAGTATGAGAGGTATGTATTTACAGGGTTAGGGAAAACAGTTCCCTTATCCTGAATTGCTTTTTGTTCTTTGATACCTACGACCGGTGAGTTCAATTTGGCAATCCAGTTGCCATATTGATTATCAGCCCTGCCATATATACCTACTATCCATACGGAACCAAGCGAGTTGAAGTCAACCTGTGAGCCTGTATAATCGCCCCAGCGCTGATCTTTACCTGATAATCGTTTAATGCTCCCCTGGCCTGTTTTAATTCGTACAATATCTGAATAATCTTTTGCGTCGTACAATACAGCAGACAATCCAGGATTATCTTTCGGGCCTGTATAGTTGAATGTAATCATGGACTGGTTTAATCCCCAACCATTGCCTGTAAATGAAATATTAGGATAACCGAAATCAAGTGTATCTAAACTGATAAGGTGAACGTGAGCAATAGCAGGATTGGTTTTATAGTTACTGATTTTACCATGAAAAATGGCAGAAGACCCATTATTAGTGTCAATTGAGGTACTTACAAATTGTATTTCATCGTAAATAGCATATGCGCCCAGTATACGGGCATCGTTGGTTGCCAACACAACAGAAGTATCCGGTTGCCTGCCGTTAGGCGGCACACCATACGCAACAGGGGATTTTAGAGCCTGTACAGACAGGTTGCCCCCGCTTGATAATGTACCCGGTACTTTCACCAGGAAGATAGTGTCATTTTGCACGTCAAAGTTCCTGTTAGAAAGGAAGTATTGCTCATTACCCTCCGGTAGCCAACCGGCTTTAACAGGGAACAGATTGCGTATGGGTTTGCCGTCAAAGTTTATACCGTCCCAAATTTTATAATTCAATGTGGCAGCGCTGTCATAACCGTTCTGTTTATTTATCTGGTATATTACAGTTTCGCTGAAACCCAACTGCCAACTTACATTATCCTTTATCTTATTACCGGTCAGGAATATCTCATCATCTGTAATTGCTATTGCGGGATAGTCAAACCAGGTCGTATCATTCTTATAATCTCCGATAAATTTATAAAACGACCATGCACCCTCAGGATCGTTGGACAAACTGAAGCCTATTACAATATAGTTATTCCTGTTAGTTGCATTCAGCATTANNTGGGGTCATACCTATAATCGTTCATAATGTTATTAAGGCCAACCTTCTGTGAAAAAGCTTTCAGGTCTATGCGTTTACTCATGTTTCCGTTCTGGCCATCTAATACAGTAATACGACTGTTGAGTACATTGATAATCTTATTCCCTTTCGATATCGCCATATCATTATCTGGCGGAATACCCGTCAGCGAATCCGCGACAAAATTCTGCGCAACTATAGGCGAAGGTGCTGCAGTAGTTTTACGCGCGGCACGAGCGGCATCTGTTATTTTCCTAGGGAACATCTGCGCCGATAACATCTTCGCATCCCTCAGCTTCATCTTATCTATATTCCCATCAGGGTTTGGCGCTTCCAGGTTATATATTTGCGCGTCGTATGGATCGGCCTCTATATCTTTTAATACAGCTACGCCTTCCAACTTTGCAGTAAAAGAATGGCTTTGGGCATTTTGACCGTACACTAATGACGATGCACTGAATAATAACGCAATGGAGAGTATAGCTCTGTTCATCTGGCTCATTTTGTCTAAAATTAAGAAAACCGTTGCATATAGCTATGCAACGGTTTTCAACAAGTTTTAATCCGTTAATTAATTAACCCTGCAATGCGGCTGCACCACTTACAATCTCAGTAAGCTCGGTAGTAATAGCCGCCTGACGGGCGCGGTTGTAAGATATTTTCAGCGAACGCAACAGTTCGTTGGCGTTTTCGCTTGCTTTGTCCATCGCTGTCATACGGGCGCCGTGCTCCGATGCGTTAGCATCCAGCATAGCCTTGTACACTTGCGTGTTCAATATCTTAGGCATCAGCTCAGTTATCAGCACTTCTTCCGATGGTTCGAATATATAATCAGCTTTAGCTGCTTTGTCTTCCTTATTCTCCACTTTAGGTATCGGCAGGNNTATCGACCTGCGCACTGCTTTAATAACGTTGGCATTGTAACCACCGCACAATCCACGGTCGCTGGTAATGGCTATCAACAACACACGCTCAGCCTGGCGCTCTTCTGCCAATGACAGGTCTACATCTCCCGAACTGTTACTTACTATGTTGCTCAGCATTTCCTGCAGTTTTTCCGCATATGGCCTCATCTGCACGATGGCATCCGTAGCACGACGCAATTTTGCCGCACTCACCATCTTCATGGCCTTGGTTATCTGCTGTGTAGAAGTAACTGATTTTATCCGGTTACGAACCTCTTTAAGCTGTCCTGACATATTAAAACTGAATATGAATATTAAACTGGGCGCAAAAGTACGACAAATAACCTTCAATCTAAAAGGAACAGGCAAAAAATAAGCAGGGGCTGACAGGTGTCATTTTTTAGGNNTTATTACATTCATAATACAAACAGAAATTTGAGCAAAATGGCAGGTTTGAATACAGACGGATTGTTGCATAAGACAAAAGTGATAGCTACGGTAGGCCCCGCATGCAATACATATGAAAAACTATTATCCCTCATAGAAGCGGGTGTAAATGTATTCAGGCTCAATTTTTCTCACGGCACGCACGAGCAACATGCCGAAGTAATAGCACATATTCGCAAAATCAACGATAGCTTCCCGTTCAACATAGCTATACTGGCCGACCTGCAGGGCCCTAAACTGAGGATAGGCGAGGTAGAGAATAACGCTATTGTCCTGAACGAGGGTGATGAAATATACTTTACCAATGAAAAAGTACTGGGGACAATAGAAAATGTGTACATGTCTTACCCCAATTTTCATAATGATGTACGTGTAGGCGAAAATATTCTGCTGGATGATGGTAAAATAGAGATGGAAATTGTGGAGATAACGGGCGATAACAGGGTGAAGGCACGAGTAAAAACAGCGGGTATCCTCTCTTCCAAGAAGGGTGTTAACCTGCCTGACACGAGCATATCCCTACCCTCCCTCTCCGATAAAGACCTGAATGACCTTGACTTTATAGTATCACAGGATATTGGCTGGATAGCGCTTTCATTTGTAAGGAAGCCTGACGATATCATATCGCTGCGGAACATACTTAAAGAAAAAGGCAGTCACGCTAAAATAATCGCCAAAATAGAGAAACCTGAAGCGCTGAAGCATCTGCGCGAAATAATACTTGCCAGTGATGCTGTAATGGTAGCACGCGGCGACCTGGGGGTAGAATTGCCTCTGGAGCAGATACCTATGATACAAAAGTCTATCATCAGGAAATGCATACACAGGGCTAAGCCTGTCATTATAGCCACGCAGATGATGGAAAGCATGATAGACCGCACCCGCCCGAACCGTAGCGAAATAACTGACGTAGCCAACGCCGTGCTGGAAGGCGCTGACGCTGTAATGCTAAGCGGCGAAACCGCGATGGGTAAATACCCTGTGGAAGTAGTACAGACTATGGTCTCCATCATACACGAGGTAGAAAAAGAAGAAATGGTGTATAATCGAAACCTGACACCGCAGCCGCATTCTCCGTCTTTCCTGAGTGATGCCCTGTGTTATAATGCATGTGAAATGGCCAAAGACGTAAAGGCAAATGCACTTGTAGGCATGACACAATCGGGCTATACCGGATTTATGTTGTCGAGCTACAGGCCGCGTTCTCCTTTGGTTATTTTCACCAAGACAGAATCATTGGTTAATCAACTCAGCCTAAGTTGGGGTGTACAGGCATTCTATTACGACCAAGAGGAAAGCCTGGATGATATATTCAACGACCAGGTTGAAATACTCAAGTCAAAAGGCTTGTTGAATACAGGTGATGTTATAGTAAGTACGGGCAGCACGCCTGTACGCCAACACCTGCCTACCAACATGCTGAAAATATGGAAAGTACAGTAACCTTATCCGGTTACGACAGCCTGCTTAATAAGTTCAATCAGGCTGTCTATTTCCTGCTTGTTATTGTATATATGAGTTGACACCCTGATACAGTCAATACCGTTTTCGGGCACGGCACGCACGCGTATATTATTGCTTGAACAGGTTTTATAAAACTCATTATACGGTACATTCTTAATCCTGAAACTGTTGACTGCACAAAAAGACTGCTCTTCAACTGGTGTCAGCAACTCTACTTTATCTCCAATAGATATGAGCTCCTGCTGTAAATAATGCCCCAGGTGCTTAACTCTGTTATAAACATTATCCATTCCGATATTGTCTAAAAAATCGACAGCAGCCGTAACCCCTCTTGACAAACCTAATGACTGTGTACCACCAAAATAACGGTGAGCACTATCAGCATAGGGAGGCATATAACCCGGGTTGTGTACCACATCCCAGTCGCCACCGGAGCTTCCCCCACCCACAAAGTAGGGTTGCAGTACAGCACCGAAGGCGCCACGTACATATAAAAAACCGGTTCCTTTAGGGCCCAGCATCCATTTGTGACAGCAACTTGCATAGGTGTCGCAACCCATATCATGCAAGTCCAGCGGAATCATACCCGGGCCATGCGCACCATCTATACAGCTGTATATTCCTTTGTCGCGAGCCAGTCTGCATATTTCTTTTACCGGTAGTATCTGCCCTTGTGTGCAGGGTATATGTGGTACCGCTATTACCTTTGTTCTTTTAGTTATAAGTGCCGCTATTCGTTCCAGTGTTTCCGCAGCTGTTGGTGCAGGAGTGAATGTTTTCAATACTATACCATGCAGTTTCTGCCTGTTGAGCCAGGGCAAAGCATTGCCCACATGCTCCTGGTCCGTAATGATTACCTCATCCCGCCTTTTAAGGGGCACGCCCCAGCAGGCAATATTTATACCCTCTGTTACATTATGAGTCAGTGCTATTTCATTCTTATCGCTGCCTGTAAATCCAGCAATTGATTTCACGCAATCTTCATACCCCCCATAATCACCATACTCATCGCTTTTCATCATACCCTCCCGCACCGCTTCTATCACCGGGTAAGGCGAAGGTCCCATAGTGCCATTGTTCATGTACATCTTCTTCCTGGTGAGCGGAAACAATTGCCGTACATTGGCCCAGTACGCCTCGTCATTAGCATCAACACTGTGTCCATTAGTTTTTACTTGCAAGGTGGCTGCCATTACATCAAATTCGGAAAGTGAACAGGCAGCCAATACTGATGCGGAACGTAAAAAGTTCCTTCTATTAAAATTCATAGGGGTAAGTTTGTAGGTACAATATAATTAAAAGAAATCACAAATGCTAAGGTGTCTGCTTTGCACGCAGCAAAGCATAATCAAAGCCATCCACATAATTATCAGATACCCTTAAGGTATCATTATAAATGCCTTGTACCTTCCATTGCACTACTCCTGTAATAACATAAATGTTATTACCTGTAAAAATATCCCTTGTCTCTTCCCAGGCATATGGAGCCTCTTCTACTTTCCCATCTTTTTCTGTAATGAGCTTTCCCTGCTTTGTCAACGTGTAATAGGTATCGTCAAACGTATACATTTGGTCGCCTGCAATGCCGCCTGTTGAGTATATCAATTTCCACCGTTGCCCGGTTATGTGTTTCTTTACCGTATCAAGAGGTTTATCAAACAGGCTGATATTAGCTACGGGTGTGAACACCTCATCAACAGGCGCTGATGCTGTCTTTCTGCTGCTCTTGCAGGCATAGGTAAGTAAAAGGGCGGCTATAAATAACGAAATGGTGTTTCCGGCAATTTTCATATACAGATATTGTGGTGTAAAACTAATAAAATAGCGCGCCTTATCCCCCGAAGCGCGGATGGTATTTTTCCAACGTCTGCCGCAGGTACGACCTATCGAGGTGTGTGTATATTTCTGTTGTGGTAATGCTCTTGTGCCCCAGCATTTCCTGCACGGCTCGCAAGTCAGCCCCTGCCTCTACCAGGTGCGTGGCAAATGAATGCCTGAGTGTATGCGGATGAATATTTTTCCTGATGCCGCTTTTGGCCACCAGATCTTTCAGTACCATAAAAACCATCACCCGCGACAACTTTCCTCCCCTCCTGTTCAAAAACAATATGTCTTCACTGCCCTTTTTAATTACAGGCAGGTGTACACGTACATTGTCTTTATATAGCTTGATATGTTTTACTGCCTCTCCGCCTATTGGCACCAGTCTTTCTTTGTTTCCCTTACCTACTACCCTTACAAAGCCTACATCCAGATATATGTTCGACATTAGCAAACCTGTCAGTTCACTCACACGCAACCCGCAGCTATACATGGTTTCCAGCATAGCTCTATTGCGTACCCCTTCCGGCTTGCTATGGTCTATCGCTGCAAACAACTGTTCTATTTCTTCTAATGCAAGATGTGTAGGCAGCGCCCTTCGCAGCTTAGGCGCCTCTAACAAAAGGGTCGGGTCGTCTTTTACTGCCTCTTCCAGCAACAGGTAGCGAAAAAAAGATTTGATGCCGCTGATAACACGCGCCTGGGTATTTGCGGAGAGTTCCAGTTCGTTGATATGAGCCAGGAACGATTGCAGATGCTGCAATTCGATAGTAGCAATGCTAGTACTGCTGTATTGGTTAAACATATACTCGCCCAGCATCTCCACGTCGTGCAGGTAAGCGGTGACAGTATTATCCGACATGGAGCGCTCCAGCTGCAGGTAGGCTTTAAAGCCTTTCAGGTAGGCAGGCCAAACCGTATATTCTTTACTCATCTCTCATCTTATCCAATAGCTCACCTATTTGCCGTGCCTCCTCTTTAGAAATGTTCTGGTTGAGTATTTTGAAAAATGGTTCGGCATAAGGATCAACACTGTCCAGTAAATCAAGGCCTTTTTGCGTGATGGCTATATCCACCCTGCGGCGGTTTTCGCGGCATTCCTTGCGGGTCACCAGTTTTTTTGCTACCAATTTGTCTATCAGTCTTGATACATTCGACATCTTCTGTATCATCCTGTTTTGTATCTCGTACAGGTTCATGGCTTCGCCTTGCTGCCCGCGCAATATCCTCAATACATTATATTGCGGCTCGGTAATGTCAAAAGGCTTCAATAACTGACCCATCTTTTGTTGCAACCATACGCCTGTAAACATAATGTTCAGGAACGCCCGGAGATGGGGGTCCTTGATTGGCTTGGTTATCAAATGTTCTTCAACTGTGGGCATAAATATGTTTTTAAATTAAAACGGCGGCTACAAAAATAAATAATTATAGTATTTTATTAATATTGTTGAAACAAATATTATGCTCAATATAGCAATAATAAACGGGCCAAACCTGAACCTGCTGGGTACACGAGAAAAAGACATATACGGCAATGTGCCTTTTGAAACCTACCTGGAATCCCTCAAAACGAAACATCCNNCTATCAAAGCAATGTGGAGGGGGAATTGGTAAACCACCTGCACAGTTGCCGCGGCAAAGTAGATGGTATTATCTTTAACGGGGCCGGTTATACACATACCAGCGTAGCCCTGGCCGATGCTATAGCCGCCATAGATATACCTGTGGTTGAAGTACATATCTCCAACATATACGCCCGGGAAGAATACCGCAAAACCTCCTTAACGGCATCTAAGTGTGTAGGTTGTATTACGGGCCTGGGGTTAGCCGGCTACGAACTGGCCTTACAATACTTTATTAACTCAGGCACGAAAACCTCGTAAGAAAGAAGCTATATCCATACGCTTTTTACNNATACAGCCAGCCATCAACAGTGGCGAAACGCAGGTAGGTTTTACCATCGGTATCATAACTTCCCGGTTCTGAATTATGCGTTGAATACTCAATATGTGACTGGTATACCTTAAAAGTTTTGTCCTGCAATATGGTAAATGCCGCAGGGTATGGAGACAGCCCCCTGATGAGGTTATGTACCTGGCTTGCGGGCTTACGCCAGTCAATCCTTGTATCTTCTTTAAAAATCTTGGGGGCATGTTTTAGTTCCCCGGCGGGAATATCAGCCTGCGGTATTTCCTTCAGTGTACCCGCTGCGAGGTCTTTTACCGTTTCAACCAATAGTTCTGCCCCAGCCTGCATCAGCTTTTCGTACAGGCTGCCGATATTATCTTCCGGTAATATTGCTACTTTTTGCTGCAGCAGTATATCGCCTGTGTCTATCTCATGCTTCAACTTAAAAGTTGTTACACCTGTTTCTGTCTCCCCATTGATTATAGCCCAGTTAATAGGCGCCGCTCCTCTATATTGCGGCAACAGTGAGCCGTGTACATTGATGGTGCCCATAGGGGGCATATCCCACACCGCCACCGGCAGCATCCTGAAAGCCACCACTACCTGCAAATCAGCTTTGTATGATGCCAATTCGGCCAGGAATTCAGGATTTTTCAGCTTCTCAGGTTGCAGCACCGGCAGGTTTTGACTGAGAGCATACTGCTTTACAGCCGACTGCTGCAACTGCATACCCCTCCCTGCTGGCTTGTCGGGGGCTGTTACTACTGCTACCACATGCGCACCCGCATCAACCAGCGCCTTCAGCGAGGCAACCGCAAAATCAGGCGTTCCCAGGAATATTATCCGCAAATCCTTAAAATCAGGCATAAGGCTGCAAAGCTAAGGTCTTGTTAATACTAATCACAGCATTTTAAACCTTTTAGGGCTAATTTCGTCTATCATCATATACACCGCGGTATATATGCCTCATACTATTAATGAAACAGATGATAACCTGCTGCTGGCCTTCTTCAGGGACGAAGACACCAGGGAGTCTGCTTTTACCGCGATAGTAAAGAAATACCAGCAGAAGCTATACTGGCACATACGCCGTATGGTAGTAGCACACGAGGATAGCAATGATATTTTACAGCATGTATTCATAAAAATGTGGCATAACCTGCAGGATTTTCGTGGCGAGGCCAGCCTGTACACATGGCTGTACCGCATAGCTACCAACGAAACCCTTACCTGGCTGGAAAAGGAAAAACGCCGCAGGGCAGTATCGTTGGACACTGAAGAAGGTCTGCTTGCAGATAAACTGGAGGCACAGAAGGGTTTTGATGCCAACAAGCTGGAGTGGAAACTTCAACAGGCCATACAATCGTTGCCGGAAAAACAGCGTATAGTATTCAGCCTGAGGTACTACGACGAAATGCCTTATGAAGAGATGGCAAGGGTGCTCAACACGTCTGAGGGTGCATTAAAGGCTTCTTATCACCATGCAGTAAAAAAGGTAGAAACATTTATCAGGGAAAGTTAAACGACAAGCGTTTTATATAGTCAAATAAACAATGGCAAGTGAACAGGACATATTGAGTGAATTACAGGCAATGAACAGCCCGCTGGCGGGGTTCAGCAGGGATATGCCTTTTGATGTACCCGCGGGTTATTTCGATGGCCTGCCGGCACAGGTGCTGCACATGGCGAACAAAGAAGTTTTACCTGCCGGAACAGCCATGCCGCATATTGTTCACCCCGACTACTTCGATACATTGCCGGAGCAGCTGCTGGTTACCATCAGGCAACAGGAACAAACGCCAAAAACTAAAATACCTGTAAGGCGCATCAGTTTGTGGAGAAATGTTCGCTGGGCGGCAGCGGCTGTGCTTATCCTGTCTATCGGTATTGGCTCTTACAGGGTTTTCAGCCCTCAACAGGTATCAGTAGAGGAGCAGTTACAAAGCATCTCCGATGAAGCGATTATGTCTTACGTAGAGGATAATATTTACGCTTTTGAGACCGAGACGATAATCAACTATATGAATACCGCTGATATTAATGCAGCGTCTATGCAAATCAATAAAAACGATATAGAATACTACCTGCAGGAAACAGGTTGGCAATAAAAATACAGATTATGAGAAAGATTGGATTGCTTGTACTGGCTATGCTGTTCACCATTCATAATGTTTGGGCACAGCCCGACAATCCCAAACACAGGGAGCGCATCAAGGCATTAAAAATAGCCTACATTACAGAGCATGTAAACCTGAGTGCCGAGCAGGCTGAAAAGTTCTGGCCGGTGTATAACAGTTTCGAAAAAGAACTGCACAAACTGCACCTTGGTTTTATGGAGAAATACCGAACGGACAATCCAGGCGCAGACCGCCGTACTGCACACGAATATATAGACGCCAACCTTGACTTCCAGGAGCAGGCTTTGGCCATCAAAAAGAAATATAAAGATGAATTCCTGAAGGTGATTTCCGCTCAACAACTGGCCGATCTCTATCGTGCCGAACGCGGCTTTAAAGAAATGCTGCTTCGTGAACTGGGCCGCCGACAGGGGCCACCCGACGGCAAATAATTACAACTTTGCTAACGGGTTACCTACATCGTGGTAAAAAAGAAATTGCCAGTCTTCAGCTTTACCTTGTTCCGCATATTGCTCGCGCAGGGCTAATGCTTTTTTGCCGTCGTAGTCGTACTTGGCAACGTACTTGATTTTCATCTGCTTCAGTTGTGGTGCTTCGTCTCCTCCAAAGAATACTTTGTCTCTCCCATCGTCTATAAGGTAAACAATGTGTTGCGGGCTGTGTCCACCGGAATGAAAATATTTTATATACCCGTCAATTACCCCTTCAGCACCATCCAACCAGTTTACCTGCGGAGAAGTGAGTAATGGTTCAATCTGGTCGGTATGAAATGATGGATAGCCTTGCTCCATGGCAAAAGCAACCTCCGGCCGGTAGATATAATAGTCTGCCTTGGGGAACGTATTCTTCACCAACCCGTTTTTATCCTTATACACTACCCCGCCGGCATGGTCTTTATGCAGGTGCGACAATAATACTTTCGTAACATCTTCAGGCTGGTAACCCAATCTTGCCAGGTTAGCATGAATCTGCAATACACCATCTTTTTGATAGCCCAGACCGGTATCCAGTATAATGACATCTTTTTCCGTGACCACTAAAAAGGGCTGAATTTCTACCAGCAGCGAGCCCGTAGGCCTGTCTGTCAACACATCACTATCCTGGTCAAACGGAACGAACTGCTTATCATGCCCTACTGTAAATACACCTTCTGATAAGGGGAATACTTCTGCCATAAGGCCACAAAGTTACAGCATCAGCGTATCATAACCTGACGGTCTGCATCCAGCCTAAGCAGTATCGACATAAGTATACTGAATGAAAGTAACGATGTGCCACCATAGCTGAGCAATGGCAATGTAATACCGATAACCGGTGCCAGGCCAATCGTCATAGATATATTAATGGCGAAGTGAATAAAGAAAATAGACGCAACGCAATATGCATATATACGGCTGAATGCAGACCGCTGCCGTTCTGCCAGTANNCAGCATTAAACCCAAATACAATAACACAAGCGCGGTGCTACCCAGGAAACCAAACTGCTCACCAATAGCGCAGAAGATAAAGTCTGTATTTTGCTCAGGTACAAATTCATTTTTAGTTGATGTACCATTCAGGAAACCCTTACCCGTCAATCCACCTGAACCAATGGCAATTTTCGACTGCCATACATTGTATCCGGATATAGTGCTGCCTTTACCCCGGTCCTCAGGAGCCAAGTATTCATCAGGCACTTCCTGTCCCACGGTAGTATATATCCTTTCTACCTGGTGTTTCTGCAATACATTTTTGAACATAAAAGGCACTACCAGTTGCGAGAATATCACACATATCCCCCATATAGCTACCAGTATTATCGCCAGCATCTTTTCCTTCTTCAACACCTTCCGCATCAGGAGGGCTGCAAATAATGCTAAACCTGTTTCGATGTAAAACAAAGTCGTCTTTTCTATCATCAACGTTGCCAGGGTGAGTGCAATGGCAGAGAATGCGATGATAAGTATGATATGAGGTAAGCCCTCCCTATACATCACCAGGAAGAAGCAAACATATACCAATGCAAGCCCCGTTTCCTGTTGGAGTACAATCAGCACAGCCGGAGTTAAGGCTAATGCGGCCCCTATCAACCGGTGTTTCAGCGTGGCGAAGTTCGTTTCGGGCGAGGCNNTAAATATTTTCGCTACCTCCCCCGGCTGAAAACGGAGGCTACCAAAGCCCAACCATGATGCTGAACCTTTTGTGCCCACGCCTATAAACACAGTAAGCAGCAGCAAGACCAAGCCTATGGCATACGAAAGGTAAGCGAATGAAGAAAAGAATTTACTATCCGTAAAAATAATGAGCAACCCGACAAACAGGGAAATACACAACCATATAAACTGGCGCATATGACTTTTGCTCATCATAAATATGGTCGGGTCCGTGCTGCGATACTCAACGGAGAAAATAGCCAGCATGCCCACAAATACCAATACGAGGTACAACAGCAATGTGATGCCGTCTACCCTGCTGAAAACTGATTTGCCGCTATTTGTCATATCACTTTACTCCGTATGTTTTTTTAATCCACCTGTTTATCCTTACCGAATCATCTGCACGCTGCAGGCTATCACTCATCCTGCTACGCTCCACACTTCGCTCCCAACGCAACCTGTCTTTCAGCCTTTGCGCAGCATCTATAGTGTACACATAAGGATTAATCAGGTTGGCGTTGTACAACCTTGTTTCCAAGTGCTTCCTGTTGGTAGCTATGCTGTCTGTCAGATATTTTTCCATCAGCAGGCTGGCTACAGGGCCCGCCCAGGTAGCACCAAAGCCCGCATTCTCTACTATCACNNTCACCGCAATGGCTATTTTCGGGTCCTCCCGCGGCGCAAAAGCTACGAATACCGAGTGGTCTTTCATCTTTACTACCTGGCCATCCACTATAGCTTTGTTTTCCACCGTACCTGTTTTGGCACATACATTTACGCCGGGCAATTGCGCTACTTTACCTGTACCTCTCTCTACCACATCCTGCATACCCAGTGCCACTGTATTATACACAGTGTCGGGTATATTAGTCACTTTATGCCTTACCTGGTATTTTTTCAGCAAGGTGTCTTTAGTATTGCCGCCTATCGACTTAACCAGATGCGGTGTATAATAATATCCTTTGTTGGCGATAATGCACATTGCATTGGCCAGTTGTATTGGCGTAAGGTTTACTTCACCCTGCCCCATACCTACAAACAACATATTGCAGGAATTCCAGTTGCCCCTGTACATGCTATTGTACTTTGCACTATCCGGCACATATCCGCCTTTTTCATATGGAAGGTCTATACCCGTAGGCCGGCCAAAGCCAAAGTCATCAAAATAATCATGCCAGCGCTGCACACCTTTTTTTACACTGCCATACTTTTTAGCATCTACCATCATACGCAGTATGTGTACAAAGTATGCATTGCAGGAGTTTGCCAGTGCTATTCTGAGGTTGGCAGCGTGCCCTGCATTGGTATGGGTACAACCTATACGCCTCCCACAATTATAGTATCCCCCTGAACAGGGAAAGCCGAATGACGGAGAAATAACACCTGCATCCAACGCCACCAAAGCCGTCATAGGCTTCAACGTAGAGCCCGGTGGGTATTCCCCTTTAATGGCTCTGTTGTATAATGGCTTCGTAGCATCCTGGTCCAGTTTAGCAAAGTTTTTAGACCGATGGCTTCCCCTCAGCAGGTTAGGGTCGTACGATGGCGAACTTATCATGGCCAGGATCCCGCCTGTTTTAGGGTCTATAGCCACCACACTACCTATCTTATTCGCCATCAGCTTTTCTCCGTAGGCCTGCATCTCTGCATCCAGGTACAGCTCCAGGCTTTTGCCCGCTACCGCGGGTGTATCCAGCGTACCCTTTCTATAGGGCTCCGTAGGCCTGTTAAAGTTGTCCCTTTCCAGAAAGTGGATACCCCTCTGTCCCCTTAGCACATCTTCATAGGTATATTCCAGCCCGTTGATGCCGAGGTAATCACCCTGCCTGTATGATGAATATTTCGGGTCCTTTAGCTTAGATGGCGATATTTCACCTATATACCCTAATATCAGCGCAGCATGCGGATCGGGGTAGGTACGTATATAGCGCTCACTCAGCTCAAACCCCGGAAAGGCGTACATATTTTCCTGCAGTCGGGCGGTTTGCTCCGGCGTCAGTTGTTCTATCATCACGCTCTTGCGGCGCGGCCCGTTTTTCACTGATGCACGGTGAAACAGCCTTTTGTATTCCGTGGTATCGATACTCAGGGCATTGCACAGCATCATCGTGTCAATATTCTCGGGTACTTCGTATGCAGTCACCACCAGGTCGTATACCACCTGGTTATACAGCATCA
>DINJ01000112.1:4196-9675 GCA_002423665.1 Bacteroidetes bacterium UBA5543 | reverse complement strand
TCTTTCAGCAATAGTACGTTCCCCGAAAATGCTATGGTATCGTCGTCATCAAAAAACTTGTACAGGCAGTCGGCCTTGTATCTGACACTGTTCCTGATTGACATTGATTTTGACGCGAGTATAAGTACTTCCTGTGCTGTTGGCTGGCTAAATGCATGGCTTGCAAGAGCAAGGCTAAGTATTACAAGTAAATATTTCATGATAGTTTGTTGTGTAAGCCCTATGAAGGTACAAATATTGTAATAATATGTTCCCGCACTACAACAGATGTAAAATCTGCATACATTCGCATCTTAAAAATTTCACCCAAATGATGAACAGGAAGTTCATAACACTTATTGCAGCTACAACTTTACTTGCAGCTTGCGGCAATGAAGAAAAAAAGGAAACAAAGGCGGATATATTGTACACCAACCTGGATACAACAGTCAACCCCGCCGATGATTTCTTTCAATACGCTAACGGCGGCTGGATAAAAAACAATCCCATACCCGCAGATGAAACCACCTGGGGCATTGCCCACCTGGTGCAGGAAGAGTTATACGCCCGCCTGAAGCATATCAACGAAGAAGCGGTAAAGAACAACGAACAATCCGGCACAGGCAAAAAGATTGCTGACTTCTGGCAGAGCGCTATGGATACCGCCGCTATCGAACAACAGGGTATCACGCCGCTTCGTCCTGAATTGGATAAGATTGCCGCCATGAAAACCAGAGAGGAAGTGATGGCACAGGCTGCTGAAATGCACAAATATGGCGTGGGCGTATTCTTCGGTGAGGGTGTAACACAAGATGCCATGAACAGTGAGGTGATGTCTTATATCCTATGGCAGGGTGGTATAGGGCTGCCTAACCGCGATTATTATTTCAATACTGATGAGCGCACAACACGCATACGCGAGGCATATCGCGCTTATATAGCCAAAGTAATGGAGTTGACAGGTGTACCTGCTACGGAAGCTACAGCAAAGGCCAATGCTATATACGAACTGGAAAAGAAACTGGCTGAAAAATCAAGGAAACTTGAAGACCTGCGCGACCCATATGCCAATTATAACAAAATGGCCATCGCAGACCTGGCGAAAGTATCACCTACCATCAACTGGCAGGCTACTTTGCAAACTATAGGAGTAAAGAACATAGACAGCATAATAGTAGGGCAGCCCGAGTATTACACGCAATTGGATAAACTTATTGCCGGTTCTGATTTACAGGTGCTGAAAGACTATATGGCTTTCCACCTGGTAAAAGATATGGGCGGCTACCTCAGCAGCGATTTTGTGAATGCCAATTTCGATTTCTACAGCAAGCAGATATATGGTGCTAAAGAACAGAAACCACGTTGGAAACGCGTATTGCGTGCCGAAGAAGATGCTATGGGCGAAGCATTGGGGCAGTTATTTGCCAAAGAGTACTTTAACGAGAAAGCTAAGAAACGCTACGAGGACATAGTGGAGAACGTGCGTAATGCCTATAAGAAACGCATTGACAACCTCACCTGGATGAGCGACAGCACTAAACAGAAAGCATATACCAAGCTGTCTTCCATCAAAAAGAAAGTTGGTTATCCTGACAAATGGAAAGACTTTTCGGCTATGAAGATAGAACGTGGTGCATATGTGGTGAACATGATGAACGCCAACCGCTGGTGGAACGAATATGAGCTGAACAAGCTGGGTAAGCCTGTTGACCGTACTGAATGGGACATGACGCCGCAGACTTATAACGNNATCCGTCGAATAACGAAATTGTGCTGCCTGCCGGTATATTCACGGTGCCGGGCTACCGCGATGAGGAACTTGATGATGCACTGGTATATGGTTATGCTGCAGCATCTACAGTAGGGCATGAAATAACGCATGGATTTGACGACGAGGGCCGCCAATATGATGACAAGGGCAACCTGCAAAACTGGTGGACCAAATCAGACGAGGAAGAGTTTACCAAACGAGCGGAGGTGTTGGTGCAGCAGTTCAATGGCTTTATGCCTGTTGATACGCAGCGCATCAACGGTCGTGCTACACTGGGCGAAAACCTGGCTGACCTGGGTGGCATACTCATAGGGCTGGATGCCTTTAAGCAAACAGAAACTTATAAGAAAGGCGAAAAAATCAGCGGGTTTACGCCATTGCAGCGATTCTTTCTGGGTTATGCGCTGGGCTGGATGTATGATATGCGTAAAGAAGAGTTGGCTAGCCGCCTGATGACGGATGTACACTCACCGGCTAAATACAGGGTAAACGGGCCATTCCCCAACGTGCCTGAATTTTACGAAGCCTTCAATGTACAACCAAACAACAAGATGTACCTGCCTGATAGTGTAAGGGTGAGGTTGTGGTAAATGAAACAGAAATGAAATTTATGAGCGGGGATAATTACTTTATCCCCGCTTCGTTTAATGCCTTTTGATAGGCGCGGGCATTCTTCATATGCTCGTTATAATTGCTCGCAAAATTGTGGTAACCGCTGAAATCTTCCTTGGCGCAGAAGTACAGGTAGTCGGTAGGTTCGGTATGCAGTACAGCATTTATGGTAGCCTTTGACGGGGTGTTGATAGGCCCGGGAGGTAACCCGGCATACATATAAGTGTTGTAGGGAGAGTCAAATTCTGTATGCACTTTCAATACACGCTTAATGGCGAAATCCCCAACTGCAAATTTAACCGTAGGGTCTGCCTGTAGCGGCATGTTCTTTTTTATGCGGTTGATGTAAACGGAGGCAACATTACTTTTCTCGTCGTTCTTATTGGTTTCTTCTTCTACTATCGATGCCAGTATGATTACATCTGTAGGGCTCAGGCCCAAGGAGTCAGCCAGCGTTACACGTTCAGCAGTCCAGTATTTTTTATAATACTCTGCCAGTCGTGTATATACTTTTTCTGCATTCGTATTCCAGTAAAACTCGTAGGTATCGGGTATAACCGCAGCCATAGATGTATTGGTATCAAAACCATGATTGGCTAAAAAACTGTTGTCGTTCAGCATATCAGCAATCTCCGCAGAATCAGGCTCCAGGTTGCTGCTGATCATTTCGATAAAATCCTGTTTGGTGCGCAGTTTATTGATAACCATTTTCACAGGCTCTTGTTTACCCGAGCGTAGTTTGCGTATCAGGTCGTAATTACTGGTTCCTTTTTTTATTTTAAACTTACCGGCCTTTACCATATTCGGGTAATTGGCCCTTTTTGCCAATATGTCGAAGCTGGCTACATCATCAATATATCCGCCCGATACCAGTTCATCCAGCACCAGCATATACGATGCGCCCGTGGGTATATACAGGTATTCTCCTTTGTGCATATCCCCTGTATTAGGGCCGAATACCTTATATGCTACTGCCGAACCTGCTACTATTATCAGTAACAACGACAGCAAGAGCCATATAGCAGTACCGCCTTTCTTCTTCTTTCCTTTTTGTACGTTCATTGCCGTAAAAATAAAAATACCCGCCCAATATTTAAGAGCGGGTATGAATTAGTTATTTAATAATAAACTGCCTAGTTAGCAGGCGCTTGTTGCTGTTGTGCAGGTGCACCGGTATTAGCGGGCTGTTTGCCTCCCATGCGCTCTTTAGGCGAGCTGAAGAACATAACAGATACTATAGCCAGACCTGCAATAATGCTCATGGTGTACCATGTGCCTTTTTCCATTACATCGCCCGATTGCTTCACACCCATAATTTGCGAGCTGGCGCTGCCGAATGTACCTGAAAGTCCGCCACCCTTAGGGTTTTGTACCAGTATAAAGAAAGCCAGAACCACACAAGCCAGCATTATCACTATCGCAATAAGTGTTACCATAAGTTATTTTTCTTTTAATATTTCTTCGATTTTCCGGGCAAAATAAGCCTTTTATTGCGGTTTACGCAAACTTAATTTCTTATACATATCAATGGCACGGTCGTAGCGGCCCTGCTTTACCAGCACCTCCGCCAGCGACTCGCTCACCAGCCCTTCTTCTTTGGTGATGGAGTTTACCGCCATTTCAAATACATTTTCGGGTATTTCTTCGTTTTCCTCTTCCAGCGCTGCCGCCAGTTTCTCCTTCTGCCACATGGTGCGCAGGTCTTTCTGGTCTTGCTCCTGCTCTTCTTCCTGCCGCTTTTTCTTTTTGTAATAAATCAGCCATTCTGAGAAACTCATCACCACCATCAGCGACTTTTGCTGCTCCTGCAGGCTCAGCTTATGGTCGGGGTTGCCTATATCTTCAGGCAAATCGTTAGATACCTGCATGCCCTGGTGCAGGAAGTAATCTTCCGTATATATCGGTGGTATCAGGTTGTCGCTTTTTTCATCGTGCAATATTGTTTTGAACGATGGCCTTTCTTTAACTACAGGCGCAACTTCTTCTGTTTCCGCTACCTCTTCCGGTGTTATATCTTCTACCAATGGTGGCGGGGGGGGAGTGCTGCGTTTTGTTCGTACAAACCCTGTATCAGCGGGATTAAACCCTTCTGTAAAGGAGTTTTGTTTGCCTTGTACAGGCTCACTATATGTTTCTGCGGGTTCTGTCTCTTCAGTTGGTATTTCTGCTTCAATATCCTCTGCCACTTCTTCAACCTCTGCTTCAGCTATTACTTCTTTTTTCGTTGGTTTGTCTGTTGTGGTTGTGTTGAATTCCACCTCCTCACCACCTACAGCCTCCTGCAGGTATTCGTTATACAAATACCAGTTGCCGGAAAATAATTGCATAGCGCCCATCATCTCGGGCGAGAACGGCTCGTTTTTATGTTGCTGTGCCGCCTGCATATACCTGCCCGGTACAAAGTACGGGTAGGCTTCATTCAGCGCCCTGATGCTTTTAGCGTCAGCATCATTAATATGATGCGGCTCCTCCAGCATTTGCGACACATATGATATGGATGATGATGTGATCATGTGCTCTATACTACGAAAACTCTTACCAATTTACGAATGCTTTGTTGAAAATATCGTTGGCCAGTTGGTCGCCGATTTCTTCAACTAGTTTACCTTCCACACTTTGCAATGTCTGGTTAGCGGCGAAATCAGCAAAACGCGTAAATGTTTCGGTAAAGTTAGCCTTTTCGTCCAACCTGTTTTTGAATTTTATTTGTATGGATATGGTCAGCCTGTTCTGGCTTGCGGTTTGTGTATTCTGCACACCCGTTACACTCACGTTATATTGTGTAATAGAGCCGCTGATGTCATAATCCGCTGTTTCTGTATTTGCAGGAGAAAGTCCCGTTTGCGATAGTATTCTGCTGCGTATCTTACTGGTGAGCGCCGGGCTGAGGCTAGGCACCACGTTGCGTGCTTTGTTATCCAGCGTGCGGATATTAATAGTAGAGCCTTCGATACTGGCGCCTGTAAAACTGTACACACCGCAACCCGCGAATGCAACAACCACAAAGGGCAACATCAATAATAACAATAACCTTTTAGCCATAGTGCCGGTGCGCTAATTTACTCCTGAATAGCGTATTCTTTTATTTTCCTGTACAAAGTCCTTTCTGATATACCC
>DINJ01000112.1:3674-4161 GCA_002423665.1 Bacteroidetes bacterium UBA5543 | reverse complement strand
CTTTCACTATAAATTCCTTCTCCCTGTCGGCCAGCAGCAGCGACTCCTCCACATCTTCGTGGTGGGCCATACTGTCTGTATGATGTATCACTATCGGGCTTTGCGCACCGGGCGACTGGTATATGGGTGCTCCCTGCTCTGCCGGGCTGTAGGCAGGCACCATACTTTCACCACCATCATGTGCGGTAAACCCACGTCCCGCACTCATTTCATACAGCATCTTTTTCATGTCCGTCAGGTCTTTCTTCAGGTCGAAGAAGAGCTTGTAGAGTATTTCCCTTTCTGTTGTATTGTCGTACTGGCTGCCACCTGCCGACGGGCTGGGTATGGGTACCCCCGCAGGCTGTACCAATGCCAGGCTACGCGAAGCGGAGCCGTTGGGCAATACACCATGCAACACATCGCTGTTTACTTCTTTTTCGGTACTCAATACAGACAATTGCTCCGCGATGTTTTTCAATTCTCGCACGTTGCCCGGCCAGGGGTA
>DINJ01000112.1:2566-3556 GCA_002423665.1 Bacteroidetes bacterium UBA5543 | reverse complement strand
GCTCCTGTAAATGAGCCTTTTTCATGGCCAAAGAGCTCTGAATCTATAGTGCCTTCAGGTATCGCACCACAGTTCACTGCTATAAAAGGGTTGTGCTTGCGCGAGGATAGTGCGTGTATGATATTGGAAAATGCTTCCTTTCCCACACCACTTTCACCTACTATCAATACAGACAGGTCGGTATTGGCTACCTGTGCAGCCGTGCTCAGCGCATGGTTAAGCGCCGGCGAGTTGCCTATTATCCCAAACCTGTTTTTTATGCTTTGTAATTCCATATACCCCAATCCGCTTCAGGCGGACTTTAGTTTTAGTTAATAATCTCCCCGATCAACGTTGCCGAGGTAGCATTGTTCACCTTCACCATCACGTAATCGCCTTTCTTTAAATCATAATTCCCTTTAGGGAATACTACCATTTTATTCTGGCTATTGCGGCCGCACCAGTCGTTTTCACTTTTCTTGCTATCGGCTTCTATCAGCACTTCAAATGTTTTGCCTATATCGTTTTTATAGCTCTCACGGCTGTGGCTGTTTTGCAGCGTGATTATTTCTGTTAGCCTGCGCTTCTTCACATCTTCCGGCACATCATCAGTGTACCTGCGTGCGGCCAGCGTTCCCGGGCGTTCACTATATGAGAACATATAAGCCATATCAAAACGACNNACTATACGAGAACATATATGCCATATCAAAGCGGCACTGCTCCATCACGTCGAGGGTTTCTTTGTGCTCTTCTTCAGTTTCTGTGCAGAACCCGCTGATGACATCTGTACTCAACCCACAGTCCGGCATTATCTCACGGATGCGTTTCACTTTATTCAGGTACCATTCGCGTGTGTATGTCCTGTTCATCAGTTGTAGCACACGTGTATTACCACTTTGTACGGGCAGGTGTATGTATTCGCATATGTTATGGTACTTAGCCATAGTATGCAGCACATCATCTGTTATATCCTTGGGGTGCGATGTGCTGAAACGCACACGCAACAAG
>DINJ01000112.1:0-2487 GCA_002423665.1 Bacteroidetes bacterium UBA5543 | reverse complement strand
GTTTCCGCCTCTGTTACCAACCCCGGCAGGCTGCGGTAGGCATCGGGGCCCACTACTATATCCACCAGCTTCTCTTCTTCCAGAAATTTCGCTTTCAAACGCTCAGCCATACAACCCAGCACACCTATCAGCATACCCGGCCTGTCTTCTTTCACCTGCCTGAATGTTTTCAGCCTGTTGCGAACGGTCTGCTCCGCTTTCTCACGTATAGAGCAGGTATTGATGAGTACCAGGTCGGCCTCTGTATAATTGCCTGTAGCGCCGAAGCCCTCTTCATGTAGTATAGATGCCACTATCTCGCTGTCGCTGAAGTTCATCTGGCAACCATAACTCTCTATATAAAACTTTTTGCTGTATGTATTAGGGTCTGCGGCAAAGGGGGCGTAAGCCTCACCCTGCCTGTTTTCTTCTATCACCTTTTCAAGGATGTCTGCCATATTTTCCGATTCTGTGGTTGGCAAAGATAGTAGGTTTCTATGGGTTAACCATGATAATGAACCGTTAATATGGTAATAATGGCAGGNNGTATTTACGAATGTAAATACGGCCGAAGCAATCTCGCCACCCGCAGGACAATATCAGGTAGCAACATGAAGCTAATTGATTATTTTTATACATCACACCATAGATACTACTATGACAACAGGGAAAAGATTTAAAGTCGCACTTTCATTTCCGGGAGAGAAAAGGGATTTTGTAGAACAGGTTGCCCATTTGCTGGCTCATGAATTCGGGAAATCAAGGGTTTTTTATGACAACTACCATGTGTCAGAGTTGGCAAAACCTAATCTCGATATCCACCTTATGAACCTCTATAAAGACCACTCGGACCTTATCGTGCCTTTTTTGTGCGAGGATTATACTATTAAAGAGTGGTGTGGCTTAGAAATGCGCTCTATACGGGAAATGATAAAGCATAAAAGAGATGACGAAATAATGCCCTTTCGTTTTGACAATACAACTGTGCCCGGATTTTTGACGATAGATGGGTATATAGCAATTGAAGGTAGAACGCCCGAGGATGTTTGTCACCTGATATTAGAAAGATTAATGTTGAATGATGATGCGAAACCTAAGGTAACAGGTGATATAAACGACCTGCAGGTCCTTCAGCAAAAGATTGACCAACTCTCACAAAAGTTTGATGGACAACTTACCACCCCTGAGCTTAAACAGCAATTGGCGCAATTAACAGTGGAGCGCGACTTACTAAGAGAACAACTATCCAGAACCGAAGAAATTGCAGAAAAAAATAAAAAGATAAAGGAGGAACTGGAACAATCCTTGTCTAAACAAAAAGAGACTGAAGATCTCAAGAAAAAAGCATTTGAGGCAGTCGAGGAAAAGGATTATGACAAAGCAGAGGCTTTCTTAGAGGAAGCAACACGAGAACGAAAACAGCAAGTGGCTGAAGATTTCTATCANNAAGCTAGAGTATAGGGCAGCGTTAGAAAATTATAAAACAGCGACAAAAATTAGCTCAAAGACAAGGAGATATATAGAGAAGTTAGCCCATTTGAGTAAGCAGCTTGGATATTATAATGAATCGATTGCCTATTACAACGAGCTAATCAAATTATTGCCGCATAAGGACGGTACCCAAAAAGAACTTGCTGATGTTTATACATGGTTGGGCGAATGTTGGCAAGAAAAGGGGCAGTATACAAAGGCATTGGAGTTACTTGAACTGGGACTATCAATAATACGTGAAGAGTTTGGAGATAATCACCTTGACATCTCAAGCTTACACAACAACATAGGTATGATTCTCAATAAAATGGGTGCATATGATGATGCGAAAGCAATCATTTTGAAATCAATTGACATCGCCCTAATGCATTTGGATGAATACGATGTAGTGCTAGGTATTAGGTATAACAATTTAGCTTCAGTGTATCTAGGTTTGAAAGAATATAATTTGGCGGTAGAATACTTTGAAAAAACACTATATATATACAAAAGACATTATCCCGAAAATGACTTGAACTTAGCTACAATTTGTAATAATATGGGGTCGGCTTACTTGAATGTGCAAGATTTTAGTAGAGCGATTCAATATTATCAGGAAGGTTTGAAAATTTTGAATAAGCACTACGGAGAAACTCATCCATACATAGCTACAAGCCACAATAATATCGGAGAAGTGTGGAGAATTGTAGGTGGCTATGACAATGCAATTGTATCCTTCAAAAAAGCTGTAACAATTGTCAAGGTATACCATGATGATCATCCGTCCTTAGGCACTTATTATAATAATTTGGCACTAACTTATCAGGCAATGGCTAAATATGATGATGCAATTGATTATTTTACTAAATCACTAGCATATTTACAAACGTTTTATGCTGATACTCACCCTTATATCATATGGGCAAAAATTGGCTTGGAAACTTGTGTTATAGCAAAAGGAGAACAAGCGAAATCATAACCAAGTGTCGTTAGCTATTGTATTGTGGTTTTCTATGAAAATCCCAAACCAATGAACCC
>DINJ01000041.1:7289-17151 GCA_002423665.1 Bacteroidetes bacterium UBA5543 | reverse complement strand
CTGAGAATACAGGGCTGCTGCGCTGGCTGGATATGGCGAAAGAAAAAATCGCCTTCCAGGGTTTGCCAAGCCGTATATGCTGGCTGGGTATGGGCGAGCGCGAAAAAGCAGGTTTGCTCTTCAACAAACTGGTGCGCGAAGGCAAAGTAAAAGCGCCCATCGTTATAGGCCGCGACCATTTGGATTGCGGTTCTGTAGCATCGCCCAACCGCGAAACGGAGGCTATGAAAGATGGCAGTGATGCCGTAGCAGACTGGCCGATACTGAACGCACTCATCAACACAGCAGGTGGTGCCAGTTGGGTATCCTTCCACCACGGTGGTGGTGTGGGCATGGGGTACTCGCTGCATGCAGGTATGGTAATAGTAGCCGACGGTAGCGAAGATGCTGATGCACGCCTGAGCCGCGTACTCCACAACGACCCTGCGATGGGTGTACTTCGCCACCACGATGCAGGCTACCAGCAGGCTACCGATAACGCGGATAAGTTCGGGTTGAATATTTGGTAAATACCCCAACCCCTAAAGGGGCTTAATGTTATAACTTAAAAGGCTACCACGAATGTGGTAGCCTTTTATTATTTGCTTATTTTCAATTCGTGAACCGCAACAAGATACTATCATACCTATTGCAATCCATTGCAACCTGCTTCGTTTTGCTTCCTTTATATATTGTATTTGCCTTATTGGATTACAACGGCGGTTTCCCAAGTTTTATAGGTTTTATTCTTCAACCTGTCATAGGACTATTGCTGATATTCCTTACTATTATCGTATGTACTATTATTGGGTTGCCGATACGGCTTGTCAACAAAATAAATTCATGGTGGGTGAAAAGGCCGTATATACCTATAATGGGATTCTTTATTGCTGCATCACTAATTCTATTGTCTTTCTTACCCCGTCTAAGCAATACTGTTAGCTACATGGATGGCGAGTACCCTATTCAAAAAGAAGTACCTAACGAGGCGATGATTATTGCAGGGTGGTTTCTTTTAGCATTCTGTATACTCCATTTCTACCCTGTCGCATATATCAAAAACAAAAGGCTACCGCTTTCGCGATAGCCCTTTTAATTAATTAACTATTTAACTTATTAACGCCCACTAACCGATATTCCCCACCATATCCGCTGGGTTCACCCATTCGTCAAATTGCTCTGAAGTAACATAACCCAGGTCAATAGCTGTTTGTTTCAGCGTCTTGCCTTGTTTGTGGGCTGTCTGTGCTATCTCTGCCGCTTTGTAGTAACCAATTTTTGTATTCAGTGATGTTACCAGCATCAGCGAGTTGTGCAGGTGCGCATCTATGTTCTCCTGTATGGGCTCTATACCTACCGCACACTTATCGTTGAACGATACGCAGCCATCCCCTATCAGCCTCGCGCTGTGCAGGAAGTTGTATATCATCACCGGCTTGAACACATTCAGTTCGAAATGTCCGTTTGAACCACCTACACATATCGCCACATCATTGCCCAATACCTGTGCAGCTATCATCGTCAGCGCCTCGCATTGTGTCGGGTTCACTTTACCCGGCATGATAGACGAACCCGGCTCATTATCAGGAATGGATATCTCCCCTATTCCGCAACGCGGGCCCGAGCTCAGCATACGTATGTCGTTAGCTATCTTCATCAGGCTGACTGCTACAGTTTTCAATGCGCCATGTGCTTCTACTATGGCGTCATGCGCTGCCAGGCTCTCAAATTTATTCTCAGCGGTCACGAAAGGCAGGCCTGTCAGTTCCGCTATTTTAGCGGCTACTTTTTCAGCATAACCTTCAGGTGTATTGATACCTGTACCTACTGCTGTACCACCCAGCGCCAG
The DNA here is from genome assembly GCA_002423665.1 of Bacteroidetes bacterium UBA5543. GTDB lineage: Bacteria > Bacteroidota > Bacteroidia > Chitinophagales > Chitinophagaceae > UBA5543. The sequence goes on along the minus strand of DINJ01000041.1, from coordinate 15,323 downwards.
TTCGCTAAGGTGTGCCAGCGTATTGTTGATAGCTTTTAGTCCGTGGTCCAGCTGCGATACATAACCGCTTATCTCCTGTCCCAGTGTCAGCGGTGTGGCATCCATAAAGTGCGTACGACCAATCTTCACGATGTGCATATACTCTTTGCTCTTGGCAGCCAGTGTATCACGCAGTTTTTTTATGCCGGGTATTGTTACCTCTACCAGTATTTTATACGCAGCTATGTGCATAGCCGTAGGGAAAGTATCGTTAGACGACTGTGATTTGTTTACATCATCGTTGGGGTGTACAAACTTTTCTTTGTCTGTCAATTGGCCACCGTTGACAACGTGTGCACGGTAAGCGATTACCTCGTTGCAGTTCATGTTCGATTGCGTACCCGAACCCGTTTGCCATACCACCAGCGGAAACTCATTATCCAGTTTGCCTTCCAGTATCTCGTCGCACACCTGTCCTATCAGTTTCGACTTTTCAGCTGGCAATACACCGCAATCGGTATTGGTAAGCGCGGCGGCTTTTTTCAGGTAAGCAAATGCCTTGATAATCTCTTTGGGCATTTTGTTGATATCCTGAGCTATCTTGAAGTTCTCGATAGAGCGCTGTGTCTGAGCTCCGTAATACGCATTAGCAGGCACCTGAACCTGCCCCATTGTGTCCTTTTCAATTCTGAATTCCATAATATTTTGATGTTACAGTTTGAGTTGATTTGGGTGGCAAAGGTACAGTTTGCCCGCGTATTTGTTTTTACCGCTCGACGGTTTCTTCTAACTTTAGCACTCATCAAAGGCCAGGAACCATGTGGCAGGAAAACGACAATAAATTACATCAGCAATTTACTTTCAGTAACTTCAGCGAGGCATTTGCTTTTATCACCAGGGTGGNNAAGTTGAATAAAATAGACGGCGCAAAGGTATTAAATGAATGAATATGAGTAAACCTATATTTCGGGTACTATTAACTATCAACTTCATTATTTATACTTGCAACCAAATTTTACACACATAATGAGAAACCTTGTATTGACCCTCGCCGCGGTATTGTGCGTGCAGCTATCTTTTTCCCAGGTAAAAAACATTGAATACAGCGCCCCCTTTGAAGAACCTGAAAAAGGATGGTACAAAATAATGCAGTTGGCCAATGGGAATACTTTCTTCTTCAACTTCAACAATGAGAAAGGCATTGAAATAACCGTATACAAGCCCGACAGAAAAATTGGCGGCAAAAAAGTACTGAGCAGCAGCCTTTGGGATCCCAAAAACATGAAAAACTCTACTATTGAGGGTATATACGAAATAGCGGGCCAGCCGGTAATATTCCTGCAACAGCTGAACAGCCGTGTGCCCGAACTGTACCGCATACAACTGAACCCCGATAACGGAGCTATTGCCCAACAGAAAAAATTAGGCGAATTACCAAAATACGGTATGATGGCTGGCTATGCTATAGCCTTTGGCGGGGTTGACCAGGAAGATTTCATTGTAGAAAAAGACCCCTACTCCGACGCATACGCCGTTGTACATTACAACTCTTTCGCCAAAGAAAGTGACAAACGTATCGAGTTGGTGCACTATGCTGTAGAGAATGGAGAGCATAAAGAAATCAACAGGTCATTTTACGACGCACAGGATTTTAAATACACCAACTACATAGGCATGGTGGTGAACGGCGACAAGCAGGTACACATGGCAGCCTATGGTTACAACACATCAGGCTCCGGTGGTAAGGACTCAAGGGTTATCATCTCCAGGATAAGGAAAGGAGAGTCTGAGTTCACCAACCTCAACCTGGAATTTACTGATGACTTTAAAGAAACCGAGGGGCTGATGAACTACAATCCTCAAACAGGCATGATACAAATGCTGACTTTGACATTGGTACAAGGCGACAGGAAAAGGAATATGATGACAGGTATGTCCAGCGGAACGAATTACTACATGGTATTGGTGAGCTTTATCGACCCCGAATCACTACAAATCATCAGGAAGACGTTGTTGCCAATGGAAGATGTGAACAATTACGTCAAATCAAAAAACATAGATAAGAAAGGTTTTGCAGGTATGCCTGTTGATATGATATTGAACAATGACAACACCAGCACCATACTGATGGAGGAGAAAAGCGAAATCATAAGCAAAAGCACCACGATAGAAATCCCTTTCGGCAATATCGCTGTTGTTACGCTTGATGGCACAGGTAAGGATATTGAAGCATATGCTATTCAAAAATGCCAGGACGGCAAGAGCGGCCAGCAAATGGAAAACATGTACCTGGCCAAAAGGGGCAAAGGCATGTGGTCTTACCGCAAAAGAGCCGGGCTGAGCATGAATGCTCCGCTGGACAACAGGGCGTTTTACTCCTTTGGTTATGTCAACACTTCATCCAACAACAAATACATTATATTCAACGACAACAGGGACAATTACGCTAATGGCGAACCCAAACGTCAGAAAGACAATTCTGTATTATGCGCGGGTGCTGTTAGCGATGCTGTTACTGTATTCAGGAAAGTGAGCGACAAAGGCATAGAATCTGGCTACCTCTTTGGCCGTAACGCCAATGACGAGCAGACTTCTTTTGCAAACGTTGAATCAGCGCATTTCAGGAATGAGACCGGTGTATACGCTACGCTGATGGTAAAGAGTGTGAAACGTGAAAAGAAAGCCTATATTTCCTGGGTGACGCTTGAGTAAGCATCATTATCTGTATTTTTGCACCCGTGAAATACCTGTACACAGTATTGATAAGCGGGCTGGTGGTAACACTGGTTTCCTTCTCTCCTAAAAAGGAGGAGAAAAAACTGACCAAAGAGCAGTTGGGCGAAATGCTGTTCTTCGACAATATACTGTCTGAGGATATGAGCATTAGTTGCGCNNACCTGAATTTGCCTTTGCCGATACTGTAGCATTCAGTACAGGTGTACATGGGCGCAAGGCGGTGCGCAATACCCCATCAGCTATGAACATGGCTTCAAGGGAGGCCCTCTTCTGGGATGGGCGCGCAGCCACGCTTGAAGAGCAGGCACTGGGGCCGATAGAAAACCCCAACGAAATGAACCTGCCCCTGCCGGTAGCTATCGAGCGGTTGAACAACAGCAAATACAAACAACTCTTCCTGCAGGTATTTGGTAAAGTGCCTGATAAAGACAACCTGGCCGCAGCCATCTCCGCCTACGAGCAAACGCTGGAAACATCGGACACACCCAACGACCGCTGGCTGCGCGACGAACCCGGCGGGCTCACAGCACAGCAAGAGCGCGGCAGGGAAATATTCAGGGTAAAGGCCAAATGTTTTGAATGCCATTTCTCGCCCGACTTTACGGTGGACGATTTCCGGAACATAGGATTATTCAACGGGCAGGAGTACNNGGCCGCGACAGCGTACTGCGCGAGCCACTGAACCTGACCGAACAGGAAAAGCAGGACCTCGAAGCTTTCCTCCACTCGCTGACCGACGACAGGTTTGTGAAGAAATAATCAAGTAGATATTTATCTTTCTTAGCACTGTCTTTTTATCTTAGGCCCTGTAACCATACCACATGGAAAAATCAACAGCAAGGCTTATCTCACTGGCGACGGGTGTCATCCTGTTTGCGCTGATGCTATGGGGCAATCCCTTTGGGCTGGAGCGTCAGGGGGCTAAGGTATTGGCAGTCGGCACGCTGATGGTTACCTGGTGGGTGACACAGGCGCTGCCCATGCCCGTAGTGGCTTTACTCCCCCTACTCTTCTTTCCCATTATGGGTATAGCCGGTATGGAAGAAGTGGCTGCCCCTTACGCCTCCTCCATCATCTTCCTGTTTATNNTCGCATCCGGGCTGCTCAGCATGTGGCTGAGCAATACCGCCACTACCATGATGATGTACCCCATTGCACTCAGCGTTATCAAAGTGATGGAAGACAATGGCTCGCAAAAAGGGAATATCAGCAACCTGGGCATCTGCCTCATGCTGGCCATCGCCTACTCCAGCAACCTGGGCGGCATAGCCACCATTATTGGCACACCGCCCAACGTGGCCTACGTAGGTTATTTAGAACGCAGCGGCACGTACACATTCCAGTTTGCCGACTGGATGAAGTTGTGCCTGCCGCTATCCCTGCTGCTGATGTGGGTGCTGTACCTGGTGCTGACCCGTGTGTTGTACCCCAACCGTATGCCCGCCGATGGTGCAGCAAAGGAAATGCTACATACGGAACTCAAAGCGATGGGCAAACTCTCCGCGCCCGAAAAGCGGGTGCTCATCATCTTCGTCTTCACGGCCCTGCTGTGGATTACAAAAGACATCATCAACAGCTCACAGTCATTGTTTAAACTAAACGACTCGATGATAGCCCTGCTGGGTGCTATACTTATGTTCATTACCCCTTCGGGCGATGCTGAGAACAAACCCGTACTGGTATGGAAAGACACCCGCAATATGGCATGGGGCATACTCATACTCTTTGGCGGGGGCATTACACTGGCTGCGCAGCTGGAGAAAGCGGGACTGATACAAAGCCTGGGCGAGTGGATAGCCCGCTATGCGCAAGGCGGCATTGTACTGTTGTTTGTGGTTACGATTGTTTCCATCTTCATCAGCGAGGTGATGAGCAACGTGGCACAGGTGATTGTGTTCGCACCCGTGATAACAGGTATGGCGGTAGCGTTGAACATTGACCCCGTACAACTGGGCGTAGCGATGACACTCGGCGCCAGTTGCGCCGGTATGCTGCCCATGGGCACTCCACCCAACGCCATTGTATTTGCCAGCGGTAAACTCAAGCTAAAACACATGCTCACCGCAGGCTTTATCATGAACATAGTGAGCGCGGTGCTGATTACCCTCTTCTGCTGGTACCTGTACCCGGTGATGATTGAAGTGATAAGGAAGTGAGAAGATAAAAGGTTAATGGTTGGGACTACACTAGAATACCTCACCGAACTAAACAATCATAATCTGATGAAAAAAATACTTTTATATACCCTTACGGTCTTAATAATATCATGTAATTCAGATACAAGTAGTGAGAACTACTATTATTACAATGATGACCTTGATAAATCTGCTCCATTCGGCACATTTGTTTACAAAAGCACTCAGCCATTTGTTTTTAATAAAATACTAATAACAACCAATGTTACAGGCTTTAGGCAAAATTCAAAATTTGTCGTTGCCCGGCAGGAATTGGATACGAGTTTGCTGCGAAAATGGATATACTTAGAAATTGAGGCATTTGTCAGGTTAAAAGGATATAATGGCGAAAGCAATAGTTTAAGCTTCTACAACTACATATTACCTGATACATTTCTTTTAAGGTTTGAGAATAATGATAGCAATATTAATTACTTAACAAGGACTGTATTAGAGTCACCGAAAATCCAAAAACTGACAAGGAACGATATAAACTATTGGATAGTACAAAAGAGAAATGATAGCATGATTGGACCATTAACAAAGTCAGAATTCGATGAACTTTGTATACAACTAAATATCCCTCATAAACTAAGGCTGGAATAATTTGGCTCGGCGTAGTCTCCTCGACTACGTCGCTAAGGAGGCAAGTCTCCTGACTTGCACTCACCGTACAAGATACAATGCCATTTTTGTAATCACCCAGCCGCTCGTCATTGCGACAGAGTATTTATNNAATTCAACGTATTCCTCCAGTTCCGCAGATCCATTGTCTCTATCTACTTTTTCAAATCAACCTTTACTTCAGGCATTTCAACCAGGTGAAATGTAGCGGAAGCAAATTTAATTTTCCCGTTGGTTAACTCTACTTCTTTCAGGATTTTTGTGAATAGCTGCGTTTTTGTTACTCGCCTCCGTTTATAATTCACCACGTAGCGCAATGTAAATTCCACCCAGTTGTCGTTGGCGATTATTGAAACTAATGGTTCTGTCTGGGCTTCTTCCAGCCTGTACATATCCTGCAAATGATGCCAGGTATCTCTCGATTGGCCTGTTAAGTCTCCAGCTACTTCCACACCTATCCTGGCAATCAGTTCGGTAGCTGCTTCGTAATCACTGCCATACTGTATCGGTATCTTTATCTCGTCCCAGAGAAACGGGAAGTCGCCCGAATAGTTAAAAACAGGCTCTTTAAACACAAAGCTGTTTGCTATCAGCACAATACGGCCGTTATACAAATCTCCATCTACCCACTGCCCGGTTTCCATAATTGTGGTACGCAACACGCCTATATCCATCACATCGCCCTTAATACCTCCGAGTTGCACCCTATCGCCCGGCTTGTAAAATCCCCCGAACATAATAGCAAGCCAGCCTGCAAAAGACGCGATTACCTCCTGCAACGCGAAAGCAATACCGGCACCTGCCACGCCCAGCGCTACTGTAAAGCCACCCAGTTTATCACTGTACACTACCGTTATCAATAATATGGTAAGGACATATCCAGTAAAGCCGCTGATTTTCTTAGCCTTATACCTGCTGCTGTTATCTTTTATTTTAGTCAGCAGGTTCCGTTGTATGGCCTTTACTACTATCCATATAACGATTATCCCGATAAGTATGGTCGCAAGTTTACCGACAACAGGGTTAAACAGTATTTTTGACAACTCGTCTTCCATAGCATCATTAATTTATCAATAACACAAACAATCAGCTGATACTGTACCGTATGCGTCGTTATTATTCACATTCAAATTACAAAAAGTCAGGAATGATAACTAAATATTGGCTCCCCTGTTCAACGTAATCTCCATTACTTGCGTACTAAAATGTCCATGGCATCCATCTTGAACACAAAATACAAAGCCGTTTTGTAAACGCTGCTACCCGTTATTGCGAGCGAGTATTTACGAATGTAAATATGAGCGTGGCAATCTCACCCAAACGTAGTTATTCGTCGCGTGATGAGATTGCTTCGTTACGCTCGCAATGACGCGAGTGGAGATTCGATTCAACGCATTCCTCCAGTTCCGCAGGGGTCTTCGGCACAAGACCCCTGCGGAAATATGCCGATGCCCAGATGCCAGCCCATTAGCAACCCCGTTTGGCGTAGTCTCCCTGACTACGTTGCCAAGGAGCCAAGTCTCCGGACTTGCGAAAAAACAACACAATAAAACAATATTTTTACGTATATTTGTATATAAAATCAGCCATTAAACACATTGGCCAGCCAGTTCTTTGACATACCTGTACCCAACCATTTGCCTCCAAAAATGTTCCATTTTTCCAAAACTAAATTCATGGTATCAAAACGGAACATTTTAGCCCTTATGTGCTGGGGGCTCTCCACCTGAGGCGGATTGGGGAAGAATCTCCCGACAGTCAAGGATAAAATGTTCCAATTCCGCACATTTTTGCACAATTGGAACAAAATGTACTACTGACAATCAGGAACTTAAGTACAAAATGAGGCAACAAATCTTTAAAATGGAACTATTGGCATCAAAATGGAACATTTTCCTGCTCTTGACCGCTATGTCATATACAGGCACAAAAAAACGGCTCAATAGAGCCGTTTAATGTAGCCAGATCGGGAGTTGAACCCGAGTCCGCCTCAGGCGGATATGAATCCTGCGCTCTAACCACCTGAGCTACNNGCCGTCACTTTGCGTATGTTATAATCAAAACATACCATACCTGTTTTGGCATGTGCTATATCAGCTTTAGCCCCGTTACGCATGGTAGAGATGTGGTATAGCAGGTCGAAAGAAACGGAAGTGAATTCCGTTGCATATATAACCACCTCTAATGTATCACCATAAAAACCCTCACCTTTGTAAGCAATGGCTACGTCCGCCATAATGAGCCCTACCCCTCCTGCGTTCATCTCGGTCATACCGAAGGATGCCATCAACTGCACCCTGGCTTCGTGTATGATAGACAATACAGCATCGTTACCTACATGCCCGCCATAGTTCACATCGCCTATGCGCACGGGTATTGTTAGTGTTATTAATGGTTTTTCGGCAGGAAACTTTATTTTTACACGACTCATTACAGTACATACTTAAATAAACAAACACACAGAGATGAAGATAATCTGTATCGGGCGAAATTACGCAGATCACGCAAAGGAATTGAATAA
>DINJ01000041.1:7087-7258 GCA_002423665.1 Bacteroidetes bacterium UBA5543 | reverse complement strand
AATACTACCGGGCAAGCCGTTTTACTATCCTGAGTTTACGGATAACATACATTATGAATGTGAGCTGGTAGTGAAGATTTGTAAAAATGGCAAATACATACGCGAAAAATTTGCGCATAAATACTACGATGCCATAAGCCTGGGTATCGATTTTACCGCCCGCGACCTGCA
>DINJ01000041.1:6618-7010 GCA_002423665.1 Bacteroidetes bacterium UBA5543 | reverse complement strand
TAACCAAACTATATGCGCATATATAATCCCAAGAAGTGGTTTGACATACTGTTCCAGTTTCACAAATCGGATACACTGAGACGGTTATCGCTGCTCATCGTCATCATCTCTCTCTACACATGGATAGTGGCATACCTGGAGCTGCATTACCTGAACCTGAGCGAGCACCCTAATGCAAAGAATATATTCAATATGCACAACCTGCTGGGCTTTGCACTGTCATTGCTGCTGGTATTCCGCACCAACACAGCCTACGACCGTTGGTGGGAGGGCCGCAAACTATGGGGGGCATTGGTAAATACCAGCCGAAACCTGGCCATCAAAATCAACAGCCTGCTGCCGGCAGATGCAGAAGAAGATAGGGATTTCTTTCGCAATGCGATACCCATGTA
>DINJ01000041.1:0-6591 GCA_002423665.1 Bacteroidetes bacterium UBA5543 | reverse complement strand
CGGAATACACCCGCTACAGCCTGGACGAGGTAGAACATCCGGAACTGAAACTGATAGACGAGAGCAAGCACGCACCCAACCAGGTAGCCATGCTGATGAGCAACCGCCTGGTAACTTTGCACAAGCAAGGCAAAATAACCGGCGAGCAGTTGCTATTTGTGAACGATAACATGAACGCCTTTACGGATATATGCGGCGCCTGCGAGCGTATTAAAAACACGCCGATACCCTACTNNGACATTGCCATTCGGTTTTGTGTTTTCGCTGGGTTACCTGGTAGTACCGGTGGTGGCCATCGTATTTTATGTATTGGCAAGTCTTGAGTTGATTGCAGAAGAAATAGAAGACCCCTTTGGCAACGATATGAACGACCTGCCAATGGCCAAACTTGCGAAGAACATCCGCAAACATGTGGGCGAAATATTATAAGTCTGTTAGCATTTGGCTATTCCTGCAGATAATGGTTATCTTAGCCTGATAAAGAGTACACCCATGCGAACTATTGTTTTTATAGCTTCATTCTTGTTTTTATACTGTAATGCACAGGCACAGCAGCCTCGCGTAGGTTGTGTCAACAAATCGATGCGGGTGCAGGCTGAGCAGATGAAGCACGACTTCAAAGCACAGGGCATGGAAGTATATAAAGACGCCATGCTGGGCATGAGACCCGGCGAACCTGCACCGGTAGCAGTGCAATTAGTAGAAAAACAGATGTACCAATTCATTATGATAGGTGATGCCAATGCCGGCAAAATGTATTTTGAACTGTATGACGGGCAGGACAATAAACTGGTCGAAAAAACTATTAAGAAAGCCGACGAAACCAATTTCATCATCTACTCTTTCGTGCCGCAAAAGACCGACTTATACCTGGTGGTGCTGACACAAAAGATAAAAGGCGATGCTGAAGTATGCGGTTCTTTCACCATCATGCAAAAAGCCACAACTGCCAACAGCAAACAATCAGCTGCATGGATGTACAGATAGAACAAAGCTGGAAAAAGGTATTACAGCCTGAATTTGACCAACTATACTTTGCCCAAATCGTTAACTTCCTGAAAGCGGAAAAGCAGGCTGGCAAAATCATCTACCCCCCTGGTCCGCACATATTCAATGCATTCAACACTACTCCTTTCGATGATGTAAAAGTGGTGATACTGGGGCAGGACCCCTACCACAACCCCGGGCAGGCACATGGGCTATGCTTCTCCGTAGCAATGGGGGTAGCGGCACCGCCGTCGTTGNNGGTGAACATGTTTAAAGAAATACAGACCGACCTGGGCATAGCACCACCCAGCCACGGCAACCTGGAGAAATGGGCTAAACAGGGCGTGTTATTACTCAATGCTTCGCTGACAGTAGAACAGAACAAACCAATGTCGCACAGCAAAATAGGCTGGCATATTTTTACGGATAGTGTAATCAAAACCCTTTCCGACAAAAAGGACAAACTGGTATTCCTGCTATGGGGTGGCTTTGCCAAAGGCAAAATACCGCTTATAGATACCAATAAACACCTGGTACTTACGGCAGCGCACCCTTCCCCTCTTTCCGCATACAACGGCTTCTTTGGCTGCAGGCATTTCAGCAAAACAAATGAATGGCTGCAAAAAAATGGTTTGCCACCTATCGACTGGAGTTTATAATTTGCATGCTTAATGAAACTGATAGTCAAAATAGCGGGTCATATATACTTTGTACTGGGCATGTTGCTATTTATAGCCACCATGCTGGTAGTAGTGATTCCGATATGGATTACCACGCTACTAAGCNNCACCCCATATTCAGGCTGTGGATGAATGTATTCATGCCGCTGGTAGGGTGCCCCGTATTCCGCAAGGGGAAAGAACATTTTAAGGAAGGCGAGAACTATGTGGTAGTGACCAACCACAACTCACTCGTGGATATTCCTGTATCATCGCCGTGGATACCCGGCCCTAATAAGACACTGGCTAAAATAGAGATGTCGCGGATACCTATATTCGGCATTATTTACAAAGCAGGTTCTATACTGGTGGACCGTAAGAACGAAAAAAGCCGTAGGAAAAGCTTTACTGATATGCAGGATGCGCTGGACATGGGACTGCACCTGTGCCTGTATCCGGAAGGTACACGTAACAAAACAAACCAGCCCATACAGCGCTTTTACGATGGTGCTTTCATTACTGCCATCAAGTCACAAAAGGCTATCATACCGGGTGTAATATTCAATACAGGNNAACCAGTACCCACCAAGGGGCTAACTCTGGACGACTTGCAGGCACTGAAAGAAAAAGTGCACCGATTGATGAGTGATTACTACCTTGCACACAAATGACCTACTATATAATAGGCACGGGCAATACAGCGTGGTTCCTGGCTATAAGGCTGGCTAAAGCCGGGTATGAATGTAAAGGCATATACGGTAGAAATGCAGAACACGCCGAGAAACTGGCTGCACGTATCAAAGCCCCGGTATTGGCTAATATCACAGATGTGAAAGACGACGCTGATTGCTGCATACTGGCCATTACTGACCATGCCATTACTGAAGTTGCGACTTATTTCCGGTTTGAACATACTACGTTAATACATACCGCAGGTTCTATGAGCAGGATGATATTGGAGCCCTTTGCTAAACACGCAGGTGTGCTCTGGCCCATCTACTCGCTGGTAAAAGACAATCTGCCGATACATAGAGAAGTACCCATAACCATAAAAGGCACTACCGACCATGCTGAGGCGCTGCTGCAGCAGTTGGCGGCGTCTATTACTGATATTCACTATACCGTCAGCTGGGAACAGCGCCAGTGGCTGCACCTATGCGCGGTATTATGTAATAACTTTATCAACCACCTGATGGCTGTAAGCGAACAGGTATGTAAAAAGCAGCAGGTTCCATTCTCTCTCTTGTACCCCATTGTAAGCCAAACTGCAGAGCGCATACGTAACGCCTCACCCAAGGTATTACAGACAGGCCCGGCACGNNAAGGGAGAATAGCCTCCGATGCATTACTTTTGCGCCTGAATACAGTGAATATATAGTAATGTATAGCGTAAAATTTAAGTTTGAACAGAAAGGGCTGGAACCTGTAACAATAGAAAATGTAGAACCGGGCATCAGCATATTGGAGGTAGCCCTGGATAATAATATAGAGCTGCACCACAACTGCGGTATGGTATGCGCCTGCAGCACTTGCCACTTGTATGTAGATAAGGGTGAAGAGCACCTGCCTGAATTGACCGATAAAGAAGAAGACTTTATTGACAGGGCACGTAATCCGAAACTGAACTCGCGCCTGGGCTGCCAGTGCGTGCTTGAAGACGGCACCGGAACAGTAGAAGTAACCCTTCCCGACCAAAGCCTTATTCATGGTGATTAATTAAGCATGAGTCTTTTTTGAATTTTTACTTTTTGAACTTTGAATTAATATGTTTGAGCCGCCGATAAAATGGAATGATTACGAGGATATAGCGTTGAAGCTATATGAAAAGTATGGAGATGAATTTGGCGAAAGCCTGATATACCGCGTGCGCTTTACCGACCTGCTGGAATGGGTGCTGGAAATAGATAACTTTGAAGGCAAACGCGAAGAATGTAACGAAGGCCACCTGGAGATGATACAGAGCAGCTGGGTGTACGAGTGGCGCGACAACCGGAAATAAATGAACGTACTCGAGCTTTTTACCCCGATTAAGACTTTCGTCTTTGATATAGACGGCGTACTCACCAATGCGCAACTATTGGCTACAGAAGAGGGCCACCTATTGCGTAGTGTGAACATAAAAGACGGCTATGCCATACAACTGGCGGTAAAAAAAGGCTACAACCTCTGGATAATCAGTGGTGGTACATCAGGTGCAATGCAAACACGCTTTCACAACCTGGGCATGAAGGAAGTGCACATAAAAGTGAAAGACAAAAAAGCCCTGCTGCAGGAACTGATAGCCAAGTACAATTCTCCACCCGAAACCATACTATACATGGGAGATGATATGCCCGACCTGGCGGTAATGCAACTCTGCGGACTGCCCACCTCTCCCGCCGACGCCTGTATTGAAGTCAAAGCAATCAGCAAATACATCTCTCCTATCAATGGAGGCATGGGCTGTGNNTGGGAGTAATTCTCCACACATTCTAACGAGAAGCAACGGCTTGCTGCTGCATCCTTAACTGCGCCATTCTTTGCTCAAAATCCATCTTCTCAGCAAGAGGGTTAACAAGAGGTGTAAAGTACTCCATCAATTCTTTACTGTGCGTATCGCGCTTTTGCGTTGCCAGGTTGAAGTGTACAAACCTTGACCACAGCACTGATTTAAGCTGTGTTTTATCTTTGTTCCACATCAACATCTCCACAAGTATATCTGTTTCGCTCAACTCGAGCACAGTTGACTGTATAACAACCGTCTCCATTAGCATGGCAGGCTTCAGGTAAGCAATCTGGTTTTGCCCTACCACCCAGCTTTTACCGTGTTGTCTACCATAAGCGTAGATATTCAGCTGATAGTGCTCCCAAAGATGGTCTTCACGCGCGTTGATGAAATAGTCGATATAGCGCGAATTGTTGAGGTGGTTAAACGGGTCACAATCGGGGAAACGTATCAGCACCTTGCTTTCAGGCATTTTTTCCATAGTATGAATAGATTAGATAATGCAAAGATAGGGGTATGCAGGGAACTACGGTTTATATGACGCATTGACGACAGGTCTCATAAAATACTCAGGGAATAAAGTATTTTGCAAGGTTAAAACCACTCAAGTGAAACCAATAATCATCGTCTTACTACTGCTGAATATCGTAGTACTACTTGGACAAATATGGCCCGACGGCGCTCCTCCATTCGCCCACACAGTAAATATTATTTCCTCTCGGGGAGCCTGCTGTTTTTTATATATGCACTAAGAAAAGGCAAAACAAAATAACCACACGCAAAACGGGCTGCCAATGGCAGCCCGTCTATTATCTGGTGCAAAGAGCAGATTATGCTTCTTTGTTTTCTTCGTTGTTCTCTTCCTGTTCAGGAGCTTCTTCTACAACCGGTGTTTCTTCTACAGCAGCTTCAGCTTTCACTTCTTCTACAGGTGCAGCTTCAGCGGCAGGAGCAGCTTTCTTTGTAGTGCTACCAGCGCGACGGCTACGACGAGTTTTGTTAGACGCGTCTTTAGCTTCTTTCTTGTACAGTTCGTTGAAGTCAACCAGCTCAATCATAGCCATATCAGCGGCATCGCCCATACGGCGTGGCAGCTTGATGATACGTGTGTAACCACCGGGACGGTTAGCTACTTTGTCACCAATTACGCCAAACAGTTCTTTAACAGCTTCTTTGTCCTGCAGNNCGCCAAACAGTTCTTTGATGGCTTCTTTATCCTGCAGGTGGCTGAACACTACGCGACGATTGTGCATAGTATCGTTCTTAGAACGGGTAATGATAGGCTCTGCATATACGCGCAGTGCTTTTGCTTTAGCCAGTGTAGTAGTGATACGTTTGTGTTGTATCAGTTGGCTTGTCAGGTTTTGCATTAAAGCCTGACGGTGTGCCGTTTTACGGCCGAGGTTGTTCACTTTATCTCCGTGACGCATGACTGTTGTTTTTTAGTTTCCCCCGCACCGTGTCAAGGAAATGCGGGGTACGTTGTTAAATAAAAATTCAAAAAGTAAAAAGTCAAAATTCAAAGTTTTTGGTTTTGAATTTTGACTTTTGAGTTATTTAGTCGCTACTGCGAACATATTTGCTGATGTCCATACCGAAGTGCAGACCACGCTCACCCAGTACCTGCTCTATTTCAGACAATGACTTCTGGCCGAAGTTGCGGAACTTCATCAGTTCTTCCTGTGTGTACTGTACCAGTTCGCTCAGGGAGTTGATCTTAGCCGCTTTCAGACAGTTGAACGCACGTACTGAAAGCTCGAGGTCTTCCAGTGGAGTGTTCAGGGTCTTGCGCACCTGCAGTGTTTCTTCATCAACCACTGCTTCTTTTTCTTCGCGTTTTGTATCCAGGCTGATGTTCTCATCTGTGATAATCATCAAGTGCTGGATGAGTATGCGTGAAGCTTCTTTTACAGCCTCTTCAGGATGTATAGTACCATCGGTAGCTATTTCCATTATCAGCTTTTCGAAATCTGTACGCTGCTCAACACGGGTATTTTCAATCGTGTATTTTACGTTTTTGATAGGCGTGTAGATAGAGTCGATGGCTATAACACCTACGGGTGCTTCTTCCATACGGTTCTCTTCAGCAGGTACGTAACCACGGCCTTTGCCTATGTATAATTCAACCTGGAAGTTGGTAGAAGGCTCCATATTGCAGATAACCAGCTCAGGGTTCATCACCTCGAAGTTGGGCAGTGCATCGCCTATCATACCGGCGGTGAATACCTCCTGGCCTTTGATGCTCAGCTCTACCCTGTCGGTAGCTACATCATCTTCCACAGTTTTTTTCAGCCTTACCTGCTTCAGGTTCAGGATGATTTCGGTTACATCCTCGAGTACGCCTTTGATAGTTGCAAACTCGTGGTCGGCACCGGCTATTTTGATAGCGGTGATAGCATAACCTTCCAGCGAAGACAGCAGTACGCGGCGCAGTGCGTTACCAATGGTAACACCATAACC
>DINJ01000068.1:2095-3506 GCA_002423665.1 Bacteroidetes bacterium UBA5543 | reverse complement strand
AATTCTGCCATGCGCAATTTAGGATGGTTGTTCATCGCCCGTACCACCAGTTCTTCCAATGGTGGCAGTTCCTGCATTTCGTTATACAAAGACATACCCGTAGTATCGGGTATAATATTATCTCCCAGCATGGCGAGTTGGTTATCTTCCAGCCACAGGTAATTAGATAATACATAACCCGCATTCCTGAAGTCCATCAATGATTCGTTCTGCAATAATTGGTATGCCTGCAACTGGGTAAGCGCTTNNACCGTATCTATCGCCGGGCGGTTACCCTGTTCAAATTCAGCTTTTACCATCATCAGCCTTTGCCGGTTCAGGTTTACCGCGTTGGTATATATGTTGTAATAATTGTACTGTTTCACCCAATGCCAGTAAGCTGCAAGCGCATCAAATAATACAGTATTCACCTGCTGTTGTCTTTCAGCCTCGCTTAATTTCAGTAATTTCTGCGCCTGCCGCAAGGTAGCCCGGCGTTCATCAAATAACAGCCCCTGCGTCACCGACCATTTTACACCTGCATAACTTGTGGCGCCCAATGTCCGCTCCCGCGACACCCGGTCACCGGCTATTTCCTCTGCTCCGGCTTTTAGCTCCAGCCCATACCATGTAGGTATACTAATGTTAGGATGAAAATAGCTGNNTCCCGCCTGTCTTGCAACAGGATGATATTTTCTCACTATACTTACCAGTTCATCCCTGGAAAGCAGCAACAGGCTGTCTTGTGGTGTGCCACTCACCACAGAAGGAAATAATAACATTACAATCAGCCATAACCTACCCATACTATTTACCTCCCTGCTTTTCCTGCTTGTTCTCGTTCTGCTGCTTCTCGGCATAGTAATCTGGCGGGAATCCGTTGATATTCCGCCATATCTCATACCACACTGGCACATCTTTCAGCAATATGATAGATGAGGCACCCGAACCGTAACGCAGTCCTGGGGGCCATTTGCGTTCATCGTGCGCTTCCTTTACCAGTACCCTGAATTTGCCATTAGCACTGACACTGCTTTCTATTGCAGCCACTTCTCCGCCAAATGTACCATATGAAGCCTGAGGCCAGCCACTGAACACTATAGCAGGGAAGCCATCGAAAATAAACCTGACTTTCCTCCCTACTGTTAGTAGTGGCATATCCACCGGCCTTACGTACAACTCCACAGCAGGCTGGCTGCTGTCCGGCACTATCTCTACCAACTTTTTNNACCTGATAACATAATTTGAATATTGATTTTCCAGCTTGGCTATCTCCCCAAGTCCGGATGCTATTTCACTCTGCGCAGCAGCTTTTTCACTCTCAGCTTTGTAGATCTTTTCTGCGTATTCCCTTTCCGTCTGTTTTAATTCTACTTTCGAATTCGCGTACTTTATCTCAGCACTCATTTTCGATGCCAAAGCATTCTGGTAC
>DINJ01000068.1:0-2072 GCA_002423665.1 Bacteroidetes bacterium UBA5543 | reverse complement strand
GCTATCGTACATTATCACCTGCCGGCGGTATTGTTCCTCAGCAATTTCAAAAGCATTCTTTGCTGCACGCGATTCTATACTGTCGCGTACCACTATCATTTTCAGCTGTTGTAGCTTCAACTCCAGTGCCTGCTGCAATGCCCCTATCTGCATATCAGCTGCATTCACCTTATTATTATAAAAGTCTACGGCCGATTTCTTGGCATTTAGTTGCTCCCCCGTACGTTCTATCAAAGCAGGATCCAGGTATTCATCTTTTACTTCCGCCAATTGCACTATGGTATCCCCTTTTCTTACCCAGTCCCCCTCACGCACATACCATTTTACTATGCGTCCCGGTATGATGGCATTCAGTTCCTGCGGGCGCTCTTCCTGCCTCAGTGTGGTTACATATCCACGTGCCCTTATGTTCTGCGTCCAGGGTAGAATGAGAATAATCACCAGGAATATAACAATGCCTATAAACCACCTGCGGATATTACTCTTTTTGTCTACCATGTACACATTGCTGAAAGCCTGCATTTGAAAGCTTTTCACCGCACCGGATACAATTGATTTAATCTCTTTCATCTTTCTTCTAACTATCAGTTANNCCTGTCATTTCCTTACTTATATAGTCAAGTACATTCTTTGTTATTTCATCGTTGCAAGACGAGGGGTAGTCCAACAATAAAAGCTGCGGCCTGGTAGCCAGTGCACGTACCAGCAATATCCTGTTAACTGTCTCGTCCTGTAAATCATATTTGCCGGGACAAATACGCATGTCGTACCCGTCTTTTTGTTTCTCAACAAAATTTTTCAAACCCGTAAGCTCCGCAAGTTGGTTAACTATCGAGTATGGCACATCCCTGCCGCAAACTATATTCTCCATTAATGTACCGTCAAACAGGCCGGAGGACTGTAACATGAGCCCGGTTTTACTGCGCAACGACAACAGGTTGTATTTATGCACCGGCAGTCCGTTGATTAATACCGATCCCCTATCCGGCTTGAAGATACCTGAGAGCAATTTCAGGAGAGTTGATTTACCTGATCCGCTGGCGCCCGTCACTACCAATTTTTCTCCGGGTTGTATATCGACAGAAATGTCCTTAAGTATTGTATCCGTCTTATCATCGTATGCAAAGCATAATTTGTTAACCTCGACATGCACTCCATCTGTATCGCCGGTTTCAAACATTTTCTCTTCCTNNATATACCTGTTCCAGGTTGATGATGAGTTTCTCTACCGAGTTAATAACAAGGATTATAATAATTTCAGCCGCAATAAATTGCCCGATATTCAATTGCTGGCCAAACAGTAGTACGGCACCTGCTATCAGCATTGCTGCAACTATAAAGACTTTGAGATACACCAGAGACCAGTATTGCAGTAGGAGCACTTTGAAGTGACTGGTCCTGCTTTTCAGATAGGAGGTAATCTTTTTATCAGCCTTGCCCAGGTTAAAATCCTGGCTGTAAAACTTGTAATCTACTGCGTTTAACGCCACCTGTTCCAGGTGGGCCGCCATTTTGTATTTATGCTTGCTCTCCTGCAGGCTTGTTTCTACTCCCTTGTTGCCACTGAAGTACAATATGAGTACGATGACCAGTATTACCAATATGCCAAAGAAAATAAACAGTGGGTGATAAAGGGTCAGCAACAACAAGCCCGCCAAAATCTGTATTGTAGCAGTAGGCACGTCCAGCAGCAGCTTTGATATACCCTTCTGCAAGGTCATGATGTCAAAGTAGCGGTTCATCAATTCAGGGCGATAATAGTTTTCCGTAGCTTTTATATCCAGCCGGGGAACGATGTAAGCGTATTGAAATGCATAACGCACATAGAGTTGCTGCTCTATCNNAGCGGCAATGATAACTGGACCAATCCCGCCAGAATTGCATAGAAGTAGATAGCGTATATCTCCCGCTTTTCGTGTTTCAATATCTCCAATATTCTGTATACATAGCCTCTCTGCTTCATTAGAGTATGTTTTAGACAAAACTAATCCAACTTTCAATAATGATAGCAATACTATTATTTATAAGAGTAAAGATTTTATCTATAATAGTAAGTATTTATTTTTTTACTT
>DINJ01000139.1:15902-29712 GCA_002423665.1 Bacteroidetes bacterium UBA5543 | reverse complement strand
CGATAGGTACCGCAGCCGTAAAAAACCTGCTGGGGGGTGAAATGCTGGTGCAACGCAGCCGCAAACCTGAGATTATTGCAGACGCTGTTAATTATATATTGCATCAACCCGCTGAGACCTATACAGGTGCGACGCTGATAGACGAAGATGTATTGCGCCAGGCAGGTGTTACAGATTTTGAGCCATACGCTATAGTAGCGGGTGCTCCCCTTCAAAAAGACTTATTCATTGATTAACATCAAAATTGATTGATACTTGGAAACTGTATTATCTATTAATTCTGTATCGAAATCCTATGGACCGATACAGGCCTTGAAAAATGTATCATTTGACGTACCACGCGGCAGTGTCTTTGGTATTCTGGGCCCTAACGGAAGTGGTAAAACCACTATGCTGGGTATAATACTGGATGTGCTGAAAGCCGATGGCGGAACCTACCAGTGGTTGGGGGGCATCCCTCATGATGCTGCACGCCGTAGTATAGGCTCGCTGCTGGAGACACCCAATTTTTACCATTATATGTCGGCCTGGGACAACCTGCAAGTGGCTGCCGCCATTAAACAAAGAGGTAAAGATGACCGGCAGGCAGTACTTGAAAAGACAGGGCTTTGGCAACGTAAGGATAGTAAATTCAAAACCTATTCATTGGGTATGAAGCAAAGACTGGCAATTGCCTCTACTCTGCTTGGCAACCCCGATGTGCTGGTATTTGACGAACCAACTAACGGGCTGGACCCCGCCGGTATTGCCGAAATCAGGGAACTGATTATTCAGTTGAACAATGAAGGTAAAACAATCATCATGGCCAGTCACTTGCTGGACGAAGTAGAAAAAGTATGCACCCATGTGGCTATTCTCAAGCGTGGCGACCTCTTGCTGAGTGGCAAAGTAGATGAGGTGCTTGTGAGCGAAGACCAGGTGGAGATAAGCGCTACAGACATTACCAAACTACTGGAGGTGATATCAACGATGCCGGGTGTACATAGCGTAAAGCAGATAAACGGCGCCTTGCAATTAAACTGCGACANNAGCCTGGAAACAAAATTCATAGAACTAACCAACAAATAAGCACTAATGAACAACCTACTCAATATAGAATGGCTGAAAATAAGGAAGTACCCTACTTTCTGGATAATGACAGGCATGTTTGCACTACTGCTGCCTTTATGGAACTATAGTATCAACAAAGGTTTTATGAAGATGGGCGGTGGTGGCAAAGACGGCATCAACATATTGGATCAGGCATACGCCTTTGACAATGTATGGCAAAACCTGGGATGGTGGTCGAGCATATTTGTGGTGTTTATTTCTGTACTCGTCATTATCATTACTACAAATGAATATACTTTCAAAACCAACAGGCAGAATGTAATAGATGGTTGGACGAGGCTACAGGTGCTACACGCCAAATGGCTGATGGCACTGACACTTGCTATAGCCACTACAATTTATGTCTTTATTACAGGTATAGCATTTGGCATGGCAAACGACAGCTTTGCAAATTTCCCGGGTAATATCAGCGGTTTGTTTTACATCTTCATCCTGTCGCTTAACTACTATGGTTTCGCGCTGTTGATAGCCTACCTGTTTAAAAGAAGCGGCATAGCCATAGGTNNTAATAGAAAGCCTGATACGAGGATTTGTCAACTGGAGGTTCGACTTTCCGGCAGGCAACCTGATGCCCCTGCAGGCCAGTGATGAGCTTCTGCCCTTCCCCTTGATACAAATAGCCAAGACACTTGTACAAACGCAGGAGCAGATAACCCAAACTACATATATACTGGTGTCCCTTGTATGGGTGGGTGTATATTATATTATCAGCAGGTTTCGGTTACTGAAATCGGATTGGTAAATTTGTGCCATGACGATTGACAGGCCTGTATTACTGATAACTAATGACGATGGAATAACTGCACCCGGCATTCGCGCACTGATAGAAGCCGTAAAAGACCTTGGGAAGATAGTAGTGGTAGCGCCTGACAGCCCGCAATCGGGCATGGGGCACGCAGTTACTATCGGCGAGCCGCTCAGGTTGTATCAAGTGCAGATATTTGACGGAATAGAAGCCTGGGAAAGTAGCGGCACACCTGTTGACTGTGTGAAACTGGCAAGGGATATCATACTCAATTACAAACCCACGCTTTGCCTCAGCGGCATCAACCATGGAGCTAATCATTCTATTAATGTGATATATTCAGGCACCATGAGTGCGGCTATGGAAGCGGCAATA
Source organism: Bacteroidetes bacterium UBA5543 (assembly GCA_002423665.1). Taxonomy (GTDB): domain Bacteria; phylum Bacteroidota; class Bacteroidia; order Chitinophagales; family Chitinophagaceae; genus UBA5543. The sequence continues at coordinate 27,482 of DINJ01000139.1, read as the reverse complement.
GAAGGCGTACCATCCGTAGGGTTTTCATTGCTTGACTACAGGTATGATGCTGATTTCACAATTGCAAAAGACGTAGTGAGGACTATAGCTCAGAAAATGCTGGCGCAGAAAATGCCTGACCATACCTTGCTGAATGTCAACATACCAATAGCTACAAAAGAAACATTCAAAGGCATAAAACTTTGCCGCCAGGCTAATGCCAAATGGCAGGAAGAGTTTGACAAACGGGTGGACCCACGCGGTAAAGACTACTACTGGATGACCGGTAAGTTTCTGAACATGGATGAAGGCACAGGAACGGATGTGGAAGCACTGGCGGAAAAATACGCATCTGTAGTTCCTGTAAAATTTGACCTAACAGACTATACCATGAAGGATAAACTTCAAAATGACTGGGGGGATATTATCACCAAGTAGTTACTGCTGTTTCGGTTAATAATAATATGAATCTTTTAATAGAAAAGCCGCCTCTATGAGGCGGCTTTTTCAGTGAACCGGATTGGATTCGAACCAATGGCCTGCTGCTTAGAAGGCAGCTGCTCTATCCAGCTGAGCTACCGGTCCATGTTTTGCGGCTGCAAAGTTATGTAAAAATGGGAAACCCTATTTCTTCTTTTTCTCTACATTCTTCGGGTTAGGCACCGGGGCCTCCCCATCTTCGCGCACATCTATCGGTATCAGGTTTTTCACAAAAGTCCATTTATCACCCTTCCATTTGAAGCCGTCGTACTGTCCGCTGGGCACGTATGTATATTTCCTGTTGGGGTCATTTACCTGTGATACGAGCCTGTCAAAGTATATTGCTCCAAACTCATTATCCCAGTTCATAGATGCCTGCACCTCTTTCTTATACTCAAGTATAAACCGCTTTGCGGGCCTATCAGGATCGCAAGAAGATGCATATTCAAATATATCAGCCCCGAATATCACACCTGTGTCGGTCACTATCATAGGATCCAGTATTTTTTTGTTGCTGATAGGGCTGGATGCATTAAGAGAGAATAGTGTATAAATTGTTTCACCATCTACAGTCTGTGGCATAATGCGATATATCAGCCCACCATACCATTTACCTTTTGTCAATACGGTGTCCTCAGCACATTTCTTTATTTCCGAAGAATAATCAATCAGCGGGAACAATTTTAATTTTTCTGATGGCAACTGTATAGCTCCATAATACCTGCGAGTAACGTCTGTAGGTGCAATTACCCAGTTAAAAATCCTGAACGACTTATCATCAGGATAAGTGATATTAATAATTTCTTTCAATTTAGGAAAATCGTAACTCCACGAATTGGGCTGCTTCAATGTCTGCACCAGTTGTTTCACAAACTTTTCAGTGTATTCGATACGAAAATCGGGGATAAAAGCATGGTACATTGAATCGGCAGTCACCAACAAAGAATCTTCCAGGCTGCTGATTTTACTCGTTTCATCCTGTGCACTGGCACCACTACCCGAAAACAATGCCGCAAATAATATTAGGGGAATAGCAATTCTATATAACATTGACCTGCAATATTTACTTCCAAACCTAAACAATTTCGTTGAAACCTTATAACAGCAAGTGTTAAACTATGTTTTTAGGTTAAAAGCCATTAATTTCGAAGCGTTAAAAATACTATTCATGCAGCTTATCCAGCAGATACTATTTATAATAATTTCCGGCATATCTATTTACCTGTTCGCTAAAAAAGTGGGCGAAATCAGGCGCAATATTATGCTGGGGCGAAAAGAAGACCTGACCGACAACCCCGGCCAGCGCTGGAAGAATATGGCGCTGCTGGCATTGGGACAGAAAAAAATGTTCAAACGCCCTATACCTGCCATATTGCACCTGTTTGTGTATGCAGGTTTTATTATCATCAATATTGAGATACTGGAGATAATACTGGATGGCATAACAGGGCAACATAGATTGTTTGCCCCGCTGCTGGGCAGTTTCTATAGCGTACTTATAGGTTGTTTTGAAATACTGGCGGTGCTGGTATTGGCGGGTTGTGCTATTTTCCTGGCGCGTCGCAATATCGTTAAGACACCCCGCCTGGTGCAGAACGAACTGGATGGCTGGCCGAAGAACGACGCCAACCTGATATTGATAATGGAAATAGTGCTCATGACCATCTTCCTCGCTATGAATACTGCCGATCTGGTATTACAGGAAAGAGGTGTAGACCATTACACTGCTACTGACAGTTTTTGGATTACAGGTATGTTTACAGGCTTATTTTCAGGCCTGTCCGATGGTACGCTTGTGGGCATAGAGCGTGGTGGTTGGTGGCTGCATATAGTAGGTGTATTCATTTTCATGAACTACCTCCCCTACTCCAAGCACTTCCATATTATAGTAGCCTTCCCCAATGCATACTATATGCGTCTGAAGAAACAGGGTGAAATGAAGAACATGCCCGAAATTCAGAACGAGGTGCTGTATATGATGGAGCCGGACAAAGCCCCAACTGATGTTGCTCCGTCTGAACCACAAAGGTTTGGGGCAAAAGATGTAACCGACCTTAGCTGGAAAAACCTGATGGATGCCTACGCATGTACAGAGTGCGGGCGTTGCACAGCCATGTGCCCGGCTAATATCACCGGCAAAAAGCTTTCGCCTCGTAAAATAATGATGGACACCCGCGACAGGCTGGAGGAAGTGGGTGCGAATATCAACAAGAACAAAGAATTTGTTGATGATGGCAAAGCCCTTATACATGACTATATTACTGTAGAGGAGCTACGAGCTTGTACCACATGCCAGGCATGTGTGGAAGCATGCCCAGTAAGCATCGACCCGCTGAACATTATTTATCAATTGCGACGCAACCTGATAATGGAAGAAAGCAATAGCCCTGAAGAGTGGAACCTGATGTTTGGTAACGTGGAAAATAATATGGCACCGTGGAAATTCAGCCCCGATGAAAGAGACAAATGNNACATGACTATAAAATCAATGGCTGAATATGCTGCGAATGGTGAAATGCCCGAGGTATTGTTTTGGGTGGGATGTGCCGGCAGTTTCGACCAGAGGGCGCAGAAAATAACTAAGGCTTTCGCACAGATATTGGATAAAGTAGGTGTAAAATTCGCAATACTGGGTAAGGAGGAAATGTGTACGGGCGACCCGGCTCGTCGTGCAGGTAACGAGTTCCTTTTCCAGATGATGGCGTACAATAATATACAGACGTTAAACGGATACGGTGTAAAAAAGATAGTAACAGCCTGCCCGCACTGCTTCAATATACTTAAGAACGAATACCCCGCCCTGGGTGGCGAATACGAGGTAATACACCATACCACCTTTTTGCAACAACTGATAAATGACGGTCGTGTACGTTTGAAAGAGGGCGGTGCCTTCAAAGGCAAAAAGATTACTTATCACGATAGCTGCTACCTGGGCCGTGGAAATAATATATACGAAGCCCCCCGCGAGGTGTTGCAGGCACTGGATGTAGAGCTGGTAGAAATGAAACGCTGCCGTACCAATGGCCTTTGCTGCGGTGCCGGCGGTGCGCAAATGTTTAAAGAGGAAGAAAAAGGCAATACTCGTATCAACTTTGAGCGTAGTGAAGAAGCGCTGGAAACAGGAGCAAACATCATTGCTGCCAACTGCCCCTTCTGCACTACAATGCTGACTGATGGTGTAAAGAATAAAGAAAAGGAAGACGATGTAAAAGTGCTGGACATTGCCGAAATGGTGGCGCAGTCGCTGGCGGATTAAACAATAAATGAAACACCTGAACAACCCCTCCGGCAGTAGCGACTGGCAAAATGAGCTACTCCGCGACCTGGCTTATATCAAAGCCAATAAAAGATACAAACTGGGCAAAAAGACTATTGCCCCAGCAGGTATCATAGCTATAGTATTCGTATCTATTGCACGTATAGCCTGGCCGTTTATTTTTCTAAATTTTTCGGCAGTACACGCAGAGCAATCAACAATGCTGCAATGGTTGTTCTCATTGGTAATAGTTTTCCTGATTATATCGGTAGTGTATTCATTTTTCAAAGTATTGAAATTTGAAACGCTGAAGACATCCTTTTTTATGCAGGACAATATTGTACTGCTGCATAAGTTCTTTACCCAAAACCGCCTGGCATACACCCAGCACCCTGAGGCACCTGAAGTTTTTATGATTATCAGCCGCAACCTGGATGCTAACGCCAAAAAGGACTACCGTGAAGTAATGGTATTTATAGCCGACAATAAGCAAATTCTGGTCAACAGCCACTTTACCGGTAAAAAATTTAACATAACCCCACCCTCGCGCAACTATAAGCGTATGGCTCGCGAGCTACAGAAATGGCTGAATGATGAACAGATAAGAAACAATGATAATTCACAGCTTCCTGTAAATTCTTTGTAACGTAACTTTGCAACATGTTACAGGAACTACAAAATATCATTCCGCCTGATTTTTCAGATAATTCCCGTGTGTGGGTATACCAGAGCAGCAGGGCTTTTATTGACCGTGAAGAACAGGAAATAAACGAACAGCTTCACCAGTTTTANNCATCGCATGGCGAGCCGGTAAAGGGCTGGGCCAAATTGCTGTTCAGGCAGTTTATAGTAATAATGGCTGACGAAACAGCCACGCATGTAGGCGGATGCAGTACCGATTCATCTGTAAGGGTTATCAAGAGTATTGAGAAGCAGTATGAGGTGAATATGTTTGACCGGCTGATGCTGACCTTCCTGGTAAACGGCAAGGCACAGATGTTGCCTATGAACCAGGTACAATATGCACTTGACAAAGGTTATATTCAGAGAGACACCCCNNCTCTGCCTAGCCACTCGGCCACGTGACCGTACGAGGGATTGCAAATGTAGTAAAATTTCATTTCTTTACAACAGCAAACACATATATTACTAATGCATACGCACCAAAGGTTTGGAGAGTCAGAATTGATGATAAATTCAGCAGGTTGCATCTACCACCTGAACATTAGCCCTGAGCATATGGCAGATACAGTGATAACTGTTGGCGACCCCGACAGGGTGCCTGTCGTTTCCAAGTACTTCGATAAAATAACCCATAAATCAAAGCACAGGGAGTTTGTTTGCCACAGGGGGCGGATTGGCCGTAAAGAACTGTTGGTAGTGAGCACAGGTATCGGACCCGATAACATAGATATTGTAATGAATGAGTTGGATGCCCTGGCAAATATTGACTTTGACAGCAGGACTGTAAAACCTGTTCACAAAACACTATCTGTAATACGCCTGGGTACCTGTGGGAGCTTGCATGCAGATGNNCACTCATCACATCGGCATACGGTATAGGTATGGACAACCTGCTGCATTATTACCGGCACGAAAACAATGCCGATGAACGCTTTATTATGGAGCAGTTTATGCAGCACACACGTCTTACCGTCAGTCATCACATAACCCCATATATAGCCGAGGGCTCCATTACATTGCGCAAATACTTTGCAGCAGGATATGTGCATGGCATTACCGCTACCTGTCCCGGATTTTACGGGCCACAAGGCCGTGCGCTCAGGGCGCAGCTTACCCTGCCCTACCTGGCAGATGCTATGGCTACTTTTACCACGCGTGATTTAAGAATAACCAACTTCGAAATGGAAACGGCAGCACTGTACGGACTGGGCAAAGTGTTAGGACATAATTGCTGTTCGATAAGTACCGTGGTTGATAACAGGGCCGCTAACATAGCTTCCCGAAGTATTGAAGCTGATATAGAAAATATGATAAAAACAGCACTTACCACAATTGAACAAATACCGTAATGGGTTAAGGTATTCTTAAACAACGGACTTTATGTGCTTTTCCAACCGTCAACTTTATTAGCTTTACACACGATTTATGTATCCTGATTTCCAGTATTTATTAGAAAGCCTGACAGGCAGTGCAATGCCTGAATGGCTGAGCATATTCAAGACATTCGGTTTTTTTGTAGCTATCGCATTCCTTGCTGCAGCATGGACGCTTTCACTAGAATTGAAACGAAAAGAGCAAATGGGGCTGCTGCACCCTACAGAAACTATAGTGATAGTTGGCAAGCCAGCCACAATGAGCGATTACATATGGGCAGTTGTATCCGGTTTCCTGCTGGGTTTTAAAGTGGGTGGCATATTCGGCAATATAGCAAGGGTCTCTCCCGACCCCCTGGGATATATATTTTCTACCGAGGGTAACCTGTTGGCAGGATTGGCTGTAGGTGGCTTGCTTTTGTACCTGAAATACAGCGAAAAGAAAAAGCAGGAACTGCCTAAACCTGAAGAAAGGAGGTCGGTAACACACCCCCACCAGCGAGCAATGGAAATACTGCTGATAGCAGCTGTATCGGGTATGGCAGGCGCTAAAATTTTTAATGCTTTTGAAACATGGGACCAGTTTTTGGCCGACCCCATTGGCAGCCTGTTCTCATCCGCCGGGCTTACTTTTTATGGAGGCTTAATAGTAGCGACCATTTCATTGTATTTTTACTCCCGCAAACATAGAATACCCTTCAAGCACCTGTGCGATGCGGCAGCCCCGGGATTGATACTGGCTTACGGTATTGGCAGGCTGGGTTGCCACTTTGCCGGCGATGGCGACTGGGGTATATTCAACAGCGCCTATATCACCAATGCAGACGGTACACTGCGTGCTGCCGCAGTGGGAGAGTTTAACGATGTTGTTGCTAAAGTATCATCCGTTTATAAAGACATAACCACTATACCGCATATCTACGCCCCTGCCCCCTCATGGCTGCCAGACTGGTTGTATGGCATGAACTATGCGCATAACGTTAACCACGATGGGGTATTGATACAGGGCTGCACCGGCAACTACTGTGCGGTATTACCCGTAAGTGTCTTCCCAACCCCGCTTTATGAGTTTGCTACCTGCATGTTACTGTTCGGGATGCTCTGGGCTTTGCGCACCAGGTTTAAGCTACCATTGCAGTTGTTTGGGCTGTACCTCATAGTTAACGGGCTGGAAAGGTTCTTCGTTGAGAAAATCCGTGTGAACTATAAATACGATCTCGGGTTCATTAAACCAACACAGGCTGAGATAATATCTACCATACTGGTCATAACAGGCCTGGTATTATTGTTTATTATCAGCAAGCAAGTACGCGATAAAAAAGTATAGAGCCTCCTGCTACGGCCCTTGCCCCTCTGCGCAGGAATAGCATTTTGAGCCTTGTACTTGGGCATGATACGCACTTTTAGCCCTACGGTAAGTGTGTATGCAGTCACATTGTATTTCAGGTTTGTATATGGCCTTATATCGGGTGCCCCTGCATCATACCCCAAGGTATAATTCCTTAACGCACCCTCTACATTCAAACCTAATACGGCATTGATTCCATGCGTATAACCGGCTTGAACCCCTAATACCAGCCCCTGCCCGCCTGCAGGTGTCCTGTAGTCTTCATTAGGCTTTAGTGTAGTTGAATTATGATTGGACAATGCATAACCGGCTGCACCTCCACCATACCAATAGCCTCTGTATGTATTATACTTACCATTAAACACGAGGCTGGCAGATAAGGCCGCCTTGGCATATACAAACCGCTTGCCTCCACCTATATTGGTACCCATATAGGTAGTATATGCCCCATCGTGCCTGCGCGAAAGTTCTAATGCCCTTAACTCAATACCGGCAGACATGCTGCGGTGCATGTTATACATACCGCTTAGCAAAGTGGAATAGTTGAATGTTATTTTATCCCCTTTGTAAAACATATTACTACCGGGGTTGCTGTTCACGCTCACTCCCGCCCCGGCCGCTATTTCCACGGCACCTAACTGCGCGTAAGCCGTCCCTGCTGACCATACGACAATACAAGTTCCTGCTATTACTGCTTTCAAATACCCTTTCATTGACAACATAACTTTGGCCGAAATTTTGACCATAAATGTAACTGGAATTGAGCAAAACAAAAAAGGCGGGATAAATCCCGCCAGTTTCGAAAACCTGCCTATAATCCTACTTCGTAAAAATGTAATCATTGGTTTTAGCAACGGCATGGCATCCCTTGCATGCGCCGTTCATCAGGTCGGCACCTCGCATGGCGGTTCCATTATCTACTAATATCGACCCATCTGCATTTAACAGGAAGTATTCCCAGTTATTACCACCGGCATCAAAATTGTTACCTCTTTTTGCCATAGCTGTTATGGCACTACCGGTAGACCATGTTGTCTTCTTGGAAACGATAGTACCTACCGGGAATTGGCCATCTACCCTTGTAACGGACGCGGATGGTAAATACACTTTCCGCTGTGAGGTAGAATCATCGCCTCCATGCGCTCCTTTCAGGGCAGGGTCTGCACCATTTAGTGTTTTATTGAGGTGCCAGGCCTCAAAACCTTTAAATGTGTTATCATCGGCTATAAATTCCGATTGTTGCGGCGTAGGCTGTGGGTCTTCCTTGTCGTTTTTGCAGGATTGCACCCCTGCCATCATCATTAATGCTACTGCAGATAATAAGAATACCGTCTTTTTCATAAAAAGATGTTTTTGAATGACACAATACAGTGCACAGAAGTAAAGGCAGGGTATAGACGCCGGAAATGTTCATCCCTTACAGATGAAATTATGTTTAGCAAAGAAATTAACGGGTTCTTAATCTATCCGTTGAGTGAAGACTTAATCTTTTGCTTGTCCTCTTCAGGCAATACCGTATGCCCTGACATATATGCATCCGCCCTTGCAGAAAAGCGTGCGATGAATGAAGACTGTTCCGCAAATAACTTGCAGATTTTACAACCTGCCAGGTGCAGTCTTAATTTTATTCTTTTACTTATGGTCAATTTTCCTTCTTCCTGTTTCGAAACAAGGAAAGTGGCCTCTTTGCAACTTATCATTAAACCCATATCAGCACAACCAGTTATGTTCCAGGCATTGGCGCAACTGCAACTTGGCCCTGTGCATCAATACCCAATAATTAGACGGGGTTATCTGTAGTTCCTTACAAATTTCATCAGAATCCATATCGTCCAAATACTTCATAACGAACACGGCTTTTTGTAATTCTTTCAGCCTGTTTTTGCAGTCGTCAAGCACTTTGTAAAACTCCTTTGTTTCTACGTCTGACGAAGCAGAATCGGCTTGCCATTGCTTAGGCATAGCATCGGCCAGCCAATGGCCGTTTTCGTTGAAATACTCAGCGCCATAGTCGTTGAACCCGGCTTCCTCCAGCGACCTTACGGCCCTGCGGTAATGGTCGGTTATTTTATTCTTGCAGATAGTGTACAACCAGCTTTTTTCGCTGGCTTCACCCCTATAACTCTCCCTGTTTTTCCATGCACTGAGAAAAGTATCCTGTACTATATCACGTGCGGTTTCTTCCGACTGTACTCTTGCTTTGGTGTAAGCATACAATTGATCAGAGAACATATCCACCCACATTTTCGGTTGTAACTTATGTAACATACTATTCTGCCCTTGTTTTGTTATTTTACGTAATACTAAAGATATTGATAAGTCAATTAACAACCATATATAATAAATATGAGACAAACAACTTCAACCATCGGTAAAGACCACTACCTCACTCGCATTCACTCATCTAATGGCAATGATATTACAGCCGATGAACCACTGGATGATGGCGGANNGGCGGACAAAATCTTGGCTTTGCGCCCGGAGAACTGCTCGCATCAGCACTTGGAGCATGTTCGTGTATTACCATGCGCATGTATGCAGACCGTAAAGAATGGCCCGTGGACAGCATAGAGATAATTGTGACCTATGAGCGCGACAGGGAAAAACAAATAAGCCATTTCAGGAAAGAAGTGACAATAAAAGGACAATTAGATGAGGAACAAATCAGGCGAATGTTACAAATAGGCGATAAATGCCCTGTACACTTCACCCTTAGCAATCCCATAACTATCGAGACAGTGCTCAAGTAGGGCATGTCAATATGTGGGTAAATCCCCTGCCTTTAACATTGTATTTACAACGACACTTCGTAAATTAGGATAACCCAAAATTGACGGCTTATGGCACTCAGCGAAACATGGTTCCTGGATGGCTATATTGACTTTGAACTGCAGAAATATAAACTGCTGGCCTATTTGCAGGAAGTAAACAAATACTTTAACGCCAACAAATTATATCCCCAGTTGGCAGATATGATATTTCATTATCGGAACCTTTCTGATTTCAAAGAAAATAAACGGTTATTGCAAAACCAGTTTCCAAAAGAACTGAGCAAGGTAAATATGGAAAAACTGGAACTGGTATATAAAGAAATGCTGCAGGACGGCGATGTGATGGCCGAACTGGAAGACATAGTGAACTACGCTATGGGCAAAATGAAAGGCACAATCAGCAGTGGCACCGAAATATATGAACTGGTGGAACAACAGTTGTATATAGAACCCGTAGGCATATTGCCCCTGTACAAAAACGAAGGCTATCTTTTATTGCGCTATAAACAGAACAGCGAAGTAAAAGCATATAACTACACCATCAGCCTGCTGCAAGCCAGCGAGGCAAATTATACAGCTATGAAAATGGAATATATTGACAGCTTCACCAAAAACGTATCGGTAACCTATGAGCAGATAAAAAGGCAGATAATCAATATGATTCACACGCTGCCCAACCCGGCTGTCTATTTTATAGAATCTACGCTGGAAGTACCACTCAACGAAACACTACTGCCTATCGCCAAGCGTGCCTTGGTAAGGCATATAGGAAAGGTTTAGTTTTGACCCCTCCACATAAATTGCCCCGTGGCTTTTGACAAAGTACCAAACTGTGAATTATCCCATCTAATATAAATAACACTGTCACCTAGAGAAACGCCTCCAGGCGTAGTAAATGACATAAAATCTATTTTGGATCTTTTTATCCTATAGGGCTGAAGATTGTTGTCCTTTCTCGGGTTTGTTTTCCATATTAAATCGCCATTACTATCTACAGCCGTTACAACATTCCGCCTGGCGTTCAAAATATACCTGGCAGACGTTGCGGTATCTTTCAACACCCACTTTCCGGCTGCCATTTCAACATAACCAAAACCATACTTACTGGTTCTATTAACCATCACTTGCGCATTTGCGGTGCCACAAAACCCCATAAGAACAAGTGAGACAACTATTTTAAGCATATTATCAGTACCTAAAAATACTACTCAAATTCAGGATATTACTCACTGTTTTGTAAATGATGATTCTTCTTTCCCAGCTCCAACTGCTTACGCGTAGGCAGCAAGATTAGCCTTAGCGTGGTGTCGTTGGTCACATAACTGATAGCCCAGTTGATGAATATAAAGAGTTTGTTTTTCNNGGAACATCCAGAACAGCCAGGCAAAAAAGCCCTTGAAACTGAATGCCGGCAAATCCACAACGGCTTTCCGCTTGCCAATGGTTGCCATAGTGCCGGGATTCTTATAAACAAAGGGTTTCATCGCATTTCCGGACAGTAACCGCTTCATATTAGCCGCAAGGTTTTTAGCCTGGTTATTAGCAACGTTAGCCAGTTGCGGATGTCCCTTGGGCCAGGCATCATTTTCCATATAGGCTATATCCCCTACCGCGAATACATTCTCTATTCCATCCAGCCTGTTATACTGGTCTACTTTTATGCGGTTGCCCCTTACTACCTGTTCCGAT
>DINJ01000139.1:6347-15886 GCA_002423665.1 Bacteroidetes bacterium UBA5543 | reverse complement strand
GCCAGTTCTACCCCTGTAGGGCCACCGCCTACTATTACTATATTCATAATGCCCTCCAGTTCTTCGGGGGTGGCGGTTAAAGCATCTTCGAAATTCAGCAGGATACGATTGCGCAATGCGATTGCCTCAGTAGTTGATTTCATAGGAAAAGCATAACGTTCAATATTCTCATTCCCGAAAAAATTAGAGGTACATCCCGTTGCAATCACCAGGTAGTCATACAGAATATCACCATCTGTGGTTATCACTTTGTTCAGCGCTGTATCAACTGCTTCCACCTTTGAAATACGTACATGAACATTCCTTTTTCGTTGAAATACTTTTCTGAGCGGGAAGGATATAGAACTGGGTTCGAGACGGGCGGTTGCTACCTGGTAAAAGAGGGGTTGAAACTGGTGAAAATTATACTGGTCGACCACCGTCACCTCGTAACCGGTGTTATTCAANNTGTTTATATGCAGTTTGGCGAAGCAAAAAAATTCATACTGGGCAAGCTGAAAAACGAATTGCCCAAACATCTTTCTTATCACAGCGTAGAGCATGTGAAAGATGTATTTGATTCCTGCAAATTCATAGCTGCCGGCGAAGGCGTAAAAGGCGATGACCTGAAACTGCTGCTTACAGCAGCCTTGTTTCATGATACAGGCTTTCTGAAGGGGCCTAAGGAGCACGAAAAAAAATCATGCCAGATAGCCAGGAAACATTTGCCCGACTATGGGTACAACGCCGAGCAGATAAAGAAGATTTGCGGTATGATTATGGCGACCCGGGTACCACAGGAACCCAAAAACCACCTGGAAGAAATAATATGCGATGCCGACCTGGATTACCTGGGACGCGAAGACTTCTTCACAATAGGCGACAAGCTTTTTGCAGAACTGTCGGTATACGGTATTTTAAATACTGAAGAAGAATGGAATAAACTCCAGGTNNAATCACACCATTACTTCACCAATACATCACTCAAACTCAGGAAAAAGAAAAAAGACAAACACCTGAAACTTGTAAAATCTAAGCTGGGGAAATAGAACATGAGCAAGGAGTATAATATTTCATACATTATTCAAGACACGATATACATAATACTGGGCATACTGTTCAGTGCCTTCGCTATGAAAAGCTTTCTCGTACCTAACCACTTTCTTGATGGTGGTGTAACAGGTATATCACTACTGGGTTACGAAGTGTTTCACTGGAACCTGGGGTTATTATTAATACTGACCAACATGCCATTCATCATAATGGGGGCATACCAGATAAGCAAAGGCTTCGCTGTAAAAACGGCCATCGCAGTTGTAGGGTTGGCAATAGCACTGCAATATATAGAGTTCCCAACAGTAACGTCAGACAATCTGCTGGTGTCTATGTTCGGTGGTTTNNCCATGCGCGGTGGTTGCGCTATCGACGGACTTGAAGTATTGGCCCTGTACACACTGAAAAAGACCAGCTTCACCATCACCGAGGTGATTATGGCGATGAACATTATTATCTTCTTGTCGGCAGGCATACACTTCGGGCTGGAAACAGCATTATATGCTATGCTTACCTATTATATAGCCATGCGTACTATCGACTATGTAATAGAAGGTATGGAGGCCTACACAGGTGTAACTATTATATCGGGCAAGAGCGAAGAGGTGAAAGAGGCGCTGGTGTTACGCATGGGCAGGGGTATCACCATCTACAAAGGCGAGCGTGGCTTTATGAAAGACAGCTACGAAGTAAGTCATGAATGTGATATCGTTTTTACAGTTATTACCCGCCTGGAGGTGCGCAAGCTGAAAAACGTGGTACAAAAAATAGACCCCCGCGCATTTGTATTCACCCATACTATCAAAGAAACTGCAGGCGGCGTACTGAAGCGGAAAATTGCACATTAAGTTGTAAAAATTCTTCAATGCTGTATCTTTTACAAAACAACCTATATGTCGCGTTATGTAATTTTCTTCGTCCTTTTATTGCCAATAACAGTAATAGCCCAACAAACAGACACTGTTCGTATTGGGGATACAACAATCCTACACAACCAGGTAATGGGAGACAAAGAGGTATTTACGCTAGTCGACAAAATACCTAAACCAGGTTACGATATTCAGGAATACATAAACAGCAACCTGGTTTATCCGGCAAAGGCAAAAGAGAATTTCATAGCAGGCAAGGTAATAGTAAAATTCATAGTATGTGCAAACGGTAGTATTGACAGCCCTACTATTGTAAAAGGGATTGCAGAGGATTTGGATTCAGAGGCGATTCGAATAGTAAAATCAATGCAGGAATGGAATCCGGGTGAAAAAGACGATAGGAAAGTTGATGTATACTTTAGCTTACCTATTGCATTTACTGTTGATGACATATTTACATGGGTTGAAAAAATGCCTGATCCAGGTTACAATGTAAACCAATTTTTAGCACAAAATCTTCGCTATCCTGAAGAGGCAAAGAAGAATGGCATTCAAGGCCGCGTAGCTGTTAAATTCGTTGTCACGGCAACAGGACATCTTAAAGGAGTCTCCGTCGCAGGTACGCGGCAACAGCCTCTGCTTGACGAGGAGGCAATCAGGGTAGTCAGTTCTATGCCACCATGGCAACCAGGTACACAAAATGGCAAACCTGTCAATGTATATTATACCCTACCTGTAATTTTCAAACTTTAATACCCATACTTATCTTTCCAGTTCCCTTTCAGGTATTCGCGCAGGCGGTTTTCACTTGCGTTATTGCCGGGCTCGTATAGTTTGGTCCCTTTTATTTGTTCGGGCATAAACTCGTGGGGAATAAAGTTTCCGGGATGGTCGTGTGCGTATTGATAGCCCTTGCCATAGTCCATATTCTTCATCAGGTTGGTAGGCGCATTGCGTATAGATAGCGGCACTGGCAGGTCGCCGGTTTTTCTNNTGCACTCGGGGTAGCCAATCATCTGCACCGCCTGGAAGGTGGTAGTAGCCAGCAACAATGCATTAGGGTTGGCATTGCCTATATCTTCACTGGCAAGTATCACCATACGGCGGGCAATAAATTTCGGGTCTTCCCCACCCTCTATCATGCGTGCCAGCCAGTAAACAGCAGCATTGGGGTCGCTGCCCCTCATGGATTTGATAAAGGCTGAAATGATATCGTAATGCTGCTCTCCTGTTTTATCATATAGTGCCATTTTCCGTTGCACTATATCCTGTACTATTGTGTTGGTGATATTCTTTTCACCATCCGGCATAGATGTCACTACCAGTTCAAACAGGTTCAGCAGTCTCCGCCCATCACCACCGCTCAACTGTAATAATGCTTCCCACTCACGGACTGTAACTGCCTGGTTCTGCAACCATGCATCCTGCTGCATCGCCTGGTTTACCATCTCTTTCAGGTCTTCTTCTTCAAGGGCTTTCAGCACATATACCTGGCAGCGGCTCAGCAAGGCGCTGATGACCTCGAATGATGGGTTTTCGGTAGTCGCACCTATCAGCGTAATAATACCCTTTTCTACCGCCCCCAGCAGGCNNAGAGATATTCTTCCACCACTGTACTCAGCCGGTGTATCTCATCTATAAACAATACATCGTTAGGTTCAAGATTGGCAGTTTCTATCACAGCACGTACTTCTTTCACCCCACTGTCTATGGCGCTCAGGGTAAAAAACGGCATATCCAGCGCATTGGCTATAATTTGCGCGAGCGTAGTTTTACCGACACCGGGTGGCCCCCAGAATATGATCGAATGGGCTTTGTGATTACGAAGCATTTGCTCCAATACTTTGCCCTCGCCCACCAGGTGTTCCTGCCCTATAAACTCCTCCAGGCGCTGCGGCCTTACCCTTTCTGCCAACGGTATTTGCGATAATGGTGTCATAGTATTATTAGCATTCTCTTTACAACAAAAATCATATATTCGCTGCTATGTTACGGAAATTACTGGTTATTACCCTGCTTTTCAGCACTGTTGCTGTCGGTTATGCGCAAAAAAAAGACAGGAAGAAAAAAAAGGATAAAGGAAATACCGAAGTAGTTGTTACAGATACAGCTAAAATAGATTATAAAGCTATCGGCGCACCATTGCCACCATTAAGCATAACCACACGTACGGGGGAAAAATACACTGAAAAAGACTTTAAAAGCCACAAGAATCTATTGGTAATGATGTTCAATCCTACATGCGACCATTGCCAGGAAGAAACAGCTATACTTGAAAAGAATATTGAACAACTGAAGGACACAAAACTCCTTTTAGTTGCAGCCCCTTCAATGATAGATTATCTGGAATTTTACAACAATGTTACACGCTATTCAAAATATCCAGAGATAACAGTCGGAGTAGATAGCGCGGGTTTTATAGACAAAACTTTTAACTACACTTCGCTGCCGCAAATTAATATTTACGATAAGAACAGGAAGTTGGTCAAGATATTTTCAGGTGTTACGCAATTTGATGCGATTGAACCCTTTGTAAAGTAGAAAGAATACCACCCATGATACGTTTGCAGAATGCATACGCACCATTCTTAGAAACAATGTAAAAGCAAGCAGTGTACGTCTCTGTCTATACCGCCTGCTTTTTTACGTAATCCCTGATTTTACGAATATAGTCGAAATACCCGGTTTGCATCCTTGTCCAGAACACGGTAAAAATCAGCAACCCTATAGCACCCAATGTGTAAGTGTAGGTATTGTACTTCACTCCACCGAAAATGAGCAGAAGCAAAGATGCCAATATCAGGAAAGAGACAAATACCATAATCAGCATCGGGCCTCCTGAATCAATTTTACGCATTTTAGATGATACAACCACGTGGGTTTTTCCTCCTTTACCTTTAAACTCAATATGGGTTATCGGCAAGGTTTTTATTCCTGTTTCTGTTTCAGCGTGTGGGATTATTTTAAGCATTTTCCCTTTTTCAGACACTTCAAAGTCCATATCGTGGACCTTCATGTGTTTGCCAACAAGGCGACCTTTCAAATCTTCTTCAGTAGCTGCAGAAACATACCGGTAAGTTCTTGAGAATATCATAGGCACTATTTTTAAGTTAGTAAATGAACTATATGAAAGTTAATGCAATTTTTCTGCCAAAGCAATGGGGAAAAGCATCCCACTATATGTCAGACAGCACAAACCGGGCAAGAGTTTGCTGTAATAAATTGATTTAAAATACTTTAACACTTTTAATACAAAAAGGTTTTTTTGTTCGTCTAAATATTAAAATAGTTTAATCGAAAAAATTTGCTTATTTGAATGATATTGGTATATTATACTATATACCCAAGAGCTTGTAATAGTCTTGTACAAGCCGCTGATAATATGGTTTCAACACAGGTGGGCTTGTTTTATATTGTTCAGTTAGTTGTTTGCGATCTTTCATATATCGCTCCAGTTCAGGTGGTAACGGCCTGCTTATTTCATCTGCTGTTTTTGAAGACCGCTTATCGTCCTGCTGTTGTTCACGAATTGATTTTTCAGCTTCCAGCAACCGGGTAAGTATTTCCTTTTGCCTCATCAACAACTCGTTGCCCAGTTTACGGTTTACAAGCTGTGTTTCATTCCTGTCCATCTCTTCCTGTATCTCTCTCAGCTCTTTGGCGGCATCACCTAAACCCTTACTGTTCAACAAGCTGTTTAGTTCCTGCAACTGCCTCCTGATGGCAGCCTGCTGCTGTGCCAGCCTCGCTATTTGTTCTGCATCGCCGCTATCTTCGCCCTGTTGTCCTTTTTGACCACTTTTTCCTTGCTCTGAGCCTTCTTGTTGTCCACCTTTTCTACGCTGCATGGCATTCTGCATCTGCTGCATCGCATCACCCAGGTTCTTTTGTTTGGTTATTACATCGCTCAGTTGTTGTCCCGGCCCGGGCTTGGGCTTCTTGCCTCCAGGTTTCATACATGCGCCGGAACTGGCTGACTGTGCCTGGTTCTGCATTGACAACAGGTTAGATAATACCTCGTTCAGCATCAGCGCCAGGTTGTTGGTGTGCGTCATTACATATTGTTGGCGTGTTACAGCATCACCTACTCGTCTAGCTTCGATAGACTCTACGGTAAGGCGCATATTCTTTTCTAATTCTGTTGTTTCTTTATTGACAGTGGCAGCCAGTTGAAACATATCCTTACTCATCTCAAAAAGACTATNNTATCACGTATCATTTTAGAATTTTCGTGTAACCTATTTTGTTCCTGTTGCTTTACTACATATCCTTGGCTGGCAAGGTTCACTTCTCTAATGTCACCCATCAGTTTTTCCTGGTCGAACGACAACCTCATCAGGTTACTCAGTATCTGGCGTACAGCTCTGATGTCTTTTGTAAGCTGGTCCATATCCATACCTGCGGCAGCGCTGCGCATGCTCTGTGCCATTTGTTGCAGGTTTTGCGCAGCTTTGCTCTGCGACTGGCTGGCCTTGCTGTTCTCGTTTTGCTGCAGTTCATCGCTGCTTTGCTCCATCTGCTCCTGCGCCTCCTGTGCCATCTTTTTCTCATCATCCATCTCCTTTCCATCCTTCATTTCTTTCGCCAGTTGCTCCATCTGTTTCATATCCTTGCCCAGCGATTCATCCAATTCCTTTTTTATCTCCTCCTGCTGCTTGCTCAGTGCATCATTCGTTTCTGTTTTCTTATCTGTCTGCTCTTTAAGTGCCAATTCTTTCTGCGCGAGTTCATCCATCTTATTGGCCATATCCTCCAGGCGCATTTGCATTTCCATCTTCTTCATCAGATCTTTCATGCGCTCCATATCCATCTTAAACAGCTTATTCTGCTGTTCCAGTTGCTGCATGGTTTTAAGTGCCTGTTCTTTATTCAGCTTGGCCATCAATTCCTGCAGCTTCTTCATTTGCTCTTTCAGTTCCTTATCCAGCAAATTGTCCATCTGCTTCTTCAACTGGTCTTGTTTCTCTTTCAGGTTGTCGCTGTAATCTTTTTGCTCACTTTGCTGCAGTTGTTCATCGAAACGTTTTTTAACTGCTTTCATCTCATTCTGCAGGCTTTCCTGCATCTTCATCATATTCCTCAGGCTCTCCTGCTGTTCCCAGTCCATATCATTGCTTTTCAGCAGGCGGCTTTGCATTTCCTTGTATTCCTCTTCCAGTTGTTCCGACCGTTGCGAACTATTGCTCAATCCTGAATTAATCTGTTGAGAGTTGGCGTTGATAGCTGAGTCCAGCTGCTTGCTGTCGTACATCCTGTACTCCATTATCTCGCTACGAGTAGCTTTACTGCCATGTACGCCATCGTTATCCCAGGCTTCTATATAGTACCTGAGCTTTTGTCCCGGTTGCAGGTTCAGTTCCTGTATATCGAAATAATGCTGAAAAGGAGTCAAAGCACCGGAAGGTATACCAAGCGAGCTATGGTGTTTTTTCAGTTCCCTGTTCTGCTGATCGGTAATGGGGTAATGAAACAACACCTTGCTGATTCCATAATCATCGCCGGCATTACCGCTGAGCAAAACCTGCTTGCCGGATACTGTATCCCTGTATTCTTCCAGTTGCAATACAGGATGTTCATCCGGTATCACTTTTACATAATAGGTAAAGCTGTCAGTAACTGACGTTTTCTTATTACTAAGGATTAGTGTATAAGATGTATCGGCCATGAACCTGAATTGAGAAGACCAGGTATTGCCATCTATTTCCAGTAATCGTTCAGGGCCGCCACCCATTTTTATAGCAATCTTATCAGTATGCTCTGCTACAAAAGCCCAGCTAACAGTAGTACCAACAGGAATAGTTATATCGCCCAGGCTACCTACCTGTTCGTCAGTTCTGCCAGTGTAGGCAGGATAATCCAAGGATAGTTTAAAGGACTTCAAAACAGGTTTTTGCACCACCTTCAAGGTATAAGGTTGAGAGTAGTAGCCGGCAGCATACAACCTGAATTCAGTGGCCTCTGTTACATTTCTGAAAGTGTAGCGGAATAAGTGCCCATCCGCTGCCGTCATGGGGACTATATCGTTGCCGATAACTACCGATAAGTCAGCCGGCAATACATCGCCCCGGGTAGTGGCTTCAATGGTAAAATCGTTGTTGCGGGTAGCCTTCAGTTGCTTTGTATTTAATATAAACTCAAAGGGCGCCGGTTTCTCAAAATTTTTGGTGGGCTGCAACAACCTGGCTGATGCATCGCGGAATACATTGGGAGCGGCTACGAGCATAAATATCCCGACAAGCAATACTGGCAGCAGATAAGGCAGGTATTTCCTGTTTCTGCGCAAATCAATGGCTGATACAACCGGCACTACAGCTAATTGCTTGGCTTTTTGCTCTATGCTGGCTTCTATCAGCTCTCTACTGGCATAACTGTCCGTGCTTTTCTTCAGTTGCAGTATATTCAGCAGTTTATCGCTTACGTTGGTGAAATGTTGCCCGATAATAACCGCCGCCTGTTCGTGCGTAATAATATTACCCAATCTTGCCATTTTCGTTAGCGGAATGATAATCCAGGCTACGAGGGCGGACAAACCTCCTGTAACAAATATGATAGCAATAACGCTACGCAACCAGGCCGGCAGGTACAAGTAATATTCGCTGACGGTGACTGTGAGGATAAACAATAATATACAGGTAAGGAATACCAGGATACCCCTGATTAGCTTATTGGCATAATACTTGCGTATAAATGCGTCTAATGAAGATATAAGCAGGTCGTAATTATTCATGACATTTCGTACCATACGCAATATAACGGTTTTATGATAATCCGTCTCATAAGGCTTTGTTATAGTAAATTTGCCCACCTGAGCGAGATTGTATGATACAACTGTACCCCGAAAGGGCTGCCGAGGCATTAGAATTTGACAAAATAAGGGCGCTGCTGCACAAAAAATGCAGGACAGATGCCGCGCACGAGTGTGTAGATAACCTTCGGTTTCATACACGGCTGGAATATGTAGAAAAGGAACTGCAACAGACACATGAATATAAAATGCTGCTGAGTGGTGGTGACTATTTCCCGAACGATTTTACCACTAACCTGCAAAAAGAACTGAAACTGCTCTCCATACCACGCTCAGTACTGGGTGGAGACCAGCTACTCGCTTTCATGAAACTGGCTTTGAATATGCGGGATATACTCGTATGGTTCAGCAAACATGACGGTTTGTACAAAAGCCTGCGGGCTATTTGCGAAAACATATCTTATGACAAACGCATTGCAGAAACGGTATCCACTGTAATAGACGATACCGNNGGGCAGGTAAGGGACAATGCCTCGCGCGAGCTGATGGGTATACGCAGTGACCTGGCGGCGAAACGACAGCAACTGCGAAAAGTATTCGAAGGTATCCTCCGCAAATTAAACAAGGAGGGCTACCTGGCAGACATCTCTGAAAGCTTCCTGAATGGCAGACGGACCGTAGCTGTGTTTGCTGAACACAAACGTATTGTAAAAGGCATACTGCATGGAGAAAGCGATAGCCAGCGGACGGTTTTTATCGAGCCCGAAGCCACTATTGAACTCAATAATGAAGTCTTTAGCCTGGAGCGGGCTGAAGCAAAGGAGATACAGCGCATACTGGCTGAAACAACCGCTGCCCTGTCTGTATTCCACCCCCAGTTAGAAACTTATTAT
>DINJ01000139.1:6109-6334 GCA_002423665.1 Bacteroidetes bacterium UBA5543 | reverse complement strand
TGTATGATTTCATACGTGCAAAAGCATTGTTGGCACAGGACATTAACGGTAATATGCCCCGACTGAGCCCCCACCCCGGGCTGGAACTTATAAAAGCTTATCACCCGCTGCTGTTGTTGTACAACAAACAACATGGTAAGGCTACCATGCCCCTGGATATAAAGCTGGACCGCAACCAACGCATATTGATTATAAGCGGGCCGAATGCCGGTGGTAAAACGGTAA
>DINJ01000139.1:2333-6090 GCA_002423665.1 Bacteroidetes bacterium UBA5543 | reverse complement strand
TGGCTCAATCGGGCCTGCTGGTGCCTGTAGACCGTACTTCCGAAATTGGCATCTTCAAGCAGTTGATGATACATATAGGTGATACGCAAAGCATAGAACACGAACTGAGTACATATAGCGCCCACCNNAAAGTAATGGCGGGCAAAGTACCGGGGATAGTAAACGGCGCAATGGCATTTGATGAAAACATATTGGAACCACTCTATCAATTGACAATTGGCAAACCAGGTAGTTCATATACAT
Organism: Bacteroidetes bacterium UBA5543; assembly: GCA_002423665.1. Lineage (GTDB taxonomy): Bacteria > Bacteroidota > Bacteroidia > Chitinophagales > Chitinophagaceae > UBA5543. The sequence goes on along the minus strand of DINJ01000139.1, from coordinate 5,847 downwards.
TCGCCATAGCACAACGCAGCGGGCTGCCCCCTAAAATTATCAACCGGGCAAGGGAATTAACCGAACGGGGGCATTTTAAGCTGGACAAAATGCTGTTGCAAACAGAACAACAGGCAGTACGACTGGGGCAAAAAGAAAAGGAACTGGATAAACTGATAAAAGAAAGTGAACAGTCCAAAAAGAAATACGAAGAACTGACTGATAAAGAAAAGCTGAAGCAACACTACAACACCCTGAAACTGCAGAACCAGGTAAAGAAAGAAGAACTGGACTACCTGCGCGATATGGAGCGAAAGTTCAAACAGATAATACAGGACTGGAAAAAGGCTGAAAACAAACAGGATGTAATAGAAGCGGCTGAAAAGGTACTATTCAAAAAGAAACAGGTGCAGGCAAATGCATCCATGGCTAAAAAAGCTGACAAGAACTACAAAACCGTGGGCGGGAAACCTGAAATAGGTAACTATGTACGGCATAAAACCAACCACCAGGTGGGCATACTGACCGAAATCAGGGATAAAAAAGCGGTCGTTACTATAGGCAAAATGCCATTTACAGTAAAGCTGGACGAATGGGTAGTAGTGAGCAAAAAGTAACAATGATTAATAATTTTTGTTTATTTTAGGTGACACCGTGGTGCATATCGCGCAGGATTATTGAACAGAAAAAGGAAGGGATTAAGCACATGCAGATAAATTCATACGTTATAGTTATACTGCTCAGCAGCATTGTTATATTAAGTTATTTCTACACTGTCATCAGCAAGAAAACTAATATACCATCTGTGCTGCTGCTAATAGCCACGGGCGTAGGCATTAAATACCTGGCAAATCATTACGGGTTCAGCAATTATAATGTCGAGCCTTTGGTGCGTGTACTCGGCGCCGTGGGGCTTATTATGATTGTCCTTGAGGCGGCGCTGGACCTGGATGTACACCGCGAGAAACTCAGCCTGATTAGAAATTCCTTCTTTTCAGCTTTGTTCATTTTCATCATTTCCGCAGTTGGCATTACGTTCCTGCTGGTATATTGGTTGGGTGAGGCTGTAGATAAGTCCTTTATATACGCTGTACCACTCAGCATTATCAGCAGCGCCATAGTGATACCCAGCACCAGTCACCTGCCATCGCTGAAAAAAGAGTTTATCATTTACGAAGCATCATTTTCTGATATATTAGGCATCCTCGTCTTCAACTACATGGTGATTAATAATGTCATGAACTTCCAGTCAACCATAATATTTGCAGGACGCATAGGCCTTGCTATCATTATTTCTGCAGTTGCTTCTCTACTGCTTATATACATGCTTTCGAAAATAGAAGGTGTACTGAAATTCTTCCTCGTGTTTGCGATTCTTTCTATTGTATATGCTTCAGGCGAATTGATTCATCTGCCCGCTTTACTTATCATACTTGTATTCGGCATACTGCTCAATAACAGTAACCTGCTGGTGAAGGGAGGATTGGCAAAAATCATCCCGTTGGAAAGCCTGGAGAGTATACAGGGATTGATGAAAACTGTTACAGCGGAAACATCTTTCCTTATCAGGACATTTTTCTTCATCTTATTCGGTTATACTATCAACCTCAAAGTAGTGGTTGAACCTGATGTTATCAGCATAGGAACACTAATTGTCATGCTGCTGCTTGTAGTAAGGTATATATACCTGCGGTTAATATTAAAGGCAAACCTGTTCCCTGAGCTTTTCCTTATGCCCAGGGGGTTGGTCACTATCCTTTTATTCTACAGTATACCGGTAGAAAAACAACTGACGAACTTCAAAGTGGGCATTATATTCTATGTGGTGGTACTCACCAGCCTGCTGATGATGATAGGCCTTATGTTCTTTAAAAAAGAGAAAAGCGAATACCTGCAAAGCGCAGAAGACACACTTATATAATCAGGCGTACCCCGCCCAGATCTTCTATTCGGTGAGTAAACCTGTCGCTGGGCGAACTGATGAACATAAAGTTCTGAGGTATCCTCCATTTGCGGCTTAATTCTTCTATCAGTTTCGGGCCAAACTCCCCCTCTACCTGTATAAATTCAATCTTGATTTCAGGATAAGCACGGTCCAGCACCTCAAAGTCTGTCATAAACTGTTCCGGAACCACTTTTTCTTCATTCACAACTGTCACTATTTTCAACCTGCGGGTTATCTCGTTTTCCTGTACATATATCATCACCTTGTTCAATACCGATATATCATCACCTTTAGTAAAGTACACGAACTCCTGTGATGCCAGCTTACGAATTGACTTTTTCAACCGCACCCTGCTAACTAACGAAATACGTTCCATTGATTCAAAAAAGCTGGTTACAACTATTAAGAGATATTCCATTATCTCGTTGCGTTTCAGGAAGAGGTAAATGACCAATATCGCCGGCACGAAATATTGCAGAAATACAACCAGGTATTCAGGGTGCATCTTAATATTACCGTAGAGCGCCACTATCAGGGCAAACGCAGCTACCGCAACCGTAAATGGCGCAGCATACTCCGGGCGGGGAAGGCGGGCACGTTTTATCTTGAGCAGGAAGTTACCAAAGCCAAAATATACCATCACTATCAGGAAAGATATAGTATACACGCCTGCCAACGGGCCTATCTTACCGCGTGTAGCAAATAATACAGACAGGCATAAGACGAAAAACACGAGTAATATTCTTGGCGAACTACCCCTTTTCGTCTCTTTCAGCAGGAACTGTGGCAACACCCTATCCAGCGTCATACGTTTCATCAAACCGCCTACGCCTACAAATGAGGTGAGTACAGCACCACTCAATACCAGTACAGCATCTACAGCTATCAATGTAGCCAACCATTCTCCACCCGCTTTGCCACCCATATGTGCCAGCAGTGCTTCCTGGTTCAGCAACACCTCATTGATGGGCAATACCATGATGGCAATCAGCGCTATGGCCGGATTGATAATAGATACCGCTATCCACATATTCCTGAGTGTTTTTGGGAATACCCCGGGCGCCTGTTCTTCAACAAAGTTGGCCGAACTTTCGAAACCTGAAATACCGAGCATTGCGGTGCTAAAACCCAGGAACAACGCAGTCGCTATACCGCCTTCTACAGGGCGTTTGAAGTTTATAGAAAATATATCAAACNNCATGTGAATAACAAATATGATTACAGCCACGACAGCGCTCTCACTGATACCTAATATGGTGAGCATAAGGAAGAACGTGAGCAGGCCCACTGTTGCCAGCAACACCGGCACCTGGTGGAATATATTATGCAGGTAATGCATTGCTTCAGTAGCAGATATAACTGCAGTAGCCATGTATGACAATATTGTAAGGGTGGCTGCAACGGAGGCATTGCTCTTACTGGTGGTGTTCAGCAAAACATTGTACGCACCACCATTTAAGGGCAAAGCGCCTACTACCTCACCATATATTTTCCTGTACAGGAATAATATGGCGGCAACAATTAACAATGATATCCAGGCATACTGCCCTGCATACACAATGGTAAGCGCAGATACATATAAACATGAAG
>DINJ01000139.1:0-2268 GCA_002423665.1 Bacteroidetes bacterium UBA5543 | reverse complement strand
GGTAGCTTACATAAAAGTCATCGAGGCTGGTTTGCAGCACAAATGGTTTGGGATTGCTTATGATGTAATCAGTGTCAGCTGCCGCGTTGATGAGTAGTTCGTGTACATGTTTCCAGGGCACATCATAGCCTATGGTCACAGTCGTATGCACTATCAGTCCTATTTCACCGGCAGCGGTGCTGTAGTTTACAGTGTGACTATTTAATACGGTCGAATTGGGTATTGTTATATCCTCATTTTTGATAGTACGCACTCGTGTTACCAGCAGCGTCTTCTCTATGATATCGCCAACTGAGTCACCAATCTTTACGCGGTCGCCTATTTTGAACGCTCGCATATAAGTTAACACCAAGCCTGCAAAAATGTTGGATAAAGAGCCTGAAGAACTGAACGTAAACAACACACCCAGGAATACTGACACACCCCTGAACACTTCAGAATCAGACCCCGGCAACAGCGGGAAAATAACAATCAGCANNATTACTATCTGGTAAGTAGGCGCTGCCCAGTCAGCATAAAATCCCGGTATTACCAATGCGCCTCTTTCCACTTCATGTTTGAAAAACTTAAGTGCTTTAAACACATACCTGAACACAAATATGATAACGAAAATGGTAATCATGTTAGGCACATAATTCCAGATAGCATTCAGAATATTTTTAAGCGGGTTCAGCACATACCCGAACAAGGTGCCTGATAAAGTTTTTGTCCATGGGAATATGCCAAACAACACGGGCAACATCAGGTATATAATCAGGAAAATCAATATCCACCTTAAGACATTGAGCACAATATGCATGGCCACTACCTGCTTCTGGGCTGTAAACAATTCATATCCCCTAACCTTTATGCCACGCACCCACTTATCCCTGCCATCTCTAATAAATATTCTCAAACGTTGATACCCTTTATTCAGGTACTTAATCAGCAGGTAAACAAAAACTATTACCAGTACCGCTAAGCCAATTTCTTTCAACAAGGTTTGAAGGCTGGTAGCTTTTCTATAATCAGCGATGCTTTGGGCTATTATCTTTTNNGCGGTGATACTCATTACAATAACATCACGGTACAGCAGGTCAATAGTCTGCTCAGAATTAAAAAGGATAATGGAGTCCTGGTGATACAACATATCATCTTCCATCTCATCAATACGTTTCTCCGTATTAGCCGCCCGCATTGCTGGCTGAAAAGGCCCCAGGCTGGTGTACACGTACAAAATGGTATCATAAAACGGAGATACAGGGTACCCCTTAACCACCTTCTTCAGAGAGTCGACCCTGGCCTGTTGCCTGGCCATTTTCTTTTCTTCATCCGCCCTGATTCTATCCAGTTCTGCCAGCAGTTCTTCTTTCTTCAGGTTATCAGTCGTCTTCAGCGATTTCAGCTCTTCTTCGAGCATAGCCTTGCGAATGGAGTCCACCCTGCGGATAGAATCCAGTTCCTGTAGCATCTTTGTATTGGCCGTAAGTACCTCTGATTTAATAGAGTCTGCAATGGAGGTCGTGTCCGTCTTATTTTCAGCCTCTTTTGATTGCGCCTGTACAGATACTGTAAAAAGTATCATGATAAGCAATAAACCATATCTCTTCATTCCTTCGCTTTATGGGTAAACTGTTGCACTAATATATAGCAATAGTACAACATCTATAAAGTTAAGGAATAAAATCTATCCCTTCCTGTCGAGATGCCAGCGCAGGCCGGCAAAACCCCGTATGCCCTGCATAGATGCAAAGTTGTAAGACGGGTCGAACGTGTAACCGTTAGGGTTGCTCACCGGGTCATCAGCATGTTTATCAAACGGGTCGTGCGGGCGTAGTATCGGGTCTTTAGGCACGAAGTTGAACAGGTTCTTTATACCACCGTATATTTCAAAGTTCCTGCTGAATTTCTTTGTTAACTGAAGATTGGCGATGGTATAAAATGGCGAATACTCAGGCCGGTAATCGTTGGGGAGTATAGGCAGCCGCATAGACCCGTTCCATTTTGCCGTCAGGTCTATCGTCAGCATACGGCGGGGGAAAGTATAGCTTGCTATAAAATTGCCCGACCATTTGGGTGCGTACATTTGTTGCTGCCTGAGCATATTGCCTGTACCGTCATCTTGCACGAGGTACACATCCATATAGGTAACACCTGCACTAAACTTGAAAGGGATATTGAATGTAAAATCGGTATTGACAGATATTCCCTGCGATACGGCATAACCGTCCAGGTTGTCATAAATAATCTTATTGGGGTCGCTGTCAAAATCACCTACTATCTTATTTG
>DINJ01000067.1:1543-14148 GCA_002423665.1 Bacteroidetes bacterium UBA5543 | reverse complement strand
TTTTTGAAAATTTCCAGCGCTTCAGTTGCAGCGTGTTCCGCAGCTTTCAATTGTCCTTCTTCTGTATATATACCAGCCAACATCGACAGCAAGGTTCCACGTCCCTTTATATAGCTCGTTTTGTCAAAAGCATCCAGGCCTTGCGTGAGCAATGTCTTTAATGAATCATTGTCACTGTTGTTATACGTTTCAAAGACCTCTATGTAAATTTTGACTTTTTGAGAGTCTGATTTTGTACGGGATATTTCCTTCTGATATGACGCGATAGGTTTTTGTGCGAACGACAATATCTGCGCGAAAAAGAAAACCAATAGGGCAACCACACAACTTTTATACATCTTCCTTCCATTGTCGGGGCAACAGGCAGGCTTGCCCCATTTTTAATAATAAGACACAAAATACAGCGTGTATGTATAAAAACAAACAGGTCGCATCAACCTAAAAAATCATATAAAAAAACCGTGCAGTAAGAATACTGTACGGTTACCTTTATGCGTGTTCGCCCTTATTAAAAATCAATGCGATAAGACAGGTTGGGGAATATGCCCAGTTGGTTGACTGTTTTAACTGATGCAGCTTCCCTGTCGAAATAAGAATAATAAAAATTCTGACGGTTTGTGATGTTCTGTACTTCCAGTTGTATGCTATGTGTCACCCTTTTATTTTTGATTTTGTAATACACTCCCAGGTCGGTGCGGAAGTAAGCAGGTACCCGGCGGGTAAAGTATTGCTTGGGTACATATACAGTTTCTCCGGACTGTATGGAGCTATTGATATCAATAGGTGATTCGCGCATACCACCACTATACAACACCTTGCCATTAAGGCCCAGTATCTTCCTGCCGCTCCTGCCTATGCTGAATTCTTTACCGCCCAGTATATTAACCTGGTAACCCCTGTTGAAGGTTGTATTGTATTCATCGCCGGGATAATCAGTATAGGTAGATTTATACAGGGAAGCGGTAGCCAGCACGTAATAGCTGTTGGAAAATGAGCGTTCCAGGCTGAAATCTATACCATAGTTCTGCCCTGTACCTTCGCTCACCAGTTGTTGTGTGTTGAAGAGTGAATATATATCCAGGGCATTAATGATTGAGAACCCGCCCGTACTGTCTTTTTCTACGGGAATATTATAAAGGTATTGATAGTATACTTCTGTTTTAAAGCGCATATTCCATGGCAGTTGCCTTTCGTAGCCTGCCACCGCATGATATGCCTTTAACAAGCCCAGGTCTTTATTAGGATAAGTGTCCGCCTGCCCCTGTTTTTTGCTCTGGTACATATAAGTGGACAGGTGCTCAGGCTTGCTGTGCAGGCCTGTAGCCAGCGAATACGTGTTCTTGCCTGAAGTATAGGTAGCGGCTACACGCGGCTCTATGCTGTAGCTGCCATTCAGGGCGAAGTAGGAGCCGTGTAAACCACTCACAAAAGTCAGGTTCTCCGTCATGCGGTGTTTCCACTGAGCATAGGCCTGGTAATATTGAGCATCACCTTTACTGTTCAGGAATGATTTCCATTCTCCGCTATGCTCATCAAAAAAGTTATTGTTGAGCTTATAACCCAATTGCTGGGCAACGGCACCAAATCGAATCGTGTTCTTGTTATTCAGTTTTGTATTGTACAATACAGANNCACCTTATAGGCATTATTCTCAAAAGACTCGTTGGCCACATGCACTGCACGGTAGTCTTGTGCGGGGTTGAGCGTATCCACCAACTCTTTGTCTTTTTCGTATGAAGCAGAAACTACTGTTTTCAGGTAAGAGTTTTTGCCGGTAAAATAAGTGTGGGAGATACCTGCCACGCCCATCATATTATCTGCCTTCAATACGAAGTTGGGGTCGTCGTCCGTCCATTTGCTGCTGTCTTTTACAGGATCTTTGTACGCGCTGTTGTAACCACCTAAACCCCACAGTGAAAACGTACCTGCCTTAGCAGTCGGGAAATTCAGCTTGATGGACGCGTCCTGGTATTTGGGCAATACACCACCGAAGCTAACGATATTGTCCAGCAGGGCCAGGGTAGAATAGCGGTAGTTGAGCAGGTAAGATGATTTGCCGCCTTTCTTGAAAGGCCCTTCGCTTGCCAGCTCCGTACCCAGTGTACTCAGCTGGAACGTATGCTCCCGTTTTTCTGTATTACCATTACGGAACTTCATATCAAATACACCAGATAAAGCGTTACCCATCTCAGCAGGAAAAGCACCGGTATAAAAATCAGAAGTACCCAGCACATTGGCATTCAACATACTGATAGCGCCGCCTGTTGTACCCAGCCCGCTGAAATGGTTGGGGTTAGGTATTTCAATACCTTCCAACCGCCACAGTACGTTCTTAGGCGAGTTGCCCCTTACGATAATACCATTGAACATATCGCCGCCGTTAGATACGCCCATGAAGTTTTGCGCCATGCGTGCGGGGTCGGCAAATGACGCGGCATAACGCTTAGTTTCTTCTACTGAAATAGACCTTGAACTGATAGTGGCAAATTCGTNNAGGCTTTCCGTCATGGATATATTCAGTTCCAGTTCTTTACCTGATGTAACCAGCACCTCAGATGCTACGGCGGGTTCATAACCCATATACTGGAACATAAACGACTGCCTGCCTACAGGCACTTTGCTGATGATAAAGTAACCGTCCCCATCCGTTACGCCATTCAGTTCATTGCTCGATTTAGCAACAATTATTACACCTGCCAACGGCTGTTTAGATTCAGCATCCACCACCCTGCCGCGCACCCTTTGCGTCACAGTACTTTGTTGTGTAGTCTTTACCAGTGCTGTTTGTTGTGCAACTGCTGCATGCAAACTGAACATAGCCAATGCCACAGTTATTATATATTTCGTCCGTATCATGATTATTGATTTTTGAAAGCAGGGTGTACCTCGCCACCCTCAATCGTTTTTTATTGAGTTAAGATTATGAGCAATGTTTTTTGACTAATGAATGTCCACATGCAGGCCGGCGATACCGCCTATGTACATGCGCTGGTAATAGCCCGGTTGGCTCCTGCTCCATACGATGTTAGTACCATTTGTATCGTACATGCTATCGTTGGAAAATGCATAGTTGTAAGTTGGGCCGGCAAAGAGTTCCACTTTATTGCCCAGCTTAACGGCCGCCAGCAGCCTGAATNNTTGGCACCGATACCTACTATTCCGTACAGGTACTTGCCCCCTGAACGGAATGTGGCTAAGGTTGTCAGGTTGTCATCTACAGTAGCACCGATGAACATTTCACCCTTCCTGCTGATGTTGATAATACCGATTGGGAAATCACAGCTATCAGCGATATTGATAAAACCTGACAATTGTACTCCTTTCACATCTTTGGCAACGTTGATAAATCCGGCTACCTGGCTGTTGACAGAGCCGGCAATGTTATAGAACCCTGCTACCTGTGTCCCTTTTATTCCGACGGCGTTGTTACCAAAGCCTGCCACCTGCGCACCCTTTACATCTTTTGCCAGATTCATAAAGCCGGCGCCCTGGAAACCACTGATGGATTTGGTAAGATTTAAAAAGCCCCCCAGCTGCGTGCCTCTTGTATTACCCGTATTGATATTGGCAAAACCCGCAGTTTGCAAACCTTCGCTACTACCCGTGATATTTGCGAAACCCGCTGCCTGTACACCACGTGCATCGTTTTTCACAAAGTTCATAAACCCGCCCAGTTGTGCGCCATTAGCACGGTCCATAATGATATTGGCAAAACCTGCGGCTATCAATCCATTGCCGTTGTAACGTATATAGTTGCCGAAGCCAGACGCGCAAAACGCATCTTCTGACGCAGAAACGCCTGCAATGGCATGAATGGAGAACCTGTTCTTGTAATTGATAGCATCCGTCCAGTTGGTACTCAGCGGATATACCAAACCAATATGCGCGTTGCTTTCTTTTATTTTACCACCTTCCTGAGCTGTAACCGATAAGGCCGAAAAGATACACACAACCCCCGCCAATAATCTTGATGTCATAAAAATCCTGTTGTTTGATAGAATGACACCATGCGGGGAGGTTACCCCTATGCAACGAACTTAAAAAATTGTGACACCAGCATTCCAGCCTATCCAGCTGCTGAGGTTAGCGTTGTAGGCGGTGCGCTTGTAACCCGCCGGAAGAATATCCGTTTTATAACCCTCTACCTTGGGCTGCTTATTATCCCAATATCCGGAATAGGCCGGGCCTGCAAATATCGAGATATACCTGCCTATATGCACATTCAGGTTAAGCTGCAGCCTGACCATACTGTTTACCTCCGACCAATTGCCAAGATATACAGCGTGGCCTGTCAGTTCAGGATTGATAGAGAAGCGCTTGCTGATGGGGAGCTCGCTACCATAACCTATACCCAGCGTGTAGGCATTGTTTCCCTGTTGCATAACAGCGCCGCCGGAGTAAATATTATACAACCAATGCGTACCTGTTTTTAAGGTTACATTATAGGCAAATGCTTCATTGGCTGATAATGACAGTTTATGATACCCTTTCAACACAAAACTGAATAAACCTATACCCACGCCCGAAGAGCTGTCCGCTATATTCACCAGCCCTATCTGCGCACCGCGTAACCTTGTTGCGTAATTGATGACACCTGAAAACTGCACACCACGTACACTGCCGGCACACGTATTCAGTATACCCGTAGCCTGTAGCCCGTTTACATCTTTTACCGCCAAATTTATAATACCTGATATCTGTGCGCCTGTTACATTTTTAACAGCGCTGTTGATGATACCCCCAGCCTGTAGGCCGGTTATAGTATCAATTGCTGTATTGACCACACCGGAAATCTGTCCACCCGTGACCTTGCCAATAGAGAGATTGTACACACCGGCACCTTGCAAACCCGTTACCCTGCCCTTAACTATGTTCACCACACCAGCCACTTGCATACCTGCCGCTGAATCCATTACCTGGTTGTATACTCCTGACGCCTGTACACCAACAGCATTGCCACCTGTAATATTAAAGACGCCCGCCATTTGCACGTGNNAGAGAAATTATTGACCATCTGTGTACTCATACGCCCCTGCGAACTGAGGCCGGGAATAATTGAACCCTGCACAGGCATATCTACGAAAAACTTGCCGAGGTTCAGGCTTTGCATCCTTAGTTTGGAGGAAAGGAATACCTTACCTAGCCATGTACCCTCAACAAAACTTTCTTTGCTACTGATGACTACCGTATCCATGGCAATGGCGCGTGGATTGATGGTAACTTTTATTTCCTGGTCAACACCGGGTTTGATATTCACCAGGGTATCATTGTATAAAGACTTGCTGATGTTAATTGTTGTAGACGGTATTTTGTCTTTCAGCTTTAATTTGAAATAGCCCTGGTCGTTGGTGAGCGACGCCACTAACTGCCCGGCATCAAACACACTCACATCCCTTACCCTTTCGCCCGTAAGGCCATCAATTACATAGCCGCTTACATACCAGTATTGCCCGGCAGCTGGCGACTGTATAATTACATGATTGGGTGCTTCTCTGTATTCAAACCTACCCGGCTTGAATATCATGTCCAAAGCCTCCCGCACTGTTTTATTCCATATATCAACATCTACCAGGCTATCAGCCGGAACTATTCCACTGTACGAGAAATAAAAATTCCCCTGCCTGCCGATGATATCCAGCACCTCCGCCAGTTTCTTTTGCCTGGCCTTAACGGAAACACCTTTATTTAAATGCGACTGCGCCCCGCATAAAAGGGGGAGCAGCAAAAAAGACATAGTAGTGATAATCCTGACCGCGGGTTTCATTGCCTGTTCCTGTTATCTGAGCACAATAGTTTTTCCATTCTTTTCCACGCGCACGTTCAGCGTACGGCTGATGACATCCAGTACATCATCCAGGCCCTGGTTTTTAAATGTGGTGGTAATTTCCATATCCTTCAACCTTGCATCACCTATTTCTATATTCACGTTGTATGCATCGTTCAGTACATCTACCAGTCTCCACAAGGGGGTGTTTTTACATACCAGTTCTTTAGTGCGGTAGTAGTTGTATAGCACGTCATCCACTGCTTCTTTCAGGGGAGCATCGCTGCTTTGTAATACTGTAGCCATTTCATTGGGCTTCAGCGTCACCATTTTTTTCTTTTTACTCACTTCCACTATACCTGTTTCTACAATCACTTCGGTTTTTTCATCCGTGGTTTTTACATTGAATGAAGTACCTACCACCTTTATTTTAGCATCATCAGCCGAGATAATGAAAGGCTTGTTCTTGTCGGGTGTCACGTCAAAGAAAGCCTCACCGTCCAGAGTCACATTGCGGGTATTACCGCTCATGCGGCTGTTATACTTCAGCACCGCGCCTTTGTTCAGCGTTACTATTGTACCGTCGGGCAGTGTTTCCGTTATCACCTCGTTACCTGCCACCAGTTGCGTATTAGTACCCCATACCATATAGCGGGCCATCCATACGCCACCTATCATCAATACCAGTATAGCCGCTACACGCATCCAGTTCATACGCCCGCTCAGGGGTATTGTTTTAGATACGGGTTTTTCTGCAGCCACTCTCTGTTGAAAACGTTCCCAGGCCGCATTTTCATCCCTGGTACTTGTTGCTGCCAGTTTCTTACTGTTATCCCAAATGACTTTAAAATCGTTGTAGTATTTCCTGTTGGCATCACTTGACGCCAGCCAGGCCGTTACCTCCGCCTGCTCATCAGCCGTAGCCTCACCCAGCAGGTGCTTCACCAAAAGGTCCTCATTTATATGGCTCTGTTCTTGCATCACTACCGGTTATTTTATCAGGGTTATTAATAACAGTCCTACAACGCTGATATAGTCTGCCAGTTTTGTTCTTAAAATTTTCAGCGCCTTGCCCATCTGGTTCTCTACTGTTTTCACCGAGAGCCCCATTTTGTCCGCTATCTCCCTGTACTTCAGTTCCTCGAACCTGCTGAGCTGGAAAATTGTGCGGCATTGTTCGGGCAAATCANNCATGCTTCACGTAGTTCATGCACTCGTTGTGCACCGAGCGGTAGAGATATGCGGGCACCGATTGCAATTCTCCTATTTTTTCTTTTTTCTCCCACAGCTTATAAAATACATTCTGCACCATTTCCTCCGCGTCATCTTCATCTTTCAATATAGAACAGGCGTATGCATGAAGGTTTTTATAATGTTCTTTAAAAACCTGTTCAAACACAAGGGTTATATCCCTTGTAATAGTTGGGGTACCGATATCCGGCATACTGTAAGTCGCTGTTTCGGTTGCAAAGATAACCGCTTGTGGCAAGGCCTGCATATAGTAGTGACATGCTGCGAGAGAAATACCCCTATCCGCCTTTGAAAAAAAGTGCAAAAACAGGGAAAATTTGTTAACCGTGAATGCCGGGGCTTTAATTAAAGGCAATATCTCCTTGCTGCAACCATATGATTTTAAACAGGTTACATGCGGTTTGTTAACTATTGTTAACCCAAACCATATTTCTGTCAAAAAACATCCTGCAACAAAAACCCCGCCTTGTGAGCGNNATCCAACATGCAATATCTGAGACCGGCGGGATGCTGCATAAGGCCATTTTATTTACAATAACAAATATACTACAATTATCAATAAAAACAAAAGCCCGCACACGAAGTGCAGGCTTCTTAAACAAAACAGGGAATACGTCTTATTATTGAATGACCACTTTTTCAGGAGCAAAACCTTCTGCTTTCAGTATATAGGTACCGGCAGACAGGCTTGCAGTGTTGATACTATTAGCGTCGCTGAAAGTATTAACAACGCGTCCGTTGATGTCCATCATCGCCCCGGAAACGGTTGTGCTGAAATACAATTGACTGTTCACAACGGGGTTAGGATAAACATTCAGTTTGTTGAGGTTAGTTTGTATGTTTTGCACTGACACCGGTGAAACTTTCACTTCATATACAGCTACAGTAGCGCTTACCTCGTTAGACACCAACAGGTAATATTTACCATGTTTGTTTTTGTCCTTATGCAAAAACTTAATGTCTTCCGGCCCGTTATCGCCGCCGAAAGCAGCAGTGTCGCGGGTATTGATGTAGTCTACAAATACAGGTGCAGAGGGGTTAGTGATATCGTACACCATTACTCCACCTATACGCTCCAGGCCTATAAATGCATAAGTAGTATCGTGTATCGTGCCAATAGCTACGGCCTCAGGTTCAGGACCCTTAGCATCGCTACGCGTGCGGGGGTCGTTATCACTATTGCTGGCGTTGAATATTTTACCCACTTTAGGGTCTGCCAGTATTATCTGTTCAAACTGATCGCCGCTTTCAAAAGCAGTAGCGCCAGTAGCTGCATTTTTAATAACAAAACCACGCGTACCGAATACATATATCTCGTCAAAGTCGCCATCAGTATCCGTATCCCCCAGGGTATTGGTTGCAGCCAGGCGCCCCATGCAATAGCTCTTTTTATACAAATCTCCTTCAGGGAATTTCGCAGGGTCTAAATCGTAGCTGCCACTGCTGATCCTTGACTCTTCTTCGAACGGGTCATATTCACGTGCATCACCTTCGTTGGTAAATACGATATAACTATTGCTGCCAACAGTGTAAGAAGCAATGGCATCGGGCATATACAAACCACGTACTGGCCAGTTAGCAATCAGCGGTTCGGGATTCCTGTCGCTACCGTCTATACCTTTGCCGGGCTGGCTGTGGTCAACATAACCCAGGGGCATAATCCTTACAAATGTCTTATTGGCTATATCCAGCACGGCAACGGCATTGTTCTCCTGCAAACCAACATAGGCTGTATCTGAATTTTTACTGACCGTAATGTATTCCGGTTCAAAATCCTGCGCTACTGTAGGATTATTATAACCGAATATTCTTACACCTTGTGCCATCAGCGAAGCCTTAGCACCATTGAAAGAATTGAAACGGACATGCGATGAAGTAGCATTAGCAGCACCATTGCTGATGTCAACAATTGTTACTGAACCTTCGGGGTCGATAGTATAGGCATCGTTCGGTTCACCTTCATTAGCCGTCAGTATATATTTACCATCGGGGGTAAAACATATCATATCCGGCAATGCACCGGCTTTTACTTGTTTCAGCAGGTTGCCGTTTGTATCTAATATCACTACCGAACNNTACAGGCCATTCATTACAGCTACAGAATTGATACCGCCACCATATGACGACATATCCACCGAATCAACCTTTACAACAGAAGCAGGATTGGCGAAGCTGAGTATCTGTAAAACGTTTTTCAGCGAGTTGACAGTAAATATCCTGTTTGAAGCACTATCATATGCCAATATCTCGGCAGAAGAACCTGAAGCAGGCATAGTATAACGGCCTTTAAATTCCAGGTTTATATTTTTGCGCGCAACGGGCGGTGTGTAGTCATTGTCTTTAATATATACAACGGTAGTTTCATCACCTATTGTACCGTAAACCGCACCTGACAAGCGAACTGCAAAATACTCCTGTTGTTCAGCTGCCATATCATTATTGATAGTGACATTTATGTATTGCGTGTCGGGGTCGGGAGAGGTAGCATTGAAACTCAACTGTGTAGTAGACAGGGTATAGTCGGAACTACCGGCAGTGCCAAAGTTGGCAACCACCGCTACATTTACTGTTGTAGCTGTTGCGTTTTTGTTCTTCACAATTACGCCTATTTTGGCGGTACCGGCGGCTTCATCAAATACCAGCACGTCATCCCTCATGTCTATATCCTGCGCGTTTGCAGCAGCAGAACATACCAACATGGTACACAAAAAGAGTAGTTGTTTTTTCATTGTGTTATTTTCTTTTTGCAAAGCAACTCAAATAAGCTTCTCTGCAACGGGCTTCACTCAATCTTGACAAAAGCTTCTTGATTTAGTAATTGAAAAATCACTTTGCTTTAACGTTATGTTTACACAAAAAAGGCGGGTTGAATAACCCGCCTGAAAAAACCCCAACTTATGAAAAACACTATCTTATTACCGTCTCCTTACCTGTGCGTCATGCTTCTGCCTGTATATATTATGGCCTGCATGTGCCTGGGTACGGTTAATCAGTTGCCGCTCACTACGGGTTATGCGCCCGTCGGCCATGGCCATTTGTTTGTAATGGCGCACCTTAGCTTGTTGCGTACGTAGCATATACGCCTCAGGCCTGGTCAATTGGCCTGTACGAACGCCATGCTGTATGCGCTTGTGCTGGTTGTATTGCTTATGCTGCGCTTTATGCCCGTGTGGGTGCGCCTCCGCTGCCTGTACCGCAAACACCATAGCCAGTGCTGCCAGTATTGATGTCATTCCCTTCATAACTATTCTCTTTTAGTTCTGCATATAAGACCTGCAAACAAAAAGGTAGTTTAAACGTAGTATGTTAAACAAAAACTAAAAGCCCCCTTGCGATGCAGGGGGCTCAGAGCATAGGCTATAACAGAAATCATATTAATCAGGCTTCTTGCCTTGCAGGAAAGTATTGATACTCTGCAGGTCGGCATTGCCTTCTTTGTCCTTGTCATTTACACCTACACTATAACCACTGTAGAATGTATCAGAAGAAGCAACGGTGTCNNATTCTTGCGTACATACGCAGGTACGTTTTCTACATCATCGTTGCTTTCACCCGCCTTAACATCGAAACTCATACGGCGCAGGCGTTCAGCCCTTTCTTCCAGGGCGCGTTTCTGCTCTTCAAATATGCGCTTCTCTTCCAGTTCCATTTCCGTCAGCACACGGCCGCCGGGTGTTGTAACCGGTGCAGGCTGCACAGCTTGCGGCTGTTGTGGCGCAGCAGGTTGTGCGTGTGCCGGCGGTTCCTCATTTTTAATCACCAACTCCAGCTCAGGAGCTGCAGGAGTGGCTGGTGTTTCCTTCTTTTCTTCAACAGGCTGCTTTGCTTCCGGCTGCTCATCGTGCATTAGCAGTTGCAAAGTTTCGCGCGGTGTATTATCTACCGGAAAATGAGGCTTCGCATCAATAACCACCCTGTTCTGCACAGCAGGTTCTTCTACCAGCTTAGGAGCCATAGGGTCTTCCTTCACAGGTTCTGGCGTAGTTTCCGCAACAGGAGTTACCGCCTGTGTTGTGTTAGCTTCACCCAGCTTTACTATAATTTTCTCCGGCTCGTTTTTGCGCGCGGGCATCTCAGCATTCAGACCCTTGTGGCTAAAACCGGTAGCGNNTGCTGTACATAAGCCTGTATCGCTTCAGCTTCGTCCATCGTATGTTCGAACTCGCCCGCTGCAGACGTGATGTTCAGCAATATCCACTTAGCACCTGTTATATCATTATCGTTAAGCAATGGTGAACTCAGCGCTTCTTCCACGGCCTTTTCAGCACGACGTTCGCCGGCAACTTCCGCATTACCTAATATGGCCACACCACCGCTTCTCATCACGGTACATACGTCAGCAAAGTCAACGTTTATCTGGCCGGTGGTATTGATTACATCCGTGATACATTTTGCGGCTGTTGCCAATACATTATCAGCCTGTGCAAAAGCCTGCGTGAATGGCAGGTTGCCGTATTGCTGGCGCAGCTTGTCGTTAGAAATTATCAGGATAGTATCTACATGCTCGCGCATACGATCTATTCCTTCCTGCGCCTGTTTCATTCGCTTACGTCCTTCGTAAGTGAACGGCGTGGTCACAATCCCCACTGTGAGTATACCCAGGTCTTTACAGATTTTTGCCAGTACCGGTCCGCCGCCTGTACCCGTACCACCACCCATACCGGCAGTGATAAAAGCCATGCGTGTATTCACAGAAAGTATTTTGGAAATATCCTCCATACTTTCTTCACTCGCCTGTTTACCAATTTCAGGATTAGCGCCGGCTCCCAACCCTTGTGTAAGGTGTGGGCCTAGCTGTATCTTATTGTGCACCGGGCTGAGCGTGAGCGCCTGCGAATCTGTATTGCAGACAACAAAATCAACGCCTTCTATGCCAAGGCTGTGCATGTAATTGACGGCATTACTGCCGCCGCCACCTACGCCTATCACCTTGATGATAGACGACTGGTTTTTGGGGATTTCAAAATGTATCATACGATTCTCTGTTTTTATTTGGGTTAGTAATGAAACAGTCAGTTTTTATTATTAATAATGGGTTACTCAATTTTTTCATCTTCTACATCTTCAAACAGGGCTATGAACTTACCTTTCAGCCCGTCGAAAAGTTTTTTCATTTTCTCTGAACGCTTTGTTGCTTTTTCGTCCTGTACTTCTTCTGTATAATCTTCCTCTTCATGCTCAGCTTCGGTTGTTGCCTGCTGCGCAGATATATAGTTACCACCTTCGCCTACANNGTATCAAACCGATACAGGTGGAATACATGGGGTTCATCAGCGACTCAGCGTAGCCACCGGCCAGGTGTTCATTGGGATAGCCTATACGCGCACCCAGACCTGTAGTATATTCAGTCAATTGTATCATGTGCTTCAGCTGCGCACCACCACCTGTAAGTATGATACCGCCATACAAACGTTTATCTAATCCTATCTGCTTAAGATGGAATAAAACGTAATCCAGTATCTCCTGTGTACGCGCCTGTATGATATGCGCCAGGTTTTTTACAGATATTTCTTTGGCAGGCAACCCGCGCAGGCCCGGTATGGTGATGTATGCATTAGCGTTTGCTTCAGCTGCCAGTGCTGTACCATAC
>DINJ01000067.1:0-1509 GCA_002423665.1 Bacteroidetes bacterium UBA5543 | reverse complement strand
AAGTTGGCGCCGATTTTCACGCCGTTCATACCAATAGGTTCCAGCACGTTTGGCGTGCTGTCTATTGTAAACTCCTGCGGCACTATATCAATTATCTGGTCGCCGGCGGGTATGTATGTTTTATACTGGTCGCGTATCAGCAGGTCTATATCTTCCTGGCTGATAACATCTTCAGAATTAGTACGCACCCTGTCGCCACGGGTCTGCAGGCTTTTGATGTGTTGGCCCGCTATACCCACGTATACCTCGTTAATGTCAAGGTCGGGATTAGACTCCAGGCATTTGGCGATAGCCTGTTCTATTGAGCGGATACACTGGTCAATATTCATCACAACACCATGGCTTACACCCGCAGACTCTACGCGCTNNACTGGTCAATATTCATCCCAACACCATGGCTTACACCCGCAGACTCTACGCGCCCGAAAGCCAGTATCTCCAGCTTACCGAATTCGTTTTTTCTTCCAGCGATTGCCGCCACTTTAGTGGTACCTATATCCAGGCCTACAATGATGGGTTGCTTCTTACTCATACTATTTACATTTATACTTTTTAGTTGCCTCCGTATATATACTTTGGCTTTTTATCCTCTTGTTTTTTTTCCTTTTTCTGTTCAGGTTTGGGTTGTTTCACTTCTGTCCTTTTGGGTGTTGCTTTCCTTTCAGGTTTAGCCACAGGTTCGGAC
The DNA here is from genome assembly GCA_002423665.1 of Bacteroidetes bacterium UBA5543. GTDB lineage: Bacteria > Bacteroidota > Bacteroidia > Chitinophagales > Chitinophagaceae > UBA5543. The sequence continues at coordinate 824 of DINJ01000067.1, read as the reverse complement.
TGAGGCTGCGGCTTAGGTTCATTTTTTACCTCCGTTGGCATTTCAGCCTGCATAGGCTTTTCGGTTGTTGCCGGCGCGGGCGTTTCAACTTTTACTTCGGCAGGTTTTGTTACAACAGTCGCCGCATTGGCAACTGCGTCAGGCCTGGGAGTTTCACCGGTAATGCTGCTCACCCAATTAATACGGTTAATCACTTTGTCTACCGGCAGTTTCCAGTTGAGGGCCGGAGAAGCTACTAACTGTCCTTTATAGCTCAGGTCCAGCACCTTGTATTTATCCCAGCCCACTTCGTTCAGCACCTTGGTATAAAATGCGAACAGGTTGTCAAACTTCAACTGCATATCCGTTGTATCGCCTAATATGATTTGATGTTCGCCCAGGACAGGGACTATTTCAAACTGCATATCATCGCGCACTATCAGTTGCGACACCTGCTGGCTCCAGAATGTATCCCTGCGGATATACTGCACCAGTGCCATGATTTGCGCTTTCAGTGCATTACCCGGGCTGTCATTTTTCAGCTCAGGCACGTTCGTCACCACAGTGGTGTAGTAATTATATTTATCTGACAATGGCAGCACTTCCATCTGCCTGTCTATATAATAACTGTTGCCTCCCTGTTCAAAAATCCTGGCTACCGGTACACGCTGCACTACCAATGCATGCAGGTTTTGTTTGTTGTCCACATATACCTGCGCATCTTCTACCCAGGGGTTGGCCACCACCACTTTCTCCATCTGCCTGATGTTCAGTTTTGACAGTTTTGTTTTGCCGGGCTTTATTTCACCGTCACGAAGCAGGGTTTGTTCTACTTCCTGCTCGGT
>DINJ01000114.1:703-7212 GCA_002423665.1 Bacteroidetes bacterium UBA5543 | reverse complement strand
GGTTCAGTTTATACCTCATCTGCGTGGTGAACATAGTAAAGTTATTCAGCCGGCTGCCTACCAGGTTGTTGACCGTATCAAACGATGGATGCCTTTCAAACCTTTTGGTAATGTACCCAATGCCATAACCAAACCTGCATGTCCATTCCAGTTTTTCGCCACGAACGATGGGCAGCTCCCATACGGGGTACAAGCCTATGCATTTGCCATACACCGAGTCAATGCCATAATCTGTATAAGTAATTCCAACACCCACCAGCGGGTATTTACGCCTTACCTGCCATTCCTTACTGCCGTCAGTTTGTTTCAGCAGTGCAACATCCAACGCATACGACTGCCCGGGTACTTGCGGAAAAATATAATTATGCTTCAGCACCTTGCCGTACACAGGGTTTATCTCTATACCATAGCCTGCTAATGCATCGCCGCCCTGAGCCTGCGATACAAGGGGGATGAGAGCCAGCAACAATAGAGCACGTACGGACATATAAACTCCGAAAATAGCAATATTATCATAACCATTCGGGGCTTAATAATAACATTGGTAAATTTGTAAATAGTATGAAACGCACATTAGGCTTCAGTCCATGCCCCAACGATACTTTTATTTTTGATGCAATGGTCAATGGTAAAATCAATACCCGTGGATTATCATTCGATTATGTAATGGAAGATGTGGAGACGCTCAACAAATGGGCGTTCGAAGAAAAACTGGACATTACCAAACTCAGCTACAGCAGCTACCTGCACCTGGCTGATAAATACGCCCTGCTCAACGCAGGCAGCGCCTTGGGCAAAGGCGTAGGCCCGTTACTCATAGCCCGCTTCCCTATGGAACTATCCGACCTGGAAAACCGGCGCGTAGCTATACCCGGTGAAAATACTACTGCCAACCTGTTGCTATCGCTGGCATTGCCAGGGGTTAAGAATAAAAAGGTGTATGTGTTCAATGAGATAGAAGATGCTGTGCTGAGTGGAGAGGTAGATGCCGGGCTGATTATCCATGAAAACAGGTTTACCTACCAGGCAAAGGGGTTGAGTAAACTATTGGATCTGGGCGATTGGTGGGAGCAGAACGTACAGGCGGCTATACCTCTTGGGGGTATCGTGGCGCGCCGCAGTTATGACGATAAGTTGCTCGCGAAGATTGATACGGTGATAAAAGAAAGTGTACTATACGGCTGGAAGCACTACCCCCGGTTGTCTGATTTTATCACCTGTCATGCGCAGGAAATGGACGAACAGGTGATGCGCCAACATATAGAATTGTACGTGAATGAATATACAACCGACCTGGGTGCAACAGGCATCAAGGCTGTGGAAACTATGTTTACCAAAGCACGGGAAACGGGGATAATCAGTGAATTGCCTGCTGATATTTTTTATTAGTACTGATGTTACGCACATATTATTGCCGTGGTGCAAAATATCTTTAGTTTTACCCGCTCATGAAACAATATCCCATACATAAGGCGCTCAAACATTTTTTCGGTTACGACGAGTTTCGCCTCAACCAGCAACCTATCATCGAATCAGTACTCAATGGTAAAGATGTATTGGCTATTATGCCCACAGGTGGTGGTAAGTCTGTTTGTTACCAGTTGCCTGCCATGTTGCTCGATGGGTTGACCATTGTTATATCACCGTTGATAGCACTGATGAAAGACCAGGTAGATTCTTTGCAGGCCAATGGTATCAGGGCGGCATTTCTCAACTCAACACTCAGTAATGCTGAGCAGAATAATATCATCAACGCTACACGCAACGGCGAAATAAAATTACTATACCTTGCACCCGAGCGTTTGTTCAGCAGCGGTATGCAGTTTGTCAATTTTCTCACCACATTACCCTGTTCTTTATTTGCGATTGATGAGGCGCACTGTATATCACAATGGGGGCACGACTTCAGGCCTGAATATTTGCAACTGGCAGCATTAAAACAATACTTCCCGGCCACCCCTGTTATCGCGCTTACTGCCAGTGCCGATACTATTACACAAAAAGACATCGTTGAGAAACTGCAACTCAATACCCCTGCAGTCTATATTTCCAGTTTCAACCGGGCGAATATTAACTATTATATCCAACCCAAGCGCAAGGCATTCGACCAACTATTGCAGTACCTTAATGAGCATCAGAATGATACTGGTATTATTTATGCACTGTCGCGCGCGTCTACCGAAAGTATTGCCGATAAGCTGAGGCAGACAGGTTATAAAGCCGCCCACTATCATGCAGGTTTAAGTAGTGATGACCGTGCTCGCGTGCAGGAGTCTTTTCAGAAAGACGATACAAAGATAATCGTAGCCACTATCGCATTCGGCATGGGTATCGATAAGTCGAATGTGCGATATGTGATACACTACGATGTGCCTAAGAATATGGAAAGCTACTACCAGGAAACGGGTAGGGCGGGGCGCGATGGCCTGCGCAGCGATGCANNATCAGCAAACTCATGCGTTTCATTACGGTTGAAAATAATGCGGAGCAAACCAATGTGATGAAAAGAAAACTGCTGCAAATGAAGGACTTTGCAGAGTATGAGGGTTGCAGGCGGCAGTATATTCTGCAATACTTTGGTGAAGAATTCCCCGACTATTGCGGCAGTTGCGATTATTGCCTCAGCAACCTGGAGAAGCGGGAGGCTACCATCGAAGCGCAGAAAGTGTTATCGGCCGTTACACGCACGGGCGAAAGGTTTGGCGAGGATTATATCATTGCGTTACTGCGTGGCTCTCGAAGCGCAAAAATCATTCCTGAACATATGGAGCTGAAAACCTACGGTGTAGGTGCCGACCTGAAACGTGATGAGTGGAAAACCATCATCAGGCTGATGGTACAACAAAAGTTGGTTGATGTAGAGCCCGGTGCATACCCTGCCTTGAAGCTGAACGACGCCAGCCGCAGAATACTTAAGGGGGAAATGAAAGTGCAGTTGACGCTGAAAAAACCGAAAGCCCCGGTTGCTGCTTCAGCGGATGCCTTACAACATTATCCTGATTTGCTGCTGCAGTTGAAAGATAAACGCCGCGAAATAGCGGAACTGGAGAATGTGCCGCCATACATCATAGTAGGTGATAATTCCCTGTTGGATATGGCTACCTACCTGCCGCTCAGTTTCGACGGGTTGAGGCGAATATCAGGTTTTGGTGATTATAAGGTGAGCAAATACGGCCCTGCCTTTATACAGGTAATGCAGGCGTATGCGCAAGCAAATCAATTAGAAAGCCGTATCAACTTACGTGCGCCTAAACGTGAACGCAAAGCGACAGAAAAGAAACCTGTAATGAATAATACCCAGCGTATCAGTTTTGAATTACTGCATGAGGGATACAGCGTTGCACAGATTGCGGATAAGAGAAACCTTTCACCCGGCACTGTGGCGGGGCACCTTGTTCCTTTTATCCTCGACGGACAGGTAAATGCTTCGAAGTTGATAGATCGCGACAGGCTGGATGTTATCNNAACCGGGCAGACATATGCTATGAAGCCAATTAAAGATTTATTGCCGGAAGATTATACCTACGAAGAAATAAAAATTGCGCAGGCGCATTATGAATATATGAAAGACGCCTGATTGTTATATCGAGCTCAGCGACTGTACATTATTAGCTTCCAGCCAGTCAGCCCACTTTGTATAAGTATCCCCTTTCAACACACGAGGAAATTTATTCATGGCTCCGTGCTTGCCTATAGCGCGCATATAGTCATAAAACGTTTCGTTGGGCAGTATTTCTACAAACACTTCTTTCAATGCTGATGTACGTTCTACCGCATAATCATCATTCAGTTCGCTCAGTGTTTTATCCAGCAGTTCTTTTACGGTTTGTGCGTCTACATTATCATCGCTGCCTATATACCAGCGGTGTGCAAACAGGTTTTCGTACTTGAAGCCGGCTACTGTAAATTCGTTCACTTCAATCTTCAGCTCACGGGCCACTATTTCTATGGCCTTGTTCATATTGTCTATGCTCAGGTGCTCACCGCACAGGCTCAGGAACTGTTTAGTACGTCCTACTATCGCTATCTCGTGTTCTTTAGCATTGGTAAAGCGCACCACATCGCCTATGATATAACGCCATGCACCTGCGCAGGTACTCAGCATCACGGCATAGTTGGTCTGCTCATCTACCTCGTGTACCAGCACGCTTTTTGCATTGTCTTTGATATTGCCGTCGTCGTCAAAATTTTCCGATGTAAATGGTACGAACTCGTAAAATATGCCTACGTTCAGCACCAGCTTGATACCATGGCCGCCCGGCCTTGCCTGGAATCCAAATGAACCCTCGCTGGCCATATATGTTTCAATATAGGTAATAGGTTTTCCCAGCAGTTTTTTAAAGCTTTCGCGGTATGGCTCAAATGATACACCGCCATGTATGTATATGCTCAGGTTGGGCCATATTTCGTGTATATGCTTCACCTTATGGTAGCGTATCACTTCTTCCATTACTATCTGTACCCATGCCGGCACGCCGCATACAGTACCTACGTCCCACTTGCGGGCGTTGCGTACTATCAGCTTGATACGGTCTTCCCAATTCGGACGTTTGGATATTTTTTGCCCCGGCTTGTAAAACAGCGACGATACCCATTTGGGCATGTTTTTGGCGCTGATGCCGCTCATATCCCCTTCGTAGTACTCGCCTTTTTCAAATAGGGATGTGGTGCCACCCAGCATCAGCACCCCTTTCTGGAAGGCCGACGATGGCACATTGAAATCCACCATACTGTAGAGCTGTTTGAAGCCTACTTTCTTGGTAGATTTTATCATATCCTGTGTTACCGGTATGTGCTTGCTGGCACTTTCGCTGGTGCCGCTGCTCAGTGCAAAGTATTTTNNCCTTGCCCGGCCAGCTCACATTCTCCTCGCCCTGCTGGCATCGGTACCACCATTGCTCATGCATCTTGTTGTAGTTGTGCACGGGCACTTTGTTCCTGAATGCTTTCATGAAATCCAGTTCCTGGTCCAGCATGTCAGAAAACCCGTATTCTTTGCCAAATGAGGTATAACGGGCCCTTTCCAGCAATTGGCGCAGGGTATTGCGCTGGTATTTCTCCGGTGTAGCCACCGGCAGGTCAAATTGCTTGCGAAGACGTAACGAACGAGATATCAGGTTACCCAAGATGGCCATTGGCTCAGTACAAGTTTTATATAAGCACCCCGTATAAATACTTACGGGGGTGTAAAATTAACCATTACTGGAATAAATACCCCATAAATGGCCTGCCCTTGTCATATATAACCCTTTTTTAACTAATGGTGAGTTTCATGCTGATATAACACAAACGCTGGCAGTTGTTTGTGAAACATTAATTATTCCCTTTCCTGAAATAACCAACCAGTATATTTATTATAAAATAAGATACCAGGGCGGATAAGGCCACCCAGCCAATGATATTAATGTTAATGCCGGGGAGCTGTATATCGTGCGTGATAACTTGGTAGTTCATGAAATAAATATTTCGTTTGAGGAATATTGTAATGCTTTGCAATATAATAAATATTTGCCGGTATGTTTAACTATGGGAAGAACAACAGAGCGGAATAATTATAATTTGAAAAAATGAGTATAATTTTATTCTCGGGCGAGTCTCCTGCACAGGGACTCGCCCACCTCGTACCGAATTGCTACTGCCGATGTGTTTTAATTTGATATAATGGTGTTAATTTTGTATTTTTGTTGTAGTAATTCAAAGCTGATTTACGTAAATCCTGCGGCCTGTCCCGACCATTCGGGATACGGTGCTATAATAAAATATGACAACCATGAAACTATGCTTACATACTAAGCTGAAGAAAATTACACCAGTTTTATCCCCCCGTCCCACAGGCGGGTTTTTTATTAAATGTACTTTTCCCGAAAAAACATATGCAGGGTTAACAAAAGTTAACAATCCATGCGCAAATGGTTTATTTTCAATTATTTGTAACACCCCGGTATTGTCGGATATTATGCCCTCCTTTACAATAGTTAACAAAATGGCCCGGGTACTGTACATAATATTGGGGTATAGGCTCACTTTATCACATCACCTCTTCAACTTCAACTTTTTTGAATTACCTTTGCGCCTCGGGCGTCAAGCCCGATTTTTGTATGTGGAAAATGCTGATGCATTCAGCACAATTCAAAAAAATCGGAAGCTTGCCTCGTCCCACAACTTTTGGGTTTTTACTTTTGTCCCGATAGCTATCGGGATTTGTAACAATAAAAAAATATGCCACGCGACACTTCCATCAAATCAGTATTAATTATCGGTTCAGGCCCTATTGTTATCGGCCAGGCTTGCGAATTTGACTATTCCGGCTCACAGGCTGCACGTAGCCTCAGGGAGGAGGGTATCAAAGTGATACTCATCAACTCTAACCCCGCTACCATTATGACCGACCCGATAATGGCGGACAAGGTATACCTGCTACCGCTGACGGTGGAAAGCATAGAGCAGATATTGCAGGAAAACCCGGATATTGACGCCGTACTGCCTACCATGGGTGGCCAGACAGCCCT
>DINJ01000114.1:456-620 GCA_002423665.1 Bacteroidetes bacterium UBA5543 | reverse complement strand
GTACTGGGCTGGAAAGAATTTGAGCTGGAACTGCTGCGTGACAATAGGGATAACGTGGCTATCATCTGCTCGGTGGAGAACTTCGACCCCATGGGTATCCATACGGGCGACAGCATCACCGTAGCACCGGCCATGACGCTGAGCGACACCGCCATGCAACTGAT
>DINJ01000114.1:0-307 GCA_002423665.1 Bacteroidetes bacterium UBA5543 | reverse complement strand
TGTGAGCAGTGCCAAACTGCGTGTGGAAGAACTGCTGGAATACATCAAGCGCCCTACATGGGACAGGATATTCAAGCTGAAAGAAGCTATGCAGGCAGGTATATCCATCAAAACCATCCGCGAGGTAACGCATATCGACCGTTGGTTCCTCTACCAGATACAGGATATTGTAAAAATGGAAAGCCGGATCAAAGAGTTTTCGCACCTGGATAACTTGCCTGCTGATATACTGCGCGAGGCGAAGATCATGGGCTTCAGCGATGAGCAGATAGCATTACTGGTAAAAGACTGTACCGCTGAAGAGGTA
>DINJ01000248.1 GCA_002423665.1 Bacteroidetes bacterium UBA5543 | reverse complement strand
GCCCCAGGCACTGGAAAAAATAAAGAAAGTAAAGGCTATGATAACGGCCGCCGGCAGCAAAGCTGTAATAGAAGTAGACGGAGGCGTAACACTAGACAACGCACCGGCACTGGTAGAAGCGGGAGCCGATGTACTGGTAGCGGGCAATACCGTATTCTCATCGCCCGATCCGGCAGGCACTATTAAAAAGCTGAAACAGGCCGGGAAATAAACACTCAACCATTACCGTTAACTAACAGATNNCAGAAACTCACCGTATTTTTTATTTGCTTATTATCGCTGACAACGAGCAGCTTAGCGCAACAGTTCGCCTACATCAAAGGCCGCGTTATCAATGAAAAAGGCAAAAGTATGGATGCGGTAACTGTAGCGTTAAGCGGGACAGGCATAGGCACGTCGACAGACAGAAAAGGCAACTACGAGTTGCAGGTACCTGCCAATACCACCGTTACAATAGCGTTTACATACGTCGGGTATATCACACAAACACAGTCGCTGACAATGGTGCCCGGCCAAAGTAAAACCTTAGATATACAACTGAAGGCAGATGCCCAACAACTGGAGGAAGTAACCAAAGTAGCAGACCGAAGTGAGGAAGCAGGCAATATAAAACTGGATGTACGTAAAGCAGGTCTGATACCAACAGTAGGCTTCGGTAGTGGAGTGGAAGCGCTTATTAAAACCTATGTAGGCAGCAACAACGAGATGACATCTCAGTACAATGTACGTGGCGGTAACTATGATGAAAACCTGGTGTATGTAAATGATTTTGAGATCTACCGGCCCTTCCTTACCCGCAGCGGGCAGCAGGAGGGTATGAGCTTTGTGAATGCAGATCTTGTGTCCGGAGTTAATTTTTCTATTGGCGGATTCCAGTCAAAATACGGCGACAAGATGTCCAGCGTGCTGGATGTTAACTATAAAAACCCGACTGAATTTGGCGGACGCGCCATGATAAGCGCCTTGGGTGCAAGTCTGGCATTGGAGGGAGCATCGAAAAACGGCAAGCTGACCTGGCTGGCAGGCGCAAGGCAAAAAAGCAACCAGTACCTGCTGCAAGCACAACCTACCAAAGGTGTGTACAACCCATCTTTTACCGATATACAGGCAGATATCAAATACCACTTCAGCCCTAAATGGGAAGTAGAACTGATAGGCAACTATGCACGCAACCGCTTCAACTTTACGCCTGAGGAGCAAACGAGCAGCTTCGGGTTAATCAACAAGGCATACCAGTTGCGTGTATTTTACGACGGGCAGGAAATAGACCAGTTCGATTCACGGTTCGGAGGCATATCTACCACCTTCAAACCCAACAGCAAACTTCGCCTGAAATTCCTGGCATCAGGATTTCAAACCAACGAGAAAGAAACTTATGACATATCCGGCGAATACCTGCTGGGCGAGTTGGAAACAGACCTTGGCAAGGAAAACTTCGGGCAACTAAAAACATACCTCGGTACAGGCGTTATACATACTTATGCGCGCAACTACTTACAAGTGAANNGCAGCTATGACGGAGGCAAACATTTCATTCAATGGGGACTTGGCGGCAACATCACCAGCATCAGCGATAAACTGAATGAATGGGAGCGCCGCGATTCAGCCGGATTTACTCAACCCTTCGACCCCAATACCCTGGAGCTGACCAAGGTGTACACATCATCTTCAGATTTCAACTATATACGGTATACAGGCTATTTACAGGATAATTTTAAGATAGGCGACTCTATTGACCTGACCGGTTCGATAGGTGCAAGGTTTAATTACAGCACCTTAAACGGCGAATTACTTATAAGCCCACGTGCCCACCTGGCATATAAGCCTGAGTGGAAAAGTGATGTAATTTTTAAGCTGGCCGGTGGTCTATATCAACAACCACCATTTTATCGCGAGATGCGCGACCTGAATGGCAATGTCAACCAATCACTGAAAGCCCAGAAATCATTCCATGTACTCCTGGGCAGTGACTATAATTTCCTGGGCTGGGGACGTCCTTTCAAACTAACAACCGAGGTATATTATAAGGGGCTGTGGGATATTGTGCCTTATGAATATGATAATGTACGCATACGCTACTTTGGCAAAAACAATGCCGTTGGCCGTATATACGGCGGAGAGGTGCGCATATACGGTGATATAGCTAAGGATGCAACTTCCTGGTTAAGCGTGGGCATAATGAGGGCCGAAGAAGATATAACCGATGATATCATCGTGTATAAAAATACCGCCGGTGCTGACAGTGCGTCCGTCCGGCCGGGTTATGTGCCCCGCCCCGCCGACCAACGATTTATGTTGGGAATGTATTTTGAAGATTACCTGCCACGTAATGAAAATTTTAAAATGCACCTGAACCTGATGTATACCACAGGCTTACCCTTTGGCCCACCTGACCAGAAACGTTATGCCGATACACTGCGCCTGCCTCAATACATAAGAGTAGATATCGGTTTCTCGGCACTGTTGCTGGATGGCAGTAAGCATGCTGATAAAAAACTATTGAGCGGATTCAAGAAAATCTGGTTCAGTGCTGAAGCGTTCAACCTGTTGGGTATACAAAATACCTTATCTTCCACATGGATACAGGATCAAAG
>DINJ01000001.1:323-5534 GCA_002423665.1 Bacteroidetes bacterium UBA5543 | reverse complement strand
TGGAGCAGGCGGAGCGCGAAGACCTGATGAACAAGTTTAAAAGCAGGCGCATACCTATGCTGATAGGCACCGATGTGCTGAGCAGGGGTATAGACGTAGAGGGGATAGACCTGGTAGTGAACTACGATGTACCGCCCGACCCCGAGGATTATGTACACCGTATAGGCCGCACTGCCCGTGGTGCGTCTACGGGCACTGCTATTACCTTTATAAATGACACGGACCAGGAAAAGTTTGCACGTATTGAGCGGCTGATAGAGCGGGAACTGACGAAGGAAAATCCGCCCGAAGGCATACCTGCCGGGCCTGAATATAATCCGCGTAAGAGAAGAAGCGGAGGTAATAGTGGTGGAGGCAGCAAGAANNGAGTTATTTACTGCTGATATTGTCCTGGCGTTGTTTATTCTCATCATATTTTTCGCCTTCGGGCATCAGGTATTTTGTGTCTTCTTCTGATACATTGGTTTTTAAGAATACCCGGAAATAATATCCGCGCGTCATGCTGTCCCAATGTATAATGTTTTTGTACGCTTGGTAGCTCTGGAACATATTGAGGGCAATGAGTAGTGCTAATAACGTTCCTGATGCAGCTATCAGTAGTTTTCGTTTGCCAATTATCAGTTGCTCTGTCAAAGCGGCCAAGGGGAATGACATTATCACCAGTGCTTCAGCCAATGCCCTGGCGCCGAATCCCCCGCCATACCACCAGTTCCACCAGCTGAAGACGATATATAAGTTTACTAGCAGGTAAATAACAATAGCCGGTATATATTGGCTATGGCGTTTGCGCATACTAAAAATACCCAAGACCATAAACAGTGCCAGCGGAGTGTATACAAACCAACCTTTCCTGAAGCTGAATAAACCTTTTATTATGGCCGGTGACGACCATACAAAACCTTCATCTGTATATCCATCATATATCCAACTACCAGTCACATGTTTCCAGTACGCCAGCTGTATCGTTACCACACAAAAGAATACAAATAGCGCACCGATAATATGGCGACTGTCCTGTACCCATTGTTTAAGCCTGTTCAATAATACATTAGCATTGCTTACTCCCCACAACACGGGTATCAGCAATATCACCATGTCTGACACACGGGTAATGCATACCAATCCCAATGCTAACCCCAGCAGATAATAATACTTGCTCTTGTGGGTACTGTATAGCATGTGTGTAGCATAAAGAACGAGGGCAAAATCGAAGAATAAATAACTGTGTGCCATGCCCGGTGAAAACACAGTGTAGTAATACAAATTGGTGCCGAAGGCTATGCCCAGGAGTGTAATGGCTGTTATCGTATCGCTGTAGTGCCGCCTGAGGAAACGGCGTAGAATGAACAGCCCCGCTATCACCCAGCATAGGTTGCTGATAATAGCGCCCCATTGGTAGGGTACACTATATCCATCGGGTGGATATTTTATTATGTATTTGTTGACATAATGAGCTGCAACAAAAAACGGAGCTTCGTGAACGGCAACACCTATACTGTATTTATTGACCTTATTGCCGTTGGGTAACGGGTTTAGTTCATATTCTCTCAGGTCGCCGGTGGGCATGTAGGCGTCATCTATGTATTTGTAAAACTCAAGCTTTGCGATGTCTTTGTATATAAAGAAAGCAGGGAGATACAAGTGATACCCGGATTTGTCCCACTTAAATACCCACCACTCCCATTTCTTTGAAGTATTACAAATGATGTAAAAGCTAACAATAGAGAAGAGTAATATGACTAAGCGAGACTTCACAATGAATAGTTACAATGTAGTAATATTAATACAAACCCGCCAGAGATTGAAGCGTTCATGTGGTATTACCATCCGCTGGCCAGCACATCGGCTATATGCATAGTGCGTATTGGCAGTTTATTATGGTCAATATATCCCTGTATATGCATCATGCACGAAACATCAGTGCTTATCATATATTGAGCGCCGGTTTCCAGGGCACTCTGCACCTTTGTATGCGCCATGCCGATAGAGATGGGCTCGTATTTCACAGCAAAGGTTCCTCCGAAACCACAGCAGGTTTCACATTCTTTCATTTCTACCAGTTCCAACCCCTTTACATGCTCCAATAGTTTGCGTGGACCGGCTTTAATACCACATTCGCGCAAGGCACCGCAAGCATCGTGATAAGTTGCTTTGCCATCCAGGCTGGCGCCTATATCGTCCACCTTCAATACCTTCGTCAGGAATTCGGTGAACTCAAACATATTATTACCTAACGCCTGTGCGCCAACATGCGAAGAACTGTTTTCCAGAAGCCTGTCGTAATAGTTCCTCACAAAACCTGTACAGGAGCCACTGGGCCCTACCACATATCCTTCTCCTTTAAAATCTCCTACAAATTTCTTAGCTACAGACCTGGCCTCATCCCAATAACCGGCATTGAATGCAGGCTGGCCGCAACAGGTTTGCTTACTGTTATAGTGTACTTCGCAGCCCAGTTTCTCCAGCACCTTCACCATGTTCATACCCGTTTCCGGATAAAGCTGATCTACAAAGCAGGGTATAAATAATTGTACTTGTGTCTTATTGCTCATCTTTCTGTCTACTTATTGTTTCTGGTAAACTGTATCATTTTCAGGGCGGTGATGGCAGCCTCTTCTCCTTTATGTCCATGCACACCACCCAGCCTTTCCCAGGCCTGTTCTATGGTGTCCAGTGTCAGTATGCCGAATATAACCGGTATTGATATAGTCACGTTCAGTTGAGTAATACCTTCAGTAACAGCTTTACATACATATTCAAAGTGGGGTGTGCCACCACGTATCACAGCGCCAAAAGCGATTATGGCTTCGGGGGCGCTATCCCGGTATTTTGTTGTTTCGTACAGGTGCTTGCNNCAGGCAAAAGGGACTTCAAAGCTGCCCGGTACAGCATATTTGCCTGAAATCACTGCATTGTTTTGCTGCAATATTCTTTCTGCGCCGGCTATCTGCTCTGCTACGATAGCTTCATTCCACTCTGTGTATACGATTGCTACCCTGGCACCTGCCAGTTTAGTGAGAGAGGTTGTGTCCAGTAATGATATGCTGTGTTTTGATTCTGCCATGAATGAAAAATCCCCTTTTCAGCCCGTAAAGGTAAAAAGGGGATATGAATATTATACAGTAAAAATTGTTTAATCTATATAGCCCACGCGTGCCAGGTGACGGTCTATATCCTGTGCTACCTGCGCCTGTGGAAATTCATCTTTTATCCTTTTATAGGCATTTTGAGCTTTTTCAAACTGGCTGCTCATTTCATATGCTACACCCAGGCGGTATAGGAACATGGGCGTAAACACTTTGTCTTCTTTGTTTCCCGTTGCTTTCTCGTAATACTGTACGCCTTTCTCAGTATTGCCTTTTTCCATGTAAGCNNAGCGTCACCTAAGGCTCCCCATGCAGCATAGCTAAGCTGAGTGCCCTTACCATTAAAATCTTCCAGGTATTTGATGGCTTTGTCAAAATCACCCATTTGCAGGTAACATATGCCTATGTAATGGTTGCACAGGTTTGCCGTAGGGGTACCGCTGTACTTTTTTTGTACACTCAGGAAACCCGGATGTTCGGCGTTACCGTTCAGGGCCAGGTTAAATGAATCGACCTCAAGCATGCGTTGAGCCCATGCCACTGTTGTAGCAGCTTTTTCAAGGTTGGGTTTGCGAACCAGTTCAGTGTACGCCAGTCCGCCAACAACGGCCAGCAGTACAACAGTTATTATGGTATTGATACGCTTTTTGTTTGCTTCGTACTTTTTTACCAGGTTATCCAGCGGATTCTTTTCTTCAGTATGTGCCATAAGTATACCTTACAGGTGTTTTGCGTGTATCGTTTTTAGTTAAGTTGAAAATTAATCGGTTATATACGGGTAGTCGTCTTCTACGTAAATATCTTTATATACCTCACTTTCATCAGGCCATGGGCTTTCTTCGGCAAAGTCAACGCACTCCTGTACTTCCATCTTCACTTTTTCGTTGATTTGCTCTATTTCATCTTCTGTAGCCCAGCCATTGTCCATGATTGTTTTCAGTACTACGTTGATGGGGTCTTTCTCCTTATACTCTTCTACCTCTTCTTTGGTACGGTATTTAGCAGGGTCGCTCATAGAGTGCCCGCGGTAGCGGTAGGTGTTGATGTCCAGCAGGGTAGGGCCGCCTTTTTCGCGTGCGCGTTTTACTGCACGCTCTATTGCTTTGTGTACCTCTTCCGGTTTCATACCATCTACTGTATCGCCCGGCATATCATAAGCATCGGCCAGTTTAGCTATTTCCAGCGTTTTGCTGGTACGCTCTACCGATGTGCCCATTGCGTATTTGTTGTTTTCGCAAATGAACACAACAGGCAATGACCAAAGCATAGCCATATTGAAGGTTTCGTGCAGGATACCCTGGCGGGCAGCACCATCGCCAAAGAAGCAGATGGTCACCCTGTCGTTACCACTGTAATAATCAGCGAAAGCAATACCCGCACCCAGGCCTATCTGGCCACCCACTATACCGTGGCCGCCAAAGAACCTTTTCTCTTTGCTGAAGAAGTGCATACTACCGCCCTTGCCCTTGGTACAGCCTGTAGCCTTGCCATACAGTTCAGCCATACACTCTTTAGCGGGAATACCTTTAGCTATAGCCAAACCGTGGTCGCGGTAGGCAGTTATCATATTGTCATCGTCCCTGATAGCTGTCATACACCCGGCGGCAACCGCCTCCTGGCCTATGTACAGGTGACAGAAACCGCGTATTTTTTGCTGTCCGTACAGTTGCCCCGCTTTTTCTTCAAAACGGCGCATCAACAGCATGATCTCATACCAGTATAAATATGTCTCTTTACCGAATGGGGTCTTCTGCACTGATTGTTTAAATTTGTGCGAAATTATAANNAGTGAGCGAATTACCTGCATTACAGGCCCTAATGGCAGCGGCAAAACCAATCTGCTGGATGCTATATACTATTTATGTTATACGAAGAGCTATTTCAGCGCCTATCAGCAGAATACGGCCATGAGCGGAACGGATGGTTTTCGTGTTGCGGGCGAGTTTGAGCAGGAAAAAGGGGAGGAACTGGTAAGCTGCAAGTGGCAGCAGGGCAAAAAAGAAGTGGCTGCCAACGGGGTGGAGTATGAGAAGGTAACCGACCATATAGGCAAATACGCCGCCGTGATGATAGCGCCCGACGACCTGGAACTACTGAACGGCAGCAGTGAGCAGCGGCGCAAATT
>DINJ01000001.1:0-246 GCA_002423665.1 Bacteroidetes bacterium UBA5543 | reverse complement strand
CCCTGAAAGGCATACACCGCGACGACTGGGATTTTACCCTGGACGGGCTGGCGCTGAAACAGTACGCCTCGCAGGGGCAGAAGAAAAGTTTCCTCTTTGCCCTGAAGCTGGCGCAGTACACCTACCTGGAGCAAACACAAGGCAGCCGCCCCATGCTGCTGCTGGATGATATATTTGAAAAACTGGACAACGGCCGTATCAGGGCATTGCTGGCTATCATTTCCTCCCCATCAGGGGCAGGGCAGG
>DINJ01000152.1:6277-19728 GCA_002423665.1 Bacteroidetes bacterium UBA5543 | reverse complement strand
GATATAGTGTATAATGCTGCGTATTGTCCGCGGTTGCTGTTATTGGCGCGGTCTATCCAGTAGGTGTTCATGAATGGCATGCCCACCATTTCGCCAATCGTCAGGAATATGATAAATACCATTGCCAACGAGAACATCCCCGGCATCAGGTTGAGCGTAGCGAATGCCAATGCAACAAGGAATACACCACGTATAATATTGCTTAATATGCCTCCTTTGCTTTCCAGCTTGTGTACTATTACCATTTCCAGTATGCCTATCAGCAAGCCATTTACCGCCATAATTATTCCAATCTGGTTTTCCTGCAAAAGCAAGTCTTGCTTGAAGTAGATAGGTATAGTAGTGAATGTCTGGAAGAAGCAGATGGCGAACAACGTATTCAATACAATAAATACCAGGTAAGGTTTATCCTGGTAAGCTGTTTTTACAGGGCCGGTGTATGGTTCCGGTTTTTTTNNCTTTATTCTTTGAGGGCGCAAGTAGCAGCCACAGCAGTACAGCCGCACCAATGTTGGTCAACCCGTCTATCCAGAACAGCAGGTAATAACTCTTGCTGGCAACAAACCCACCAACAGAACCACCTATAGCCCAACCCAGGTTGATGGCTAACCTATTGAGTGAGAACGAGCGTGTTCGATTGCTCTCCTTGCTGAAATGTGCTATTGCCGATGCATTGGCCGGGCGGAAGGCCTCATTCACAAAGCTGAGGATGAAGGTCGTTACCAATATGGCATTGTAGTCGTGCACCTGGCTTAATACAAGGAACATAATACCACCGCCAAACAGGCTGAACAACTGGATATAATAGAAGCCGAATTTATCAGTCAGTTTCCCTCCTAAGAATGCACCGCATATAGCGCCTAGCCCGAACACCGTCATTACAAGGCCGGCTTTACTGATAGACACACCCTGGCTTTCAGTCATATACAGTGTCATGAACGGGAGCACCATCGTTCCCATCCTGTTCACCAGCATTACAACTGACAGCCACCATGCAGATGGTGACAGTCCCATATATGCATCCAAATATTTTCTGCCAAGCCTTTTCATAAGGATGCGCAAAGGTAATCTTATATTGATTAATTCATACAAGTGTATAGCTGTGGCTTATACGGTTATCAACGGAACAATAAGGCCGCCTGGAAAGGCGGCCCGATTTCTATCTTACTATTCTTATATCCTTATCTTCTGAAGTAAATCTCAGATGTTTTCCATAAAAATTTATTCAGCTAATATGAATATGGCTGTCGCATGACTGCTTATCTACAGTTTCATTACAATAATTTTTTCTTTTGTAAATGGGTTGTAATAATTGAAGAGTATGACTGAAACAAGTAATTGTGGTATAGTTGTTGCGGTCATAAAAAAAGCCATCCGCCTCAGGCGGATGGCTTTTTTTATGAGTATGTTGATTGATAAACCGACTACCAAACTTTAGCACGTATGCTATCTGCTCGCCACATTTTGTCACCCTCTTTTATGTTGAAAGCTTCGTAAAACTCAGGCATATTGCTGAGCGGTCCGTTGGTGCGCCATTCAGCAGGAGAGTGGGGGTCAGTGATGATGCGGTTGGCCATAGTCTCGTCTGTAGCTTTAGCCCTCCATACCTGTGCCCAGCTTAAGAAGAAACGCTGCGTAGGTGTAAAACCATCTATCTTTTCTCCTTTCTTATATTGCTCTGTTTTCCGGAATGCTTCATAAGCTATTGCCAGTCCGCCCAGGTCAGCCAGATTTTCACCAAGCGTCAATTGTCCGTTTACATGTACTGTGTCCAGTACTGTGTAGCTGTTGAACTGGTCAACCACCACGCCCGTTTTCGCCTTGAAGCTTTTTTCGTCTTCTTCTGTCCACCAGTTTTTCAAGTTGCCGTCAGCATCATATTTCGCGCCCTGGTCGTCAAAGCCATGCGTCATTTCATGGCCTATCACGCCACCTATACCTCCGTAGTTGATAGCATCATCTGCATCTTGCTCAAAGAAAGGATATGCCAGTATGCCCGCAGGGAAGACGATTTCGTTGAATGCTGGATTGTAATATGCATTCACAGTGGGTGGTGTCATATACCATTCTGATTTGTCAACAGGTTTACCAAGTTTATTCACCATGTAGTCATAATCAAAAGCGGAAGAAGCAAAGATGTTCTGTGTATAATTGTCACCTGTTATTTCGAGTTTGCTGTAATCCCTCCACTTGTCAGGATAGCCTATTTTCTTTACGAAAGTGTTCAGTTTTGCTATGGCTTTTTGCTTAGTAGCATCCGACATCCAGTCCAGGCGCATAATCCTGTCCTGGTATGTTTCCTGCAGGTTATTTACCAGGTCCAGCATACGTTGTTTGGCTTCAGGTTNNGGTTTGAAATATTTGTCCACGTATGTTTTCCCCACCAATTCACCTATACTGCCATCTACCACCTGTTGCACTCTTTTCCATCTTGGTTTTTGCTCTTTCTGTCCTCCTACTGCTTTTCCATAAAAATCAAAATGTGCATTGTCAAAGTTGCTGCTCAGGTAGGGTGCCATATCATTTACAACATGAAATTTCAGGTAGTTTTTCCATACGTCTATTGGCGTGTTTTTCACTTGCGTACTAACTTCAGTCATAAATGCCGGCGTGGCTACAATCAGGCTGTCTTCACCAGCCACTTTCATATCTGTCAGTATAATAGTCCAGTCCAAACCAGGTGTAATTTGGTTCAATCCCTCAATACTGAACTTGTTGTATAGCTTGTAAGGGTCACGCATTTCCGTACGTGTCATGGACGCAGCCGCCAGTTTTTCGTCCAGCGCATATATGCCCGTTGCGGTTTTGGTAGCTGTAGCTTCGTCCATACCCATCATACCCAGCATTTTTACCACATAGGCTTTATATGCATCTCTTACTTTGGCAGAACGCTCATCCTTATTGAAATAATAATCCCTGTCAGGCATGCCCAGGCCGCCTTGTGATAGTTGAGCTATTTGTCGGGTAACANNACCTGGGATAACCCTTGTGTATGCAGCTGTGCTATTTCTTTTACCAGCGTGTGTGCGTCCTGTATATGGTCTATACGGGCAAGTATATCGTTTAGTGGTGTCAGCCCTGCTTTATCAACAGCGTTACTGTCCATCCCGCTTTTGTAGAAATCACCCACTTTTTGTTCGGCTGTACCTTTTTCAGCTTTTGTTCTAGCTGCCTCATTCAGCAATTCCTTTAATTTTTCCCTGTTACTTTCTATCAACAAGTTGAAAGAGCCCCAGCGTGTTTCTGATTCAGGGATGGGATTGTTTTTCAACCATCCGCCATTGGCGTACAGGAAGAAGTTTTCGCCCGGGCTAACGGCAGTGTCCATATTTGCCGGGTCAATGAATTTGAAAGCAGTGTTATCCTCTTGTTTTTGCTGGCACGATGCCAATGCTATGACAACAGCGCCTGCTAATAAACCAGATTTAAAGTTCATTATTTAAATTTTTTGAAATGCAAATGTAACTATTCAGGCCATTTCATACAGCTAAATGATAATGTAACGAAGGGTGAAAAAACGGGGGATACTTGGTTATGCAATTTGTTGACGCTGGCGCCTTACACGCTTCACCTCGTATATACCCGGGAAGAGATATTTCTTGCGGGTGCCTATTTCTTTGCACTTGCTGCGTGTACGCAGTTGTTCCAGCTTTTCAAATATTCGACCGTCTTCTATCTGGAACCAATGGCCTGGCTCCAGGTCGCACACCAGCATATGACCTGGTTTGCGTATGTCGTAGTTGTATAATGCCTTATACAAATCGTGGTCGGAACAGGTGCTGGCACTGGGGTTGTGCATGTATTTTATCAGCGCCCTTTCAATGTCTGCCGGAAAAATCTTCTTGCCGATAAAAGGCATCAGCATATGCCTGAACTGCGTTTTCCATTCTACACCATGCGCTGCAGCTTTCCTGTCGAAGTGGGCGTGCGTTACCATATGCGCCATTTCGTGCACCAGCGTGATGAGGAAGTTATACATATTCAGGTTCACGTTCACCGTAATGCGATGGTACGGGTGTTGCGGAGTGGGTTCACGATAATCGCCTAGTACTGTTTTTCGGTCACGGGTAAGCGTCAGATGAATCGTGTATTTTTTAAAGTAAGGTGCTACTATCTGAAATGTATCAGGTGGCAGGAACTGTTGCAGTTGATATAGCGGCGTTTCTTTCTTACTCATCTTATTTTNNTACTGCAGAGTAAATTGCGTATATGCCAAACAATGCAAAGAGTGATGGCTTGTGTACATCAGGCTTCTTGATGAGGGCGTATGCAACTATTGCAACCATGCACACAAACAGTTTCAAAAAAGAAGAAGCGTAAACACCTCTTACAAATGCGTTGGGTTTGCTGTGCATTTGTTTGGTGACGAGTAAAAAACTAACAATGGCTAATAATGCCATTACAAAGTTTCCTGTCATCAGTGCAGCGAAGTCATACTCAGGTGCTATCGTCCTCAGCCAGTAAAATACTGCTGACAGAACAATGAACACAGATACTAAAGACGCTACAAATGTTTTTTTCATTTCTTCGGTTTGTCCACCTCTTTAATCAACTTCCACAGGGAATAGACCAAAGCGATGAAAGGCAATATTATGATGAATAAGGGAAACTTCCATCCGGTTTTTTTGTCTAAAAACCAGCCCAGCCAGGTAGCAGCGGCAAGGGTGCCCATCAGCTGTCCTGCCAGCCCCGCATAGCGCATCATATTATTTTTCCCGTTATTCATAAGGGAGGGTTAAATTACTGTAAAATTTGATTTGCAGGGCTATTGTCCGCTTTTTTCTTTGTCTTTTTTTACGCTGCGGGCTGCCTGCTTCATTAGTTCTCCCGAGGCGGGCAGCAGGCTGTTTATTTCTTCCTGGCGGGTCTTTTTCAGGTCCAGCATGGTTGTGTCCAGTGGGGTCTTCATATTGCCGGATATGACGTTACGCAGGTTTTCCTGGTATTTCTCCTGTGCGGCTACCAAGTCGGAGAGGGAATCGACGTTTTGCTTGAGTTTTACCACCTCCAGGCGGGTTTTGCCACCCGCATAGCCTGGTATATAATATTTAACCGGGGTGAGCACCACGATGGCCACCGTGGCAATGGCCACGATAACAAAAAGAGTACTGATGATGATATACAGCTTGCGCATAGTAAGTTTGAATGAAACAACCTCTTCCAGCGATTCATCGTCGATGAACACTACGCGGTAGTTGTCATTCAGCTTTTTGAGTAAATCCCGTTTACGCCTTGGTTTCTCATCCATCGTTCCGCAATTTACATTTTTAGGGGTACACCTTATATAGGCAGAGGTTGTTTTATACATAGGTTAACATATAAACGGCATGAGTAATAGCCTGAAAAATGTGTACATATCGGTACGTCACAACTGTATTTTTGTAACTTAGATGTTCCTAAAAAATCAAAGAGCAGGGTTACATGGCAAGTTTAATAAGAAAGGAAGATGCGCTGGAATATCATGCGAAAGGCAGGCCGGGAAAGATAGAAGTAGTACCCACAAAGGAAACGAAAACCCAGCGCGACCTGGCGTTGGCATATTCACCGGGTGTAGCCGAGCCCTGTAAGGAAATACATGAAAATCCTGATGATGTATACAAATACACAGCCCGTGGCAACCTGGTAGCCGTTATCAGCAATGGTACAGCCGTGCTGGGACTGGGCAACATAGGCCCCTTGGCTTCAAAACCCGTTATGGAGGGGAAGGGGGTATTGTTCAAAATATTCGCGGATATTGATGTGTTTGATATAGAGCTGGATGTGACAGATGTGGACGCTTTTTGCCGGGTAGTAAAGGCGTTGGAGCCTACATTTGGCGGTGTCAACCTGGAGGATATCAAAGCCCCGGAATGTTTTGAGATAGAAAAGCGCCTGAAGCAGGAGTTACAGATCCCAATTATGCACGATGACCAGCATGGTACGGCAATCATTTCGGGTGCGGCATTGCTGAATGCTTTAGAACTTTTAGGCAAGGATATCGCCAAAGTAAAGATAGTTATCAGTGGTGCAGGGGCTTCTGCTATATCCTGCTGCAAAATATACCTGGCACTAGGGGCTAATGTGAAGAACATGTATATGTTCGACAGTAAAGGGTTGATAACCACCTCGCGCGATGACCAGGATGAGTATAAACAACAGTTCGCACAGGCGGGAAAAGACATATCCCTGGAAGATGCATTGCACGGTGCGGATGTGTTTATAGGTCTCTCAAAAGGCAACCTATTGAATAAAGAGATGATAAAAGGTATGGGTGAAAAACCTATCATTTTTGCCTTAGCCAATCCTGATCCTGAAATTGCCTATGAGGATGCAATGGAGGCACGCCCGGATGCTATTATGGCTACGGGCAGGAGCGACTATCCCAACCAGGTGAATAANNCTATGTACATCATACCCAAACCTATAGACCCGCGACTGCTGGTGACAGTGGCACCCGCGGTGGCAAGGGCGGCAATGGATAGCGGTGTAGCCCGTATGCCGGTAACTGACTGGGACGCTTACAGGGAAGAATTGTATAAGCGTTTGGGCGGTGGTGACAATATACTACGTTGGGTTATCAACAAGGCCAAGCAGCAACCCAAGCGGGTGGTGTTTGCCGAGGCGGAAAACCTGAAAGTGCTGAAGGCTGCACAAATAGTTAAGGATGNNAGGATGAAGGTATAGCCATACCTATACTATTGGGTGAAGAGAAGAAAATAAAAAAGTTGATAGCTGATAATAAAATACAACTCAGCAATGTAGAAATACTGGACCCGCGCAGCGATAGTACCAACGATAAACGTGAGTTGTATGGTGAGTTATTTTTCAAAAAACGCCAACGCCGGGGTTACAACCTGTACGAGGCTAAAAAGGCCATGCGTGAACGACCTTATTTTGGCTGTATGATGGTGGACCAGGGAGAGGCTGATGCGCTGATATCGGGCCTCACACGTCAATACCCCGATACGTTGCGCCCTGCGCTGGAGATAATCGGTACACATGAAACAGCAAAACGCGTGGCTGGCATGTATATGATGCTGACAAAAAGAGGCCCGCTCTTTTTCGCGGATACAACTATCAATTTCAATCCAACCGAAGAAGAACTGATAGATATTACCCTGCAAACGGCGCGTGCTGTGGAGCAATTTAATATTAAGCCAAGGGTGGCCATGTTATCTTATTCCAACTTTGGTGCAACACCATCGCCTGAAGCTAACCTGGTAAGAAACGTAGTAGCACGAATCAGAGAGCAACATCCTGAAATGGTGATAGATGGAGAGATGCAGGCAGGGGTAGCTTTCAATAAAGATCTGCTGCGTGAAAACTATCCTTTCTCTGACCTTGTGGATGAGTCGCCTAATACGCTGATATTCCCTAACCTGTCTGCGGGTAATATAGCTTACCACCTGCTGCAGGAATTAGGTGGAGCTGAGGCCGTAGGTCCGATACTGCTGGGGTTGAAGAAGCCGGTGCATGTATTGCAGTTAGGCAGTTCTGTGCGCCAGATAGTGAATATGGTGGCGATAGCCGTAGTAGAGGCCCAGTTTAAAACTGTTTCCTGATGCGGATAGCGATTATTGGTGCAGGTGCGGCAGGGTGCTTTGCTGCGGCTAACATACCCTATGCACCGGGCAGGGAAGTGGTGGTGTTTGAGAAGAGCAACAAGGTGATGCAGAAAGTTAAGGTTTCCGGTGGTGGCAGGTGCAATGTAACCCATGCTTGCTTTGATATACCTGAGTTACTTAAAAAATATCCGCGTGGACAAAGGTTCCTGCGAAAGACACTGTACGAATTTACTCCGCAGCATACTATTGATTGGTTTCAGCAGAGAGGTGTAGAACTTAAAACCGAAGATGATGGTAGGATGTTTCCTGTAACCGATGAGTCGCAAACAATTGTAGATTGTATATGGCAGCAATTACAACAAAATAAAGTACAAGTGAGATATGGCAAGGCTGTTAAAAGAATTGAACGTTCTGGTGAACAATTGATACTACACTTTGCTGATGAGAGTATCTATTCCGCCGATAAAGTTTTGATTGCCTGTGGTGGTTTCCCCAAAACTGAGCAGTTTAGTTGGTTGAAAGAAACAGGACATACCATACAGGAACCTGTTCCGTCATTGTTTACATTCAATATGCCTAAACATCCTATTACGGAATTGATGGGGTTGAGTGTAGAAGAAGCTGGCGTGAGAATACAGGGAACCAAAATATCTGAAAAAGGGCCATTGCTGATAACACACTGGGGATTGAGCGGGCCTGTGGTTTTACGTTGTTCGGCTTGGGGTGCCCGCGAGTTGCACGACCGGTGGTACGATTTCAAAATACTGGTGAATTGGTTAGGGGAGATTACTGAACAGGATGTCAGGGAGCAATTTGTGGGACTGAGACAAGACATGGGCAAACAGTACATGCATCATAAAAATCCCTTTGGCCTGCCCCGCCGCCTGTGGGAATATATGCTAAAGCAATGCGGCATAGAAGAAAGTGTGAAATGGGGCGAGATGCCTGCGAAGGCACAGAATAAACTAGTGCAGACACTTATAGCCGATGAATACCATATACAGGGCAAAACAACGTTCAAGGAAGAGTTTGTAACCAGCGGAGGTATAACACTTGCAGAAGTAAACCCGCAAACTATGGAAAGCAGGGTAGTGCCGGGCTTGTATTTTGCAGGTGAGATACTGGATATAGATGGTATTACAGGCGGATTTAATTTTCAGCATGCATGGAGCAGTGCGTACATTGCTGCCAACAGCATGTTACAATCATAAGATAATCCAGTAGGAGATTACAGCAGTTGTTTTTCGCCCTTAGCGATTTTGCCTGCACCTGCAAACCTTTTTGACCAATAGCCTTCAGTCAGGTTGCTGATCATGACACCGCCTGTAGAAGACGCATGTACGAAGAAATTATTTGCCAGGTATATGCCGACATGAGATATCCTCTTGCCACGGGTGCGGAAGAATACCAGGTCGCCCTCTATCAGGTTGTCAATATCCCATATCATGCGGCAGGAGTGAAACTGGTCGCGGGCGGTACGTACCAGTTCGGTGCAGAATACTTCTTCATACAGTTTTTGTACAAAAGCAGAGCAATCTATACCGGATTTGTCCGTTCCGCCGTAAGTATATTTTACACCATACCAGTCATCGATAAACTTGTAGAGTATGTAGTTGGACATTGATTTAGGCATCAGTCCAATCATAGTAGCATACTTCTGAGTCAGTTCGTCAGACAACACCGGGGGAGTTGAAGGATTTTTATCTCCGGCAATTACCTTTATCTGTTTTGAGGCAGATGGTGACATATCCATATCTTCAATAAACTGGATATTACCTTTTCTGTGAACTAATTTAGAAGATTGGGGATACAACAATTCCTCGCTGCTGTTGCAGCTCGAAGCCAATAATGCAATAATACCAAGAAACGCAGTTGTGAATTTGCACAAGGTTTTGCCCATTATCCTCATGTTGTATTACTGCAATATTATACAATTATGCCAAAAAAGCAAACACCCCTGCTGTTAAATTTGACAGAAGTGTTTGTTTCTTGTGTAAGTGTTTGATATTGAGTTAATTATGAATTATTTAGGGATGGCTTTATATCTCATGTCCAAACGCACATCTATACCATCTACTATCAGCATTTGGCGCACAAGCAGTTCGTCAAAGTTCATATCTATTACCTGCCATTCCAGCCTTTTTTCAGGGTCGCCTCCGTAATTCATAATGTAGATATAACGAAGGTCTCCGGTCATTTGCCAGATAAATGGGGTATAAGTAGGAGCATTACCTGTGCCGGTACTGTCCAGGCAGTTGTCAAGCCCCTCTTCATACCTGCCGGTCCCACCAGGTTCAAAGTTGTAATAATTATCGTCCTGGCATTTAGGAAATGATGTGCCGCCTCCGTTGGCAGTAGCACTCTCCAGTTTCCAGTTGGTTGACTGCAGTATTTCACGGCGGTTCTTCAGGTCACCACGTACGTTGTTGGTATTGCATGCCGCAGCTGCCAGTACAGTTGTTAGTAATATGAGTAGTGTGCTTTTCATGTTCTTTGCCTTAATTGACAGTGCAATTTAGGTAAATACCTATGTTTTTTTTGTTATTTGATTGCTAATGGTTAAGAAAATATAGAGTTTGGTAATGAGGTATGGGTATAAAACAAAGCAAATAAAAAAAAGCCCCAATAAGGGGCTTTCTGAATTTAGTAGCGAGGACAGGGATCGAACCTGTGTCCGCCTCAGGCGGATATGAGCGCGAGGAGCTTTATATAAAAATATACCCGTAAACAGGTAGTTGTTCATGGATGGCTTTCCTGATCCACTGCCTCCCTTGCCCAGACTTTAACTCCTTTTCTCTTTTTAAGGCATCGGCTTTATCGTCAAAGCATGCGCAGTATATAACTATCCATGGCCTGTATCGTTTTGTCCAGTCTCTGCCGAGTTTATTGTGAGAGGCAAACCTGTTAATTAAATTAGAAGTATAACCGACATAGATAGTATCATGTAGCTTTGAGTATAGTATGTAGACAGTATATGTCATGACAAAAAAGCCCCAATAAGGGGCTTTCTGAATTTAGTAGCGAGGACAGGGATCGAACCTGTGACCTTCGGGTTATGAGCCCGACGAGCTACCGCTGCTCTACCTCGCGCTGTGAGGGTGCAAAGATAGGATAGATACTGACAATAAACAAACAATAGTTGCTTTATTTAACAAATTTCATCTTATTGGTTATTATCGTATTACTTTTACAAACTGTATGAGTGAAGAGTTTAAATCAGGTTTTGTCAATATTTTCGGCGCACCCAATGCTGGTAAATCCACGCTGCTCAATGCTTTGCTGGGCGAACAGTTGGTTATAACATCAGCCAAAGTGCAGACAACAAGGCACAGAATAGTGGGTATATTAAACGATGAAAATTACCAGGTAGTTTTTTCCGATACTCCGGGTGTGATATTGGAACCCAAGTATAAACTGCATCAGAAGATGATGGCGCAACTCAAGTCGGCACTGGAAGATGCTGATGTGGCAATACTGATGCACGATATTACCGAGCCCATCGAAAATTTTGAAGCAATAGCGAGTTCGCTTAATCTTAAAGTACCTGTTGTATTGCTACTGAATAAAACTGACCTGCTGAAAAATGAAGCTGAAATAACCGAACACAAAAAACAGTTTGAGGGTAAGTACCCCAATTGGACGATATTACCTGTTTCCGCCAGAAACAATACGGGTATAGATAAGATATTACCCGTTGTACTTACTCACCTGCCCGAAGGGTTCCCCTATTATCCTGACGACAGCATGTCTGACCGGCCGGTACGTTTCTTCGTCAGCGAGCTCATCAGGCAGCAGATATATGAATTATACCATGAAGAAATACCGTATCATACTGCGGTGATAATAGATGCATTTGAGGAGAAAACTGCCCTTATTGTTATTAAGGCCACAATAATAGTCAGCCGCGAAACACAGAAGATAATAATGATAGGCAAGAAGGGTAGTATGATAAAACAACTGGGTATCAACGCGCGAAAAGCTATAGAGGAATTTGTGCAGGGTAAGGTACACCTTGAACTGTTTGTGAAAGTAAGGCCCAAATGGAGGGATAATGAAAATTACCTGAAGGAATATGGATATAACCCCTGACCAGGAGCCGTATATACAGGAACTTTCACGTGACTGGTATCATGGGAAAGTTGCTGAAGTAGCTATGCTTCGCCTGGATGTTATACATCAACATGTATCGGGCAACAAATGGTATAAGCTGAAATACAACATTGCATTCTGCCGAGACCATGGTATAAATTCAATATTGACTTTCGGAGGTGCGTATTCCAACCACCTGGCAGCAACTGCCGCTATGGCAAATATATCAGGCCTTAAATCAATCGGCGTTATTAAAGGAACCTATGCCGAAAAAGAACTGACCCCTACGCTCAGGTTCTGTATAGATAATGGGATGCAACCGGTATTTGTAAGCCATGAAGACTACGCCCGTAAATATGACAATGACTGGTTAGCTGA
The DNA here is from genome assembly GCA_002423665.1 of Bacteroidetes bacterium UBA5543. GTDB lineage: Bacteria > Bacteroidota > Bacteroidia > Chitinophagales > Chitinophagaceae > UBA5543. The sequence goes on along the minus strand of DINJ01000152.1, from coordinate 7,717 downwards.
GTTATCAGTCCGATTCAACAATCCAATGTTTATACCCGAAGGGGGCGCTAACGAATACGGGCGAAAAGGTGCAAAAGAGATTGCAGGGTTGATACCGGAACGGTACACACATGTGGCTGTATCGGTAGGTACCGGCTCTACATTATGTGGTGTAGTAGATGGAGTTGGGGATAATGTCAGGATTTTAGGATTTGCACCTATGAAAGGAGGAAAATACCTGCAGGAAGAGATAAGCAGGTATACAGACAGGAGAAACTTTACGATTTTTGACGACTGGCATTTCGGAGGATTCGGGAAGCATACTGAAGAACTGGTCCTGTTTATGAATGAGTTTTATAAAGAAAATAATATATCGCTGGATATGGTGTACACTGCTAAAATGATGTATGGCATAAGGCAACGAATACAGGGTGGGTTATACCAGCCCGGAGCCCGTATATTATGTATACATACGGGTGGCCTGCAAGGCAACACCTCATTGAAGGACAGGCTGGAATATTGACCGAACCTTAGCTGCATTATTGCGCTAAAATGCCTATTTTCACGCGCTAATTGATACACATGCAGGACCTTATAGAAATTTTCAAAGAGTTGATGGATGCCGAAAAACTGGCGGCTTTTGTTACTCAGTATGGTGGATTGTACCTGGTTGCCTTTATCATTTTTGCCGAAACAGGTTTGTTTGTCGGCTTTTTCTTACCCGGCGACTCTTTGTTATTTGTTACAGGCCTGATGATTGCCAACTCTCAGAATCCGTTTGGCAACGACTTTCTTAATCTTTTGTACTGGATCGTGTTGATCATTTTTGCCGGTGTTATAGGTAACGCAGTTGGTTATTGGTTTGGGCGAAAGACCGGGCCATTGCTTTTTGAGAAACGGGATACATTCCTTTTTAAACGAAAACATATATTGCAGGCAAAGGAGTTTTACGACAAGCGTGGTGGTGCTGCTATTATCCTTGCCAGGTTTCTGCCAATCGTACGTACGTTCGCTCCAATTGTAGCCGGTATTGTGAAAATGGATAGAAAAACATTTATTTTATACAACTATATCGGTTGCGTGTTATGGGTAACCAGCATGATACTTGCAGGTTATTTCCTCGGGGAAAATGAGTGGGTNNGATTGTTGTGACTACCGCGCCTGTTATCTTCAAAATGTTCTTCCACAAGAAAAAGCCGGAAAACGTATAGTGGCTATACATTGAGCAACGCCCGCCAAATATCTATCTTCAGTATTCCCGTGCTGGTAGCAGCATTAGGTTACTTTGTTGACATTTACGACCTGCTGCTGTTTGGAATAGTAAGGGTTGAAAGCCTTCGTAGTCTCGGATTGGATGATGCTGCAATGGCAAGCGAAGGCCTTAAACTGGCTCAATACCAGATGGCAGGTTTGCTTATAGGTGGCATAATATGGGGCGTAATGGGCGATAAGCGTGGCAGG
>DINJ01000152.1:0-6202 GCA_002423665.1 Bacteroidetes bacterium UBA5543 | reverse complement strand
AAGGGGCGAAAGTGGTTAAGGGGAATTTCCTGATGTTCTTTACTAGTGGAGAACGGTTCAAAAAATATATGCTCAGTATCCTTATTGGTTTGCCTACATGGTACGTAGTGGGCATACTTGTAATGTTTTCACGTGAGTTCGGCAAGGCGTTCGGTATATCGCAGGAGATAAATCCGGGCAAGTCTGTAATGTATGCTTATGTGGCTATATCTATCGGGGATATACTTATAGGTTTGCTTAGCCAGGCGCTTAAGAGCAGGAAGAAAGCACTATATGTTTTTTACGGCCTNNCTATTCTTGGTGTAGTCCTTTATTTCCTGCAGGGGCAGGGTAGTAGTGCTACTACCATGTATCTCATTTGCGCACTGTTGGGTTTTGGCACAGGTTTCTGGGCTATATTCGTAACTATGGGGGCAGAGCAGTTTGGTACTAACCTGAGAGCTACTGCTGCCACCACAATACCTAATATGGTACGTGGTGCATTGGTAGGTATTGGTTTCCTGTTTGAAAGCCTGCAGGTAAGTTTTAGTTATATCAATGCGGGTATTATCACCGGTGTGGTAGTAATGTTCATCAGCATTGTTGCTGTGGCTTTGATTCCCGAAACTTTTGGCCGCGACCTTGATTTCTACGAAGAGTAGCTGTGTTAAGCTACAGTTTCATATACTTTCAGTTCATTGTACACAGTGTCCCTTTCTACGGGTATTCTGCCTGCAGAAACAATCAGGTCACACAACTCTTCCGTCCTCATAGATGGCGTTTGTTCTTCTGAACCAGCCATAGAGTAAATCTTCGTTGTGTCATCAATAGTACCGTCAAGGTCATTAACCCCGAATGATAATGTCATTTGTGCAGACTGCCTGCCCAGCATGGGCCAGTAGGCTTTCAGGTTGCGGAAGTTATCCATATACAACCTGGAAATGGCGTACAGGCGCATGTCTTCAATAAGCGAAACCTCGCTGATATGCGACATGTCGTTATCCATATTCCTGAATTTGAGCGGGATAAAGCAGTTGAAGCCACTGGTTTCATCCTGTAAGCTACGCAGCCTTTCCATGTGGTCTATACGGTGTTCATATTTTTCAATATGGCCATACAGCATAGTTGCGTTACTGTGCATACCCAGTTGATGTGCTGTTTTGTGTATCTCCAGCCAACCATCGCCATCTACTTTATCTGCGCATATCTCGTTGCGTATTTCAGGTGCAAATATTTCAGCGCCACCACCCGGCAATGATTGTAAACCCGCTTCTTTGAACTTTTGCATACCATCCCTCACACTCAATTTTGCCTTGCGGAACATATAGTCCAACTCAACGGCTGTAAAGCCTTTTATATGAAGGTCCGGGCGCATTGCCTTTATCTTACTAACTACTTCGCAAAAGAACTCCAGGTTCATTTTGGGGTGCACGCCGCCAACAATGTGTACCTCTGTNNAGCAGAAGTGGCAGGTGAACACACATACATTGGTAGGCTCTATATGGAAGTTCCTGTTGAAGTATACTTTGTCACCGTGCAGTTGTTCCCTTACATGGTTGGCTAATGTCCCCAAATAACCTACCTCTGCTTTTTCAAAAAGCAGAACGCCTTCCGCTGGGGTAAGGCGTTCTTTATGGATGACTTTCTCTGCAATGTTTTTTAAGTCCTTATCTAATCCTGATAACTGTATCAACTCAGCTGCACTGCTCTGTCTCTTCATTATTGTATCGCTACTTTTTTGTTTATTGTTCCGTTCTCAAAGTTCAATTGCACGATATACATACCGGCAGCTACACCTGTTATGTCAATATTGTAGCTCATTTGTTGCTGGTCTGTAACTTCTATATGTTTTACAATCTGGCCAACGTGGTTAGTTATTGTAATATTATCCAGGCGATCGTACTTGTCAAAGAAGTAAATGTCGAATTTTCCACCATTGGGATTCGGGCCTACTTCAACTTTGTTATTATATTCTACAGCCGGCAGGTCGGTTGGCCATAATGTGAGTTCTGGGTTTTGAGTTNNCCTGTCCCTGAGAGAACATGATAATACAATCATCTCCTGAATAGTCCATAAAATTCATGTACATCTCACCACCGGGATGGGGAGCGCTGGGGCAGTTTAACTGTGGCCCTGAGGGGCAAGTAGTATTTGACTCTTCCTGAAGGGGTGTATCCTGTATGCCGTCATCATCTATGCAGCTTTTTTGACCGGAAGGAGTTGATTTTCCCCAGATATGCCAAAGGTTAAAGTAATGACCTAATTCGTGAGTGAGGGTGCGTCCTTTGTCAGTATCCTGTGTATAGAATTGTTGCATGATGCTGGTGCGCCTGCCTAGTGTAAGGTAGTGCATTACTACACCGCCAAAGTTCGGATCTCCATATTGTTGTTGTGCATAAACATTATTAAATGCATAGCCTAATACTTGCCCTTGGCCTGTTCCTCCTGCCTTGATGAGTGTTACCCAAACGTTCAGGTATTTGGTATTATCCCAAGGGTCAGAGCCTCCCTGTATTTTACGTTTTACGCTGTAATCATGCGCAGCAAAACCAGTGAAGGAAGGGTCTTTTATTTCATATACAATGCCCCATTTAGCTTTTCCCTGTGGGTCTCGCTTAGCTAATGCAAATTCTATATTTGCCTTGCCTACTTGCGACTGAAATGCAGCCGGTACGTTAGAAATGTCAATGTTGCTTGCGCTGAAATCTTCGTTTATTGCTGATATTTGGCTGTTTACTCGGCCTGTAATGCCGGCAGTTCCTCCAAGCTGGTCAATCTGAGTTTGGGTTGCCACTATATGGAATACAAGAGGTATTACTACTTTTACGTATTCTGCCGTGCCTTTAGATGCAGACCTTGCGTTTTGCTCAGCCATTAATTTATTCTCAGCATCGTATTGTTCAAAATATGCCTGCATTTTGTCATTTGCTGCAGGATCATTCATCGTTTCCTGCATCAGCAAATCATTACCGCAAACTCTATTCTGGCCCTGTACGCTTGTCGCACCTGAAATCATTCCGCCGGTCAGCAGGGCAATTGCAAAAAATCTCTTCATTAATACCTGTTTATTATAAAATTAGTTGATTCTGACTGCTCAGAATGTGACATTTATTACTTTTTCGTATTCGTAAATGTTAATTATTGTTTAGTTCTTTTATTTATCTCGTCCCTAATGGGAATTGCACGTACATAGTCTTCCTGTTCCAGTACCTGGTGCAGCAAAGTTTTTAACTCATCCAGGCTCATGTCTCCCAATTCTTTTTCCTGGGACGAGGGGGAGGTGTAACCAACTTCCTTTGCTTCCTTACTCTCCTGTTCGCTGGTGGTTTCAGAAGGATCAAGGAATAATCCTGCCGCATCCAGTATATTCTCATACGTAAAAATTCTGCATCCGGTTCTTACCGCCAGTGCCAATGCGTCAGAAGTACNNGTACGGGAGTCTATTTCTATTACATCATTATTGTGGCTACATACAAGCTTTGCAAAAAATATGCCTTCTTCGAGTTTGTATATGATTACTTCTGTCAATTCTATGTCAAAAGTTGACATCATATTGGCAAAGAGGTCGTGTGTGAGTGGTCTGCTGGGTTGCATACGCTCCAGGGCAACAGCTATAGCCTGTGCTTCAAAACCTCCTATTACTATTGGTAAGCGCCTCAAACCGTTAATCTCACCTAAAACAACCGCATATGAATGTGTCTGGGTAATACTGTGCGATAATGCGACTATTTCCAATTCCGTTTTTTTCATTTTTCTGTATCAGCTCTCCACGCGAATAATCCCGTAAAGATAGTTAATTTTAATTATGTATCGCTGTTAAAAAAGTGTTGGCGCTTCATCATCAGCCCCCTCTTCATGTACCTCCATCGATACTTCTTTTAGTGTATTATCACCTATTTTTGTGCCTACTGTTCGCCAGCCTGTAATATCTATTTGTTCATGCGCGGCAAATGTTTCTTCTGTTAGTTCCGATTTCTTTTTACCGGTTTTCAAAATCAGCACAGGCTCAGGTTTTGTTGTCACAAATTCAAGATAGTTACCCTCGCCTTCTTTTATAAACANNTTCGATTTTGAACCGTTTCGCATAGAAATTGCCCGATTTTTTGTCCCAATATACTGCGGTTACAATCCGCTCAGGGTTAAATAGTTCTATGCGTACCAGGTCGTCAATTTCGTATCGGTTAGTTAGTTCAAAGTCTGTCAGTTCGTAGCTCCCGTCTCTGTAAAACGCTATAATCTTTTCCTCAGGCATGAAGCTGCCCAGCAGCATACCATTACCATCTTTATTCAACCTGCCCAGGGTATCGTCATACCATATCTTTTGCCCTGAAAGGGTAGAGCGCCCTTTCTCTTTCAGCTTGATACTGCGTATAGGGTATTTGGTCACCTGGTTACCCTGCGCACCTCGTCCTTTTATTTCCAGGGTTTCAAAATAGAAGTCTAAAACTTTTATCCTTGCCTTACTACCTGGCGACAATGTTATAGTGATTACTTCCGCCTCTCCCTGCGGGTTCGCTGTAAAGTAATGAACCTTACTATTTGAGTTTCCTTTAGTCAGGTCATATTCTTTGTCACGGGTTATACCTGTTACGTTGAAGCGTTTGCCATAAGACACGCCGGATTTGCCGTCTACATATATCATATTGTATGTGGTACGGTCATCGTTTTTCTGCCATACATCCAGATGTATGATGTCTTTACCAACGAAGGTCTTGTCCGCTACTTTTGTTACCACCATTGTTCCGTCTTTTTTGAAGACGATGATATTGTCCAGGTCGGAACAGTCGAAGGCGAACTCGTCTTTCTTCAAGCCGGTACCAATAAAGCCTTCTTTCCGGTTAACATACAGTTTTGTATTGGCTATTGCTACAACGGTAGCCTGTATTGTTTCGAATGGACGGATTTCTGTTTTGCGTTCACGACCCTTACCGTACTTTTTCAGCAGGTTTTCATAGTAAGCAATAGAGAAATCATTCAGGTGCTCAATGTTATGTTTTACCTCTTCTATTGCTGCTTCTCCACANNCCTCTTCTATTGCTGCTTCTACACCTTTGATGTGTTCATCGGCTTTAAAGGAGTCGAACTTGGATATTCGTTTGATTTTGATCTCCGTCAGCCTGATGATGTCCTCCTGTGTTATCTCTCTGCGGAATTTCTTTTTATAGGGTTTCAGCCCGTTGTCAATAGCATTCAGTACGCCTTCCCATGTTGTTTCTTCTTCAATGTCCCTGTATATGCGTTTCTCTATGAATATTTTTTCCAGTGAGGAATAGTGCCAGTCATTTTCTAACTCGCCCAGCTTAATCTGCAGTTCCTTCAGCAGCAGGGCTTTAGTATGTTCTACTGAGTGTTTCAGTAGTTGGGTAACACCTACAAAGTGTGGTTTGTCGTTGATAATCACACAAGCGTTGGGAGAAATGGATATTTCACAATCTGTAAATGCGTACAGGGCATCTATGGCCTGGTCGCTATCAACACCCGGTGCCAGTTGTACAACCAGTTCTACATCTTTCGCTGTGTTNNGTATCTTACCGTTATCATTGGCCTTCAGGATGCTGTCTACCAATTGACCCGTTGTTATGCCATAGGGTACGTCTTTGATAACCAGTGTCTTCTTGTCTTCCGTTTCTATTTTGGCGCGTACACGTACTTTGCCCCCACGTTCGCCATCGTTGTAATTGCTTACATCAATCATGCCACCTGTAGCAAAGTCGGGGTATAGTTCAAACTTTTTGCCTTTCAGGTATTTTACAGATGCTTCTATCAGTTCACAAAAGTTGTGGGGCAGTATTTTTGTAGACAGGCCCACGGCGATACCTTCAGCACCCTGTGCCAGCAGCAAAGGAAACTTCATAGGAAGTGCTACCGGCTCATTCTTTCGGCCATCATAACTCAGTTGCCAGTCTGTAGTCTTGGCGTTAAATGCTACATCCAGGGCAAACTTGGACAAACGTCCTTCTATATATCGGGGAGCAGCAGCGCTATCACCCGTACGTACATCTCCCCAGTTGCCCTGTGTGTCTATCAGCAGGTCTTTCTGCCCAAGGTTGATAATTGCATCACCAATAGACGCATCACCGTGAGGGTGGTATTGCATCGTTTGGCCTATTACGTTTGCTATCTTGTTGTAGCGGCCATCATCCATTTCCTTCATGGCATGAAGTATGCGGCGTTGCACAGGTTTTAACCCATCGTTTATGGCGGGGGGGGGAGCGGCCAGTTC
>DINJ01000166.1:8365-13073 GCA_002423665.1 Bacteroidetes bacterium UBA5543 | reverse complement strand
ATCAGACCTACTTTTTAATGCCCGTACCTATATGGTAGTTAATGCCCGTATCGCTGGCAATAATGAAATTAATGCGGATTTTAGCTGTATCACCTTCATATTTAGTGATATTACCCTTAATAGTATCTACACCACGGCAAAAGACATGGCCTTCTACCATACTGGAATCAGGAAGCATAGTAGAGTCAACCGCTGCCCTGTAATACCTGTCAGCAGTTAGCCTCACGGTATCTCCGTTGATACAAAAGCCTGATAACCTGGTTTTTGTGAGCGATATTGTTTTGAATGTGACCGTATAGTCAAGTATGGTATCCAGGTTGAAGTCAGCATCGTAAATGGAGTCCTTTAAGGTAAAACTCCCCTGGAATACATCTGTCGGATAAACGCAGATACTGTTATCTGCGGTTCCCGGAAAGCCATGGTTATAGTTGATGGCAATAGGATCATTGCAATATTTGTCGGCAAATTGCTCAGCGGTAGCCGTGTCAAATGGTTCTTTCTTAGCACAGGCATTAAACAAAGCCAGCAAAGCTATTGTAGTACAGGCTTTTATGTATATGTTCCCCTTTTGCTTAAGCATAGTTGCAAAAATAACGGAATTATGCCGCTTAAAATTATGCAGCCGGTTGAATTTTATGGATTTAAGTTTGCTCAAAATATGAAAATTCCATACCTTTGCAAGCCTTAATNNAAAGACTGCGAAAACATTGACAAAGCGCTGAAAAAGTACAAGAAGAAGTACGAAAAATCACGCACTCTCAACCAGTTAAGGGACCGCCAGTCTTTCACTAAGCCTTCTGTTAGGCGTCGTACTCAGGTACTGAAAGCTATCTACAAGCAACAGATAGACGCGGGCATAATAGAAAAATAAGCAACAACAACTTTTTAACAAAGTTTAGGCTACCATAGTATTGCTACTGGTATTGTAATATCGTATATTTACAATACCAGTATTTTTTTATGATTGTACAGTGGCTACCGGACTTTCTACAATACCTGAAATATGAGAAAAGATATTCTCACCACACACTGGTAGCTTACGAAAAAGACCTGTCACAATTCATTACTTACATTGAGGGCGAATTCAACATCAGCGATATAAGCGAGCTGACACATTTCCATATACGTAGCTGGCTGGCTACTATGAAGGATGATAAACAATCGGCCCGAACAGTCAACAGGAAACTCTCTTCTCTTAATTCATATTATAAGTTTTTGCTACGGCTGGGCAAGGTCAGGAAAAACCCGGTGAGGCAGCTTCATGCACAAAAGCTGCCTGAGCGCCTGCCATCTTACCTCAAAGAGCAGGAGACCACCCACCTGATGGAAACAGTAGATTTTGAAGAAGGCTTTAAAGGCGCTACGGATAGAATGATTTGCACCCTGCTGTACCAGACAGGTATACGCCGCAGCGAGTTGCTGAACATGAAAGAGCAGGACATGGAGTGGGCGCTGAAGCAGGTAAGGGTATTGGGTAAAGGGAATAAAGAAAGGCTTGTGCCGCTGGGCCCGCAGCTTTTACAGGAAATTAAAGATTACATAGAAGAAAAAAGAAAAGTGGCCGACAGCGATACCCACTACTTGCTGGTGCTGGAGAGTGGCAAGCAACTGTATGCAGGTTATGTGTACCGTATAGTAAAAAAGCACTTGGGTATGGTAACCAGCCTGTCTAAGAAAAGCCCGCACGTGCTGCGGCATACATTTGCCACACAGCTATTAAACAATGGGGCAAATATACAGGCAATAAAAGACCTGTTGGGCCATAGTAGCCTGGCGGCTACGCAGGTGTATACGCACAACAATATTGAACAATTAAAAGAAATTCATAAAACCAGCCATCCCAGGGGGTAGGCTATTTTTTAACATAAAACGTGATATTATGAACGTACAAATCCAAACAGTGCATTTCGACGCAGATGCCAAGCTACTTGAACACGTGAGCAGGAAATTAGATAAGCTGAGGACGTTCCATGACAACATAATTGGTGTAGACGTATACCTGAAACTGGACAATATAGTCCACAACATCAAGGATAAGGTAGCTGAAATAAAAGTGTATGTTCCCAAACATTCTTTCTTTGTCAAANNAACACCAGTCCAAGGCTTTTGAAGAGTCTTTTGACCGTGCGTTTGACTCCATGGTAAACCGCATAAAAAGACAAAAAGAAAAAATGACAGTATAACCAATTGCCAACCTTAAGTTTATAAATCCGGTCTTTTTGTCTAAAAACCGGATTTATTTTTTTTACACCTTGCAATAAAAAGCCAAAACCCTTATTTTGCAGTACTTAAACTAATTATGACAATGCGCCAAAGTTGGACCAGGAGTATATTTTTGTTTTCTGCGGCATTGGTTTTTGCTACATCGTGCACTAAGCCCGAATTCAGTAGCGACGAGCCATTACCCGATGTTCAGCAGGACAATATCTATATAACATCAGAAGGTAGTACCTTATATGCAATAGACCCTCAAACGGGTGCTATGAGGTGGAAATTTCATGACGGCAGGGCGTTACCCTACGAACCTCTGGTGCTGGGACAATACGTATTTGTAGTTGTGCCAAACAACGTATTGAAACTGAATGCAATAAATGGGGAGGTAGTCGACAGTATTTTTAATCCTGCTGCAGCCGGCAGTACATATACAATTGTGGGGCCCGCTACAGGCAGAGATAATCAGGTGTTTGTACAATACGATGTGACTGATGTGAATGGTAATACCAGCCGCAAATTTGATCAGTTTGACCATACCAGCACACAGGTGCCGAAGACGCCGGTCAACTTCACTTTAACAATGGGTGCTTCAGATTTCATACCCTCCACTCCGGTGTTTCTGGGTAATAAAATGCTGATACCATATAATACTAAAATGGAGCTCGTTTCCTTGGCTCCCGGAGCGCCTTTGGCCTGGTCTAATACAGGTGCGGTTCCTAACAACCCCGTAACTGACGGACAGGNNAGCTACAATGCCGGAGATTTCATCAGCACTGCGCCTATCGTTTACGGGCGGAATGTGATATTCGGCTGCGAAGATAATAAGCTGTATTGTATTGACCCCGACGCACAACAACCCAGGTGGATATTTGAAACCAACGAACGTATCTATGGTTCTCCATACGCATACGACCAGACAGTTTATTTTGGCGGTAATGACCACCATTTCTACGCTATCAATATCATTGACGGTACTGTTAAGTGGAAATACCGTACTGGTGCGCTCATAAAGTCTTCGCCAATAGCACACGAAGGCACAGTTTTCATTGGCAGTTACGATCTTAACTTCTATGCTTTTGATACATCGGGTATGCTGAAATGGAAGCGCGCTCTCAATGGCCTCATTGACCAGTCGCCGGTACTGTATGACGTAGGTGCCAACAAAGGTGTTTACCCTGCAGTAAGTGGTCTTTCTACTCAATAAGAGCTTAGTCAAACAATATTTATAATAAAAACACCACGCAGTTGCGTGGTGTTTTTTATTTAATTTGGTAATTAATTAGCCGAATATCAATTATCTAACATCCATTATCCANNATGATGATACCCACTATAATGCGGTAGTAGCCAAACAACTTGAAGCCGTTCTTTTGCAGGAAAGAGATGAATGTTTTTATAGCTATCATAGCTACTATGAATGATACTACCGTACCTATACCAAAGTTCACCATATTCTCACTGCTTTGTGTCAGCAGTTCATAGCCTTTCATTTCAGCGCCGTTTACTTTCCAGTCTTTTAATACCATAGAATAGCCTGTAGCCGCCGCCATAGTGGGCACCGCCAGGAAGAAGGAGAACTCGGCCGCTACGCTGCGCGTCAGCTTCTGCTGCATACCACCTATTATAGAGGCCGCGCTACGGCTCACGCCCGGTATCATAGCCAGACACTGCCACAGGCCTATCACGAAGCCACGCTTCAGCGTAATGTCTTCTTCTTTTACCACAGTGGGGTTCTTAAAAGCCTTATCTATAAACAACAGTACCACACCACCTAGTATCAGCATGGCCGATACCGTCATTGGGCTTTCCAGCAGTTCTTCTATCGCATCGTTGAATAGGAACCCCAGCACCAGCGCGGGTATTACCGCCACAAACAGCTTGATGTAAAAATTAAGACGGCTGAAGTCGAAAAACCTGCGCCAGTACAGCACCACAACAGATAGTATTGCGCCCAGCTGCACGCATATCTCAAACATCTTGGTAAAGGCATCGTCCTCTATACCCATCAGGTAGCTGGTGAGTATCATATGCCCGGTAGATGATACAGGCAGGTATTCCGTTATTCCTTCTACTATGCCGAGTATGATGGCTTCTATCCAGGTCATGCTTATGGTATGTTGATGTATTTATGTGTTTGCAAAGACAGCTCCCACTGCGGGTGCGCCAGTATGTAGTCTATCACCAGTTGGGTGATGTTGTCCTTTTTGCTCCATTCGGGTTGCAGGTACAGCTTGCAGCTGCCCGGCACTTTAGCAGCGTGTTCTTCCGCCCAGGCAAAGTCCGACTTATGGTATATCACCACTTTCAGCTCATCCGCCTTATCCAGTGCAGCTTGCACCGGTGCTTTGAACTTCTTAGGCGATAGCGTCACCCAGTCAATATCGCCAACAATAGGGTATGCCCCCGATGTTTCGATATGTACGGTAAAGCCCGCGGCGTGCAGTGCATCGCACAGGGCCGCCAGGTTGTACATGGCGGGTTCTCCGCCCGTAAT
>DINJ01000166.1:8183-8337 GCA_002423665.1 Bacteroidetes bacterium UBA5543 | reverse complement strand
CACGGGAGTGATGTAGCTGCACTTGGGGGCTACATTGTCAAAGTCCACATCGCCCACTAAGCGGCTGCCGCTTTTCTTAGTAGCGTCGTCTATGCGGTTGATACCCACATCCAGCACGATAGCTCCTTCTTTTACCATATCAGCCGTTATAAAC
>DINJ01000166.1:7208-8052 GCA_002423665.1 Bacteroidetes bacterium UBA5543 | reverse complement strand
CGGCTCATCAGCAGTGTCATAGGCGTGCCTACTATATTGCTGCGGCCTACCACCACGCAGTGCATACCCGTAGTGTCTATATTATAATGCTTCAGCATCAGCAGCATACCATATGGCGTTGCCGGCAGGTACGACTTCTGTCCCAGCACCAGCTTGCCCTGCGATACGGGGTGGAAACCATCCACATCCTTACCAGCGTCTATGGTGTTAATCACCGCATCGTCCGATATATGTTTGGGCAGGGGCAGTTGCACCAGTATGCCGTCTATTTCTTTATCAGCGTTCAGCTTTTTTATTTCCTCCAGCAGTTGCGCCTCGGTAATGCTTTCTTCAAAACGCAGCAGCGTAGAGCCAAAGCCCAGCTCACCGCAGGTTTTTATCTTGCTGCCTACATAGGCCTCGCTGGCCGGGTTGTTACCCACTATTNNCAAGGGGTAATAAGTTAATAGGGTAAAGAGTATTCCCATGTCATGGCGGACCGTGATCCGCCATCTCACGGGAACAAAAGTGCAGATACTACCAATACATCTGTCATCTGTTTAGCATGGTCTCTGACTACGTCGTGGTGGAACTGAATCTCCTGATTTGAGTAACATGTTCCAGCCTTGCCTAATATTCTGTTTCCGTGGATTTAATCTTTAAGCGGTATAATATATAACCAACGACTGCACCGCCTGCCAGGCCACCTATGTGCGCAGCATTGTCTACTCCGCCCATCAATCCCCATATCAGGCTGACGATGACATACAAGGCTATAAAAATGAAGATACTTTTTCTGCTTGTCGGAGGAAAAGCGTTCGTCATGAGCAATGCCAGCACCGCACCAAACAAGCCGAATATTGCT
>DINJ01000166.1:5827-7191 GCA_002423665.1 Bacteroidetes bacterium UBA5543 | reverse complement strand
CAACGCCACTCAGAAACATAATGATGAATACAATCAGGTTAATGTCGAGTATAACAGAAGTTCCCCAATGTTCTTTTGCCGGAATAAGGAATTTTAATGCATCAACAACACTATCTTTTTCAGGTTTAATTCCGGCTTTCTGACGTGAATATGCTCTTTTGTCTAAATCAGGCAAAAACAGCATGCCTGCCATTACTGTTAGCCCTATCACCAGCCACCCGAATATCCAGAAAAATTTATTCCCATTTCTGTCTTCAATGTGATCGTATCGTGGCTCCAGCACAACAATTGAATCTTCAGGAACACCGTATGTATCCTGCAGAANNGCTCAAAATACACATAGTCGTTAAATACGTGGTTTCTAAAACTGGCATCACAATCATCATTAAATTTTTGCCGCGCCTTTTCTTTCTCTTTATAGGTTGCCCTGTTGCGGATATCGTAGGAGTATTTGATTCCATACCAACACAAAGGCACTCGGTTAAAAGCTATTACGGGACTGTCTTTGGCAATGCCATTAGGGAATGATATTATAGGCACAGCTACATACAAGTCGTGATTAAGCGTACTGCTATATTTTCCTGTTGTGTATGATGTGAAATATGTTTTGGGGTATTCGCTAAGCACTGTATAATTCTCAATCTGGTAATATCGCGCCGGCTCATGGTCTGCTACTTGGTTAATATCGTCAAGCTGTAATAGCTTACCTGTTGATGTGGACAAATATGCTTGTGATACAGCTGCAGCAGCCACTATACTACCCCATGAAAGGAATGTAAAAAAGGCACCCCATGAATCGTTTTTGTTTGGCTTGAGAATCCTGAACCTGGGCCTGATCCATACTATCACAACAACAATGCTTACTGTCATCGGCATTATGACCTCCCAATATTCCTCCGTTATGTCAATAATGCCTGTTGAGATGGCAAGGCCCCAACGTAATGCCATGAGTGCGATTACAGTACTGCATGCTACTAACAGGTATAGAGGTACTATATGCTTAAGCTTAACTATGTATTCATTCATATAAAATATAGGTAATGCTAAAAATAGTATTTATTCTATTCTCTATGTGCTGTCAGGTAGTAATTCATGATGNNTTATAGTAGTGCATCCCATTTCTTACCCAAAGTCAATGGATAGCGATGGCGGCGAAAATACTTTTGCCTCCGAAATCAAAATCATTATCCAAAAACGAATACAATGAACAACGTAATGAAAGCGGCAGTAATAACAAAGTATGGCGGGGCTGTAGTATTGGAGGTACAGGATATAGCCATCCCCGTAGTGAAAGAAAACGAGCTGTTAATCAAGGTGCACGCAGCCAGCATCACCACGGCTGAAAGTATGATGCGCAGCGGCAC
>DINJ01000166.1:0-5782 GCA_002423665.1 Bacteroidetes bacterium UBA5543 | reverse complement strand
GTTTCGCCGGGGTAGTTGAAGCTATAGGCAGCAATGTACAGGGCTACGAAGTGGGTGACGCGGTATATGGAGAAGCGGGTATGACCTTTGGCACCAATGCTGAATATGTGGCTGTAAAAGCGGATGGGGTTGTCTTGCCTATGCCCGACCACCTGTCTTTTGAAGAAGCGGCTATCATGTGCGATGGCATATTGACCTCCATGAACTTTCTGAATAACATAGGACAAGTAAAAGCAGGGCAGAAAGTACTCATCAATGGCGCATCGGGTAGCCTGGGTGTGGCAGCGGTGCAACTGGCAAAATATATGGGCGCGGAAGTAACAGGTGTGTGTAGCAGCAAAAATGTTGAGTTGGTCAAATCGCTGGGGGCAGACTATGTGATAGATTACAGAACAGAAGACTTTACTACGCTCGGTAAGAAATACGATGTGATATACGACACCATTGGCAAGCGCAAGTTTAGCATCGCTAAACGTGTGCTGACAGGCAAGGGANNTGCATTAGCGGACATCGTTACCGCCCACCAGTTGATAGACAGTGGCAGAAAGCGTGGCAATATTGTATTGTCTCTGTAAAACAGGGAAAAGCTGTTTACTTAGTAGTGAGCAGCCTCTTCCTTATCCTGCTGAGCGACTCCGGGGTTACACCCAGGTAACTGGCTATTTGATGTTGCGGCACACGGTTCAGCAGGCCGGGGCGTTCTTCCATCAGCTTCATATAGCGTTCTTCGGGCGATGAGGTGATGAAGTTGGCCATATGGTCCTGCATTTTGCCGGTGTTGTTTTCTACCTCCTGTCCNNAAACGGGGTATACGGCGGCACATTTCCTGCTCCAGCGAGTCGGTGCCTACGGTCAGCACGCAGTCCTCAGCACATACCAGGAAGTGTTTGGAAGGCTTGCCCTCGGTATGGCTGGTAAAGGAGTTGACGGGCTCCATCTCGGTATAAAAGTTGGTGGATTTTTCTTCACCGTCTTTGATGTAGTACTCGCGCACCAGCCCTTTCAGCACGAAGTAACATTCGCGGGCTACCTGACCTTCGCGCAGCAGCATGGTACCTTTCTTATTAGATTGGATATTGGCGTTGTCAACAATGATGTCTATTTCATCATCAGTCAGCATGCCAAACTGTTTGATGAAATCTCGCAGTACGTTGTGCATAGCCGGTGTATTGGTTGTATCAAAGNNTAGATAGGGAAATTAGCAGTCAGGGGCTAGTTGATAGGTTAATGTGGTAACAAGGACACTGTTAATACTTCTCGTTCTTAAACGCACCTTTCTTAAAAGTACCCTTACTGTAGAAATAATACAACAGGACAGAAAGATGTGTTATGGCTACAATCAAATTTGTAACACCAACAAAGCCTTTAGTAAAAGCCAGGTATACCATACACCCCGCCAACAGTATATTGATGGTTATCCAGATGTTTTTGAAGGTGAGTTTCATACCTCCAAGATACAATTTTTGGCTTTTGAATTTTGACNNACTTCCGACTGAGGTCAGTGCCCAGGCTCTGTGCTATATTCACCATCTTAGGGTTGAAATCGCCTATCCACTGCATTTCGTAGCTATTGTATAGTCGCTTGCCTTGTATCAGTTTAGCGGCTTCTATTATCATATAGCCGTCTACACCCTTGCCCTGGTACTGTGGCACTACGCCAAACACCAGTCCTGTAAACCGGTCTATCCTGCCGAAGTTTTTCATCCATAGCAGGCGCAGCTTTTCTATCAGCCCAAACCTGCCGTTGAAGTGTTTGAAATACTGGTTGAGGTCGGGCAGGTTGACCCAGAAGGCGATGGGCTCGTCACCGTAATAGGTGAACCAGATGATACGTTCATCAATCACCTGCTTTATGCTGGTTAGCATTTTCACCATGGTGCGTTCTTCCATCTTTTTATCGCCGGGGTGCGCCGCCCATGCCAGGTTGTATATATAGGTAAAGTCTTTGGCGAATTTTTCCACCTGTTTTTTATCGTAGGGTATAGCCTTGTAGCCGGGGTCTTTGCTCAGTTCGTCATGCACATGATAAAACTTCTCCTGCAGGCGGTTTCGTACTTCCAGCGAAAAGCACAGTTGTTCAAAATAGAGTTGGAAACCGTAAGCTTCGAATAGCTGCCTATAATAAGGAGGATTGTAATTCATACGATAGAGTGGCGGTTGAAAGCCCTCTACCTGCAGGCCCCACCATGTATCCCGCTCGCCAAAGTTGATGGGGCCGTCCATGGCTTCCATGCCACGGTCCTGCAGCCACAGCTTGCAGTAGTCGAACATGAAATTGGCAGCGTCCCGGTTGTTGATACATTCAAAAAAACCGATACCGCCCGTGGGTTGCTCCTGCTTGTAGGCATTGTTGACAAATGCAGCTATGCGGCCAATGACCAAACCTGAATCATCTTTCAGCAGCCAGCGTGTACATTCCCCTTTTTTGAAAAATTTGTTTTTAGCGGGGTCGAATACTTCTTCTATATCCTTATCCAACGGGTGAATCCAGTTGGGGTCGTTCTTATATATATCCGCCGCCAGTTGCAGGAAATCGCGCCTGTCCTGTGCGGTGTTCACTTCATACATCCTCATATGCAGGAAACATTTGACACTGCAAGTTAGTTTATTTTTTACCGCGGGTTAAAACCGTTAAAAAATTGGTAAGTATTTATAGCACTTAATCACATACATATCAACTCGTTATATTTTTTCCTTAGTTTGCATACTTATGCTTTGGCTTTGGTTATTACTGGCAATATTGACAGCTGCGGTAGCGGGATACTTTTCGTACCGTGCCGATGTGAAGCGTGCAGTACCATATCCCTGGCTTACTGCCACACTCAGGGGGGTGGTGGTGCTACTGACGATACTACTGCTACTGGCCCCGGTATTTACCATTACCAAACATGAAACCCGCAAGCCTGTCGTTCTCTTCGTGCAGGACAATTCCCGCTCTATACAGGACGCACTGGGCAAGGACAGTAACGACTATGAGAACAATGCAAAGGAACTCATCAATAAATTATCCGGCAAGTACGATGTAGTCACCTGGAACCTGGATGGCAGTGCCGCGCAGGATAGCCTGTTTGATTATAAAGGCGATGCCACAGATTTATCATCCACCCTCAACCGTGCGCAGGAATATTACGGTACGCAAAACCTCGGCGCTGTGATACTGGCAACCGATGGCAGGTACAACCGTGGCGCAAACCCGGTATATCAATCACTGTCGCTAAAAGGGGCACTGTACACAGTAGGCATAGGTGATACCAACCTGCAACAAGACCTGCGCATAGCACAGGTATATGCTAACAAAACCGTATCGCTCAACAATAGCTTTGAGATACGTGCTGATATAGTGGCTGACAAATGCAGGGGCTATAACAATGCCATCAGCGTAACTGAAAACGGAAATACAGTTGCTACTTCATTGCTTAATATCGGTGGCGATAAATATGACCGCTCTGTATCATTTACTATCAGGGCGAATACCGCTGGTATGCACCATTATGTTATTACCGCACCGGCTACAGATGGAGAAACGAACACTGCCAACAACCGCCGCGATGTGTTTGTAGAAGTAGTAGACGAGCAGAAACATATCCTTATAGCCGCTGCCGCGCCTGACCCCGATATCAAAGCTATCCGTGAGGCATTGTCAGGATTAGACAATTATAAAATTACCGTCCGTACTAATAATGATTTCCCTTCGCTGCTGGATGATTACGATATATTGATACTGCACCAACTACCGGGGCAGGGTTACCGCAGTAATCCTACTATAGTCCGCAGCGATAAACCAACATGGTATATACTGGGTAATAAGGTGGAGAATACCGCGCTGGGCAGCATGGCTAAACCTGTGGCTACCAATATCAGTGTTCAGCAATCGCGCAACCTGTACCCGGCGTACAATCCTGCGTTCAACAGCTTTAACCTGCCGCAGAATATTCGCGAGGTAATGGACCGTATGCCACCGCTGAATGTGCCCGCCGGTAAAATACAATTGATGCCGGGTGCACAGGCATTGTTTATTGACAGGAATGATAATAACCTGCCGCTATGGGCATTGCAGCAAGGCAAAAAGCCATCGGCAATTGTGACAGGCGAGGGGCTGTGGCGCTGGCGCATGTACGAGTATAAAAACTTTGGTAACAGCAATGTAATAGATGAGTGCATCAGGCAAACGATTTCATTCCTGTCTACTGCTGCGGATGATAAACCTTTCCGCGTGACCATGCCCAAATATGTGTGGAGCGACCAGGAAGCCATTAGCCTGAACGCCTACCTGCGCAATGCGAACAATGAAGCGGTGAATACACCCGAAGTAAATCTGACAGTAAAAGACAGCGCGGGCAATGAAACGCCTTATTCATTCGAACGTTCGGGCAATGCCTACCAACTGAACATAGTCATACGTGCGGGTGGTACATACAGCTATGTAGCTACCACGCAGTATAATGGCAAGACTTTAACTGCTACAGGTAGTTTTGTGGTGGAAACCATCCCGCTGGAGCTGATGGAAACCGGTGCCGATTACAACCTGCTATACAGCCTGGCAGAAAATAATAACGGTGCATTCTTCCCCGCATCGGCAATGGCAGGTGTATACGATAGCATCACCGCCAACGAAAACATTAAGCCTGTAATAGAAACGAATATCGAAACCGTTCCCCTCATCGACCGTAAATGGTTTTTCTTTCTGATACTTTTATTTGCAGTAGCAGAGTGGCTGCTGAGAAAGTATTGGCTGGGNNTGGCTGGCGCAATAGTTTTTAATGCGATAATGTGCTAATGCGGCAATGTGATAATCAAAATGTAAAACACTTCTCTGGGTATTCAGCCGCATGTTTGAATACCAGGTTGCGGATGTAATCATTATCCTGGTAGGGTTGTAATGTGTTTTCCAGGCGCTCCAGGTCGTCCATGTTGGTGTCGTGCGCTATGTAACCCATACCGAAGAAGCTACCCTGTTTTACCAGTATGCAGCTTTGCTCCTCATCGTTGATACCCCTGTCGACCAATGCAAAGGTGGGCAACTGCTGTAGCAGGGTTTGCACGGCTTTGTCCACTTTGTTGTTATACATGCCTACTTCCTCAGCACCGGTACATGCACCGTGGCAATGTTCGGCATATATACTGTCTGCGCAGTCATCTGTCTTGGCCAGGTTGCACAGGCGGGCGCAGAGGTTGTATTCCTGTATCAGCTCTCGCAGGCGGTTGTGCCCTTCTATTATGGTGTTGAACGTATATACCGGTTTGAAATATAGTTTATTCTTCTCTATACCCATGCGCTTGTACCCGTTGCGGTCTTCGTACACAAACAATCCGTAGCGTGGCAGGTAGCCGCGTTGGCTGCGGTTGTGCGATGGCCACAGGCGGCGTATCTCTGCGCTTTCCAGTATATGCGCCATCAGGTCGGTAGCAGTTTCTGTATATGATATGCGGTGTATCTCCCGCATAAATTCCTGCTTCTGCCTGTTGGCTTTGTTATTGCTGAAATGGCTTTTCACCCGCTTAGACAAATTAATTGCCTTGCCCACATAAATAATCTTGCCACGTGCATCATGAAAATAATACACCCCCGGCATAGGCGGCAGGTTGTCCACCTGCTCCACCGGCACGTTGGGCGGAATATATTNNGCCTACCTGGTGGCAAAGCTTACCCAGGCTGTAGCTGGTATAACCCGGTATTATTTTTCGTGCTAGCCTTACCGTGCACAGTTTCTTCGTGTTCAGTTCATAGCCCTCGTTGGCCAGGTGATGTTTCAGGAAGCTGTAATCGAAATTGACATTGTGT
>DINJ01000105.1 GCA_002423665.1 Bacteroidetes bacterium UBA5543 | reverse complement strand
ACTTACGCTGTAGATGTAGTGTATACCGCAACACAGGAATAAGATATATAAAGGATAAAGGAGGGAAAGCTCAATATCGGATCTTTTTCATCCTTATAAGATGGGCCCCTGTTAAGGGGCCCATCTGTTATAGCTAATGACACTCGTCATTGGTTGGATTAGTATTATACCGGTATTTTAGCTATATGGATGACAACCAAATATTAAACTGGTTATTAGTAGGAGACGTAGCTATACAATACCAGGCACATCGCGACTTGCAGGGGGATGAAAAACCTGCCATCAGAAAGAGAATTGAGCATGAAGGATGGGGCAACCGGATTTTGACACAACGCAATAAAGACGGACATTGGGGGTATGGATATTATCAACCCAAGTGGATATCTACTCATTACACCCTGCTCGACCTGAAAAACCTGGGCATTTCTCCCACATGTGAGCCCATAAAACAGACTATAAAAATGGTATTGGAAACAGAAAAAGGTAAAGATGGTGGTATCAACCCCATAGGAACCATAAGCGTCAGTGATATTTGTGTTAATGGTATGGCACTGAACTTTATGTCTTATTTCCATGCTGATGAACAAATGCTGGAATCAGTGGTTGATTTTCTGCTCTCACAACAAATGAAGGACGGGGGCTTCAACTGTCATTCCAACAGGAAAGGAGCAGTGCATAGTTCTTTACATACAACGTTATCAGTATTGGAGGGCATACACGAATACAGCAGTAATGGGTATACATACAAGTTGTCTGAATTACTATCTGCGAAAAGGAGTTCTGAAGAATTTATCCTGAAACATAATCTATATAAGTCAGATAAAACCGGAGCTGTAATTGATAAAAAAATGCTCTCATTTCCCTATCCTGCGAGGTGGAAGTATGATATACTTCGTGCGCTTGATTATTTCAGGGCTGCAGGGTCACCATATGATATAAGACTGGAAGATGCTATACAAATAGTATATAAAAAGCGCAATAAAACACGAACGTGGAACCTGAATGCACACCATCAGGGAGAGGTACACTTTTATATGGAAGAANNTACACTAAGAGCATTGCGCGTACTTATATACTTTGGTAAAGAAACGTCACTTTAACCGGGAATTACAGTGTCAGATTTCTTCTATTTCTATACTCCACTTTAACAGATATTGGCTTGTATATAGGAGCTAATTATTTAGTTTAGCCAAGTAAAAATTATTCGGATGAGGAAATGGTTAGCCATAGCATGTGCCATATTTATCAATTGTCAGCAATCTTACGCACAGGGTAAAGCAAGAGAACTGGATAGCGTTGTGTCGCACTGGACAGCGCTGGCTAAATACAGCGGTACTGTACTTGTAGCGCAAAAGGGTAAAATATTGCTGCATAAAGGCTATGGGTTGAAATCGCACCACCAGGAAAAGCAGCCTGATGAGAACACATTATACATAACAGGGGGCCTTACTGAGATGTACACCTCCGCATTAATATTCAAATTGCAGGAAGAGGGCAAGTTATCTATCAAAGATACCTTAGCAGAATATCTGCCCGGTTTCTCATTCAGCAAAAAAATAACATTAGGGTATTTGCTCACACACACTTCCGGTGTACACGATTATATGTCTGACGACAGGCTGTATACCGGCGGGGTGACTACACCCAGGGACAGAAAAGATATCATAGCACTGTTCAGCGAACAACCTTTGGCATTTGAGCCGGGTAAGAGCTTCCTGTCTTCTGCATCCGACTATTATTTGTTGGGCCTGGTAGTAGAAAAGGTGACAAATATGAGCTATTACGAGGCTTTACGGAAGTATGTTTTAGGGCCATTAGGTATTGAAACTGCAGGCTTTGACTATGGGCGCTTTGCAAGTTGGGATAAGTCGCAGGGGTATTCCATATTAAATAACCAACGCTTGCTACCTGCTTTCGCTGTCGATTCTACTATCAGTTATGCATCCGGGGGGTTATTTACAGGCAGTAAAGGTGTGTATAAGTTTGCTGAAGCCCTGCTTGGCAATAAATTGTTAAAGAAGAGTAGCTGGCAAACTATGGCTACTCCGCAGTATAACGGCTTCGCCTATGGCTTAGAAACAGGTACTCTTGCGGGGAAAAAAGCTATAGGTCATACAGCTGAGACATATGGATATGTACACTGTATGTATGTTTTACCTGAGGACAGCACGGTCATCATCATTATGAGCAACGACTTTGAGAGTGAAATATTCTATATGCGGGATGATATGATTGCTGCTTTATACAATCAGCCGTACACTCTTCCCAAGCCACGTTCATCCGTATTCCTGGAAGAAACCAGGCTGAAGCATTACGAGGGGCGATATGAGTTTGAAGAAGGTATGGACCTGAATGTATATTCGCAAGACAGGCTACTATGGGGCAAGATATCAGGAGGTGAAGAGTTTACCCTTCTGGCCGATGTTATTCCTGACGAATTCTTCATGAACTCGGTGGATGTGGAGTTTTATTTCATACGCGATAAAAAGACCAACCTGGTGACCGGGGTAACAATAAGACAAAACCGGAAAGAACTCACGGGCAAGAAATGGCAATAACCTGTTTACTAACGGCTTTTTTNNACAGCTATGTATCAGAAATTTATTATCCCGCAGGTTTGTGTGGATTAACCATTTTCTCTATGAGGAATAACATCAAAAGGCCTGAACTGAAAAAGTTGTTCAACAACAAGTTTTACACCTTCGTAGTAGCCGATAGCAATGGCCGTGGTAATATAGTAGAGGTAGAACTGAAAGTGAATGGCAGGCGCATATCGTACTCATATACCAATGTCAAAGAACGAGGTTAGGCTGTTATCAAACATTTAATCCCGGCAGTTGTTTATTAGCCTGATGCTTTGGCGGTTTATTCCTATTATTGCATCATCAATATCCATTCATCTTAATAAAATCAACTGTTTATGAAACGTAATGCTACAGCCGTATGGAAAGGTTCTGGTAAAGAAGGTAAGGGCCACCTGACTACACAAAGCGGTATACTCAACGAAACTCAATATTCTTACTCCAGCCGTTTTGAAGAAGGCACAGGCACTAATCCCGAAGAACTGGTAGCCGCGGCACACTCAGGTTGCTTTTGCATGAAGCTCTCTTTTGTATTGGGCGCGGCAGGCTTCACACCTGAAGAACTGAGTACAAAATGCGTTATTACGCTTGAAGATGGTGCTATCAGCAGTTCACATCTTATACTCCATGCCAAAATAGATGGCATATCTCAAGAGCAGTTTGATGCAGCGGTAACAGAGGCAAAAGACAACTGCCCGATATCAAAATCTTTGAACACGAACATTACTGTAGAAGCGACGCTGAACTAAGAACTATTTCTGTTCCATCTCCTTCAATCGCTCCAGCACATGGAAAGTAATGGGGCAGACTGTTGAGTTTGTCAACGTGAGGGGAACACGCTTTATCAAAACATCTTCATCAGTATACGGATACCGCCTGCAATCACTCGGGCGGTCTTCGTATATATTACAGGTATTATCCTCGGCAAGAAAGGGGCATGGCTGCTGCTTCAATACATAGTCGTTATCCTCGTCCAGCCTCAGGTAGGTATCTGTAAAGTCTCCCTCTTTCATCTTCAGCAGTTTGGCTATCCGCTTGATGTCAGGATTCTTAAACCTCGGGGAATAGTTCTTGCAACAATTGGCGCATTGCAGGCAGTCTATCTGCTCAAAAGCTTCCTCGTGCAAATCGGGCAGGGCTTTCAGAATTTTATTCTTATTCCCTTTCTCCAGCAACCGTTTGTATGCCTTGCGGTTGTCTGCTGCCTGTTGCTGCCAATTTTGCGGTAACATATCTCTTAATCCAGGTGCATCAGTTTCATGATGCGCTCCAGGTCTTCGTCATTGTAATACTCAATAGTAATGTTGCCCTTACCATTCTTCTTCCTTTCCATCTTCACACGGGTTGAGAAGTGCGATGCCATACTGTCTTCAATACGTTTGTAGGCAGGCGGTAATTTCAAAGGTGCTGATTTGGCTGAACCCTGGCTTTTTGCTTCAGGCGAAGACATATCTTTCACCAGCTTTTCCGTTTGCCTTACAGAGAGTCCTTTATCTTTTACTTCGCGGAATACATAGAGTTGCTGATCTATCTGCTCCAGCCCTATAATAGCGCGGGCATGGCCCATACTCAGTTCACCATCGCGCACCGACTTTTGTATATCCGGTGGCAGGCGTAATAAGCGCAGGTAGTTGGTAACGGTAGAACGGTCTTTCTTCATACGCTCCGCCACTTCTTCCTGTGTCAGGTCGCACTCGTCCATCAGGCGGCGGTAGCTAAGGCCTATTTCAATAGCGTTCAGGTTCTCGCGCTGCAGGTTCTCCAGCAATGCCATTTCCAGCATCTGCTGGTCGTCAGCAGTGCGTATATAGGCGGGTATATCTTTCAGCCCCGCCATTTTAGATGCACGCAGGCGGCGCTCACCTGATATCAGCTGGTATTTTACCGGGCTGATTTACACCACCGTTACCGGCTGTATGATATCGTGCAGCTTGATGCTTTCAGACAATTCTTTCAACGCTTCTTCATCAAAGTCGCGGCGGGGTTGTTTAGGGTTTACTTCTATCTGCTCTACGGGTATACGCATGATATTGCCGGCGCTCTGTCCTGTTACGGAAGGCGGTGCGGCTTTCTCATCCGTGCCCTTCATTTCTTCATCAATGGTATTGAGCAATGCCCTTATACCTTTTCCCAATGCTTGTTTCTTATTGTTAGTCGACATGATTGCCGGATTCAAATATTTTGTCTTCGTTTTTGATCTTCGTCATATTGTTCTTCTGCAGTATCTCCTTACCCAGGTTCAGGTAGTTGACGGCGCCGGTACTTTCCGCATCGTACATCAGCGCGGGCGTACCAAAGCTTGGTGCCTCGCCCAGGCGGGTGTTACGGTGCACGATGGTATTGAAGACCAGTTCGCCAAAGTGGTTTTTGATTTCCTCTACCACCTGGTTGGACAGGCGCAGACGGCCATCGTACATGGTCATCAATATGCCTTCTATCTGCAATTCTGTATTGATACGTGTCTGTACNNTACCAGGTCGAGGTGAGATGGAATGAGGTAGAGATTGGGGGTTTCCGTCTCCAGTATCACTTGCGATACAGGGGTTTCGTTCACCATACAATCGTACAGGCTGAGCTGGATGTTCTTCAGGTCGAAGCCATTGCCCGTAGTGCTGTTGGCCTGCGGGTCGGCATCTATCAGCAGCGTCTTGTACTCCAGCACCGCCAGGCTGGCGGCC
>DINJ01000137.1:9991-17799 GCA_002423665.1 Bacteroidetes bacterium UBA5543 | reverse complement strand
TTTCAGGGTGGGCCAAATGCAGGCCATACTTTATACCTGGATGGTAAGAAGGTGGTATTACATACCATACCTTCGGGCGTATTTCAGCCGCACTGCCTCAACCTGATAGGCAATGGTGTAGTAATCGACCCCGTAACGCTGAAAAAAGAAATTGAAACTATTATTGCTTTGCAGCCCGACCTGAAAGAAAGATTGTTCATTTCTCAAAGGGCACACCTCATTACACCTACGCACCGTGCGTTGGATGCAGCTTCTGAAGCCGCAAAGGGTAAGGAGAAAATCGGCTCTACGCTGAAGGGTATCGGACCTGCATATATGGATAAAACCGGAAGAAACGGTTTGCGTGTCGGGGATATGCTGAACGAGGATAACTTCAAAGCAAAATACGCCAAGCTGAAAGAGAAGCACAGTGAAATGCTGGCACAGTATCAATATGATAATGACATCACAGAATGGGAACAGCAGTTTTTCGATGCAGTAGCTTTTCTGCGCGGTTTACAGATAGTAAATGCTGAATACTGGCTGGATGCACATTTGAAGAATGGTAAGAAAATATTGGCAGAAGGTGCGCAGGGTAGTATGCTGGATATTGATTTCGGCACATATCCTTATGTTACTTCATCCAATACTATCGCAGCAGGTGTGTGCAACGGCCTGGGCGTAGCGCCGTCAACCATCGGCGATGTGTATGGTATTACCAAAGCTTATTGTACACGCGTAGCNNCCGGAAGCCCCCGCCGTTGTGGCTGGATAGACCTGGTAGCGCTTAAATATGCCGTGATGCTGAGCGGTGTAACTAAATTAATTGTTACCAAAACTGATGTTCTGGATAATTTCAGCCCTTTGAAAGCAGCAGTTGCTTATATTGCGGACGGTACAGAAACTGCAGAAATGCCATACGACCTTTGCAATACTACTGTTGAACCCGTGTACAAAACATTTAATGGTTGGGAACGTCCCATTAACGAATGTTCCACTTACGAAGAAACACCTCAGTCTTTTAAAGAATATTGCGATTTCGTAGCTGAATATTTAGGTACAAAAATTGCATATATTTCAAACGGTACAGGCCGTGACCAGTTGCTGAAAAAAAACTGATAAAATACTTTGTATCTGAAAAAAAAATGTGAATTTAGCCTAAGCAATTAAATAATTAAGCGATCAAAATTATATGAGTGCTATGAAATCAGAAACACTAACCACAGCGGAGATAAAAGAAGAGAAACAACCCGCTACATCATCTGTTAAGGTTACGCCTGCAGGTGATTTAATTACAGCTTTGCCGGAGGAGGAAACAGAAGAAGAAGCTGGTAGCGCATTATTGGAGCGCGTCATCAACGAGCCCTACGCGGCCAAGTCTAAAAAAGACGAAGAAGAAGATGACGATGATGACGACGATTTTGATGATGAAGATGATGATGATTTCGACGATGATTTTGAAGAGGAAGAAATTGACGAAGATTTCGAAGAGTTTGATATGCCAAAATCTAAGCCGGGTGCTGCAGGTACTGGTAAAAAGAAAACAGNNTGAAGACGATGATTTCGAACTGGAAGACGACTTCGATGATTTCGATGATTTTGATGATGACGACGATGATGATTTCTAAGCTTCATGCCCGTACAACGAAATAAAGCAACATTCAGCATTGATGCTGAACAATACGAAACAATAAAACAACGGATGCTGAACTGGTCAAACCGGTTCAGCATTCTTCTTTTCCTGGATAGTAACGGCAACAGGGATAAATACAGCCGTTTCGATTGCCTGCTGGGAGCCGGCATGTATAATGCAAAACATATATCTTCTTTAGAAGACTTGTATCAATTTCATAGTTCAGACAAAGATTGGCTTTTAGGTCATATTAATTACGATTATAAAAACAACCTTGAGTCAAGATTGTCATCCCGTCTTGCAGGCGTTATTGATTTCCCGGATTTCTTCTTCTTTCAGCCTGAGGTGGTTTGTTATATGCCGGTTGGCAAGCAGGAACTAGTAATTGAAACACTAAACACAGCTCCGGCCCATATATACAGTGATATATTGGACTGCCCTGTAGAAATATCAGCTGAGATTCCCCAGGTCAGTTTTGTAAGAAGGACTGATAAGCATGTATATCTGGATACAGTTGATAAACTTCGCCGGCATATTAAAGCAGGCGACTGCTACGAAATCAACTATTGTACCGAGGGTTATGCTGAGGGTATTAATGTAGAGCCTATAGCGATATTTGATGCCCTTAATAAGTTATCCAGGGCGCCGTTTGCTGCCTACTACCGCAATGAATACCGGTATATGGTATGTGCAAGCCCTGAGCGATATATCAGGAAGGATGGCAGTACTGTTCTGTCTCAACCCATAAAGGGCACTGCACGCAGGGGACAAAATGAGGAAGCCGATGCAGCGATAAAAACTGATTTGTACNNCGCAACGATCTGGCACGTAGTTGCGAAACAGGAAGTATCAATGTAGATGAATTGTTCGGCATTTACACTTTCCCTCAGGTACACCAGATGATATCCACCATCAGCGGAACACTGGAAGAAGGCAGGCCATTTACCGACACTTTGAAATATTCCTTTCCTATGGGTAGTATGACGGGTGCACCCAAGATAAAAGTAATGGAACTGATAGACCGTTATGAAGATACCCGTCGCGAATTGTTTTCAGGCACGGTAGGTTACATCACCCCCGATGCGGATTTCGATTTTAACGTTATTATTCGCAGCCTTTTCTATAATTCAGAATTGCGCAGGCTCAGTTACCAATCGGGTGGGGCTATTACTTACGACAGTCAGCCGGAAAGTGAATGGGAAGAAATGAGGTTAAAAGCCTGGGCGCTGGAAAGAATATTTACCAAAGGGTAGGGCATTTACAAGTCTTTGCCCATCACATAGTCATTCATCCAATACCCGCTGCCTATGTCAATATCCTCTTCATAAGCAATGGTATATCCCATCTTTTCGTAAAATATTTTGGCCGGATTATGTCTGTTCACATTCAGTTCAAGCCGTCCGGCGCCGTTCATTTTTGCATCTTGTTCTACGGCTTGCAGCAGCATACGTCCGCAGCCTTTGCCGTGTTGGCCTGTCAGGCAGTACAGTTTATGTAGCTTATACACGTTGGGGTTTTCCGCCCTTGGGCTGTACGCGGCAAAACCTAATGATTGTCCCTCATCTTCCAGCAGCAGGTAGGTTTGGCAGCCATCTGCCAGTTGTTTCGCTATAGTCTCAGTACTGTAAAATAGCTCAATCATATAGGCTACCTGTTCTTCCCCTATTATGGGCACGTAGGTTGGCCACCATACTTCATCTGCTATTCGCCTTATTGCAGCCGTATCTCCGGGCTTTGCTTTCCTGATATCCATTATCGCCTATGATTGGGCGAATATATAAATAATACAATGCCCCGTACATATTTATTCAGCCATATACCATTGGTTTTCATGGCTATAATTTTTTCTTCCCCGTTGTTTTTTTTCAGGATGAGTAGTATATTCACGCTATATGAAAAAAGCATTTATCATCTCAGGTGTATTGACTATTACGATTGCCCTTATGCAGTCCTGCGCTCCTAACCGTAGAATGCCACGTCCGCAAAGGCATCCTACACCGCCTGGTAAGTTCGTGCTGCAACAGGCTCCTGTTCAGCCAACTACTACAGCTGTGCTGGGCGCATAGTTCCGTCTACAGGAATATCATACACCTCCGTACGCGGTAATGCACTTGCCTGCATAAGCTATTTTATTGCTTATTATCTTTGGCATATGTACAAGATACTTATTCTCATTGCAGTGATGCTGCATACGGTATGTTCGTATGCACAATCTATTACCAATCCGCATGGTATTGAACACACCGGTAAAACACCGGAATACGATGCTGTAATACATTTCTATAAATCGCTGGCAGATAAGTATCCCGCTATAAAAATGCAAAGCGTTGGGCCAACTGATGTTGATGACTCGCTACAAATAGTCTATTATTCCGCCGATGGCAATTTTGATATAGCCAGTTGGAAAAAGCAGGGTAAGCTCATTGTCTTCATCAACAATGGCATACACCCCGGCGAGCCTGATGGCATTGTAGCCAGCATGCAGTTGCTATGGGATATAACGGAGCGGAAAGTAAAAATCCCTGATAATATTGTACTGGCTATCATACCTGTGTTCAACATCAGTGGTGCACGCAGCCAGCGGCATTATACACGTGCCAATCAAAATGGCCCGGGAATTACAGGGTTCAGGGGCAATGCGCAAAACCTGGACCTGAACAGGGACTTTGTAAAAATGGATGCCCGCGAAACCCGTAGCATGGTACGCCTGTTTCATAGTCTTGACCCTGATGTACNNGGGCGGGCCCATGGGCGATTACCTGAACAAGACATTTGAACCTGCCTTGTACGATGATATGAAGCAAAGGGGCTTCGACCTGCTGCCTTATGTAAATGTCTGGGGCACTTCGCCTGATAACGGCTGGGACGCCTTTATGGAGATTCCTCGTTTCTTCAGCGGTTTTGCCGCCATGTTCCATACCTACGCCTTCGTTGCCGAAACGCATATGCTTAAACCTTTTCCTGTAAGGGTAAAATCAACCTATGAACTGATGTTGAGTATTATGGAACATACATCGGTTAACGCGAAAACGATACGTAATACCAGGCAACAGCAAAAGCAATGGGTGGCGAAAAGTGAGGAACTGTCCATAGACTGGGGAGTAGATACCACCCAACCCACTAACATTGAACTGAAAGGCTACAAAGCAGGCTATAAAACAAGTGATATATCTGGCCAGCCCCGCCTGTTTTACGACCGTAGTAAGCCATTTGTTAATTCTATACCTTTTTACAATACCTGCACTACTAAGCAGAAGATAGACGTACCGCAGGCGTATATCATACNNAGCTAACGGCGTTAAAATGCGT
The DNA here is from genome assembly GCA_002423665.1 of Bacteroidetes bacterium UBA5543. Taxonomy (GTDB): domain Bacteria; phylum Bacteroidota; class Bacteroidia; order Chitinophagales; family Chitinophagaceae; genus UBA5543. The sequence continues at coordinate 12,878 of DINJ01000137.1, read as the reverse complement.
AAGCTGAAAGCCGACACAATAATAGAATTGACGGTATGTTATATCAGTGATTACAAAACCACGCCTAACCCATACGAGGGGCATTACCTGCACAGCGGGGTAGAGGTAGATAAGCAAAAGAAAAGTGTGCAGTTGAGGAGGGGTGATTACTATATACCTGTCAACCAAGGAGCTAAACGGTATTTGATGGAGACATTGGAACCCACCGCACCCGACGCGTTTTTTGCTTGGGGCTTTTTTGACGCTGTGCTGCAGCAAAAAGAATATTACAGCGACTATGCCTTTGAAGACCTCGCTGCGGATATACTGGCTAAAGACAAATCATTAAAAGATAAACTGGAACAACGTAAAGCCGCTGACCCTGTATTTGCCCGGGACGGCAAGGCACAGTTACACTTCGTGTTCCAGAACTCGCCTTATCACGAGCCGGAACATATGCGGTACCCTGTGTACAGGTTAGAGTAGTTTGTCTATTGCTGCTGCCAGCTTCCTGTCTTTTTCAGTTATTATGCCGCCTGCATCGTGTGTGTTCAGGTGTATTTCCACCTTGTTCCACACATTGCTCCAATTGGGGTGGTGCTGGTGTTGCTCCGCCAGTAAGGCAACCCTTGTCATAAATGCAAAGGCTTCCGAAAAATCCTTGAAAGTAAAACTCCTGTACAACTCATTATTTTGCTCGGTCCATGCCATATAAATCACTTTATAGAAAGGTACTTGGATATAACATTAATGCAAACACTTGGTTGATATTTTCCAATATATTGCATCTGAACATTTTTTTTATTTCTTTTGAACTTCTAAAAGACTTAAAAACGAATTACTATGAATAAAACCCTTAAAGCCCTCACTTTTATATATGCATTTTTGTGTATTTCCCAAGCTGCTTCAGCACAATTTTATAATTCCTATACCCCGCCGATGATGCAACATAACTTCAGTCATTGGGAGATTGATCCTTACAAGAATCGATTTAATGAAATCGGTTTACTTGCCGGTATTGGTGCGCCAATGTGCAAGGCTTATTACTATATTTCTGACAATAAAGGAGGAGCTCGGGAGAAATCTGTAACAGCAAGAGCCAAAACAAGTATGAATTATGGGCTTCTTGTTGGCACCGGAATACATCTGGCTAAATTGAACGAAGACAAATCACTCGCATTAAACCTGGGGGTTACAATGTTATTCTCAAGGACCTCCATCTCTAACAGCGAGTTGAATATAAAAAATGGCACTGATTTTAAAGAGGAGATAGATTTATTGAGATCCGGGATACCGATCAGCATTGATTACAAATCAGGAGCTGAAGCGGCTTCAGATAAATATCTGAAGAGTATGTTTGCAATGGGAGCGGGCATCGCACCTAAGTTTGTTTCCGAAGGGTTCTTTGGTGGTTATGCCATACCATCATTATCACCATTTATAAAAGTAGAAGCAGGGTATTTCCTAGGTGTAGCATTCAAAATAAGGGCCATGTATTATTTTGGTGAGCAGGTATGGTATGACAGTTACTTTTTGGATAGGATTTCAGATGATGAACTGCCGATGTATGGTGCCACATATAAGCTTTACACCAAAGGGGAGTTTCAACTATCTCTTATAATAATGCCTTATTCGGGCTCTTGGGAGTAGTTATACCGCGTCAAACCATACAGGCTTTTTGTTGTTCCAGTCACCATTATAGTTTATAGTCAGTTCTTCACCCGCGTGTACATCACGCATGGTTTTTACAGACATAGTCTTTTTGTCGTAATCCATAAAGTATTCGCAGTTGGCATTGTCTGAGTGATTGTACACTGCTATATACCCCTGCGCCATGCAGCACATATTTCGGCCACCGGGGTGCCATTCAAATATATAGTCGTGCAATAGTGTCTGGTCCAGCAGCTTACGCTCTTCTGCGGTCATAACAATCACCGGCGAAACTTCTACTTCAGTATCGGTCGGCAAATCCTGTTCCGTAAAAACTCCGTTTCCTTTGTATGCGGTATGCTTTACTACAATGCCCGGTATAATGTGCATATGCCTAAAATAATAAACCCTTCCGCATTGCGGAAGGGTTTTATCTGAAAGTTCTGTTTTATTACNNCTACAGTTTGTTGGCCGATGCTTTTTCAGCCTCCAGTTCTGTCCTCTGCGCCAGTATACCGTTGCGTCCTTCTTCTTCAGTCACTACTTCCACTTTTACCTTTGCCAGGCCTTTGTAATGGTAGTCCAGTTTTTTGGCGCATATGCTGGCCATATCTATAAGGCGTTTATTACTCTTGGCCATGCGGTCGTTGATGCGCACGTACAGGTATTTACCGTTAGCCAGATTAGTCACCTTTACATACGTATTCAGCGACAATGTATTGCTGGCTGCGGTGAACTTATCATTGCTGAACAGTTCTCCTGTAGAAGTAGGCCTGCCCACAAACTTGTCGTGGTAATAGCTGGCCACGCCTTTCGCTACAGAATCATCACTGATATCCCTGCCAATAATCACCTCCTCAGCAGTCTGCGCATTTGCAGCTTGTGAGAAAGAAATAAAAGCTATTAGTATAAATATGTATTTCATGCCGTACATATTAGTAATCGGATGCAAATGTACAGCTTTTTTCGTTAGCTGCACCTTTCCAATTGTTAATATTGGTCCTTTTTACCGCCTTTATATGCCGGCTTCTTTCCGCTAAAGCGTTTATTATCAGAGTTTTGTGAAAACTTACNNGTGCCGTAATGATGAACTCAGCCGCAGTACCGGGCACGTTAAAGAAGCAGCTTAGTTCCCTGATAGTAATACGCTGTATCAGGTTAGGCTCTATATCAGTTGCACCGGTAACGAATTCCAGCAATTTCTGTGCAGAATTGATGCCGTCCTTTTCACCCATATTCATAAACAGGCGAACACTAT
>DINJ01000137.1:9557-9947 GCA_002423665.1 Bacteroidetes bacterium UBA5543 | reverse complement strand
TCAATGGTTTGCTTCAGTTGCAGCCATATCAGCCTGCGTATCAGCTCGTCTTTATCCATGTCTGCAAAACGCTCGTGGATGCTGTTCAGGTACACTTCGGCAAAATCCTTTTTAGGTTCAGCCGTGGCAATTTGCTCCAGGTGGAAGAATAATCTTTTCCTGACAACTTCAGCACCATCAGGAATATCGCTGCGATTGAACTTTTGCTTCACCAGTTTTTCTATCTGGCGTATCCCTGATATCTCTTTAGGAGATACGATGGACATACAGATACCTGATTTACCGGCCCTTGCTGTACGGCCACTGCGGTGTGTATATACCTCGGGGTCGTCCGGCAGTTCGTAGTTAATTACGTGTGTCAGGTCGTTTACGTCTATACCCCTGGCTGCT
>DINJ01000137.1:3841-9540 GCA_002423665.1 Bacteroidetes bacterium UBA5543 | reverse complement strand
GATCTGCAGCGCTTTGCTTTTAAAGCGTTCCATTACTTTCGAGCGCATGCTCTGGTCCATATCGCCGTGCAGCGGGCTTACGTGATAGCCCATTTTCATCAGCTTTTCACTTACTTCCTGTGCATCGTTTTTGGTACGCGTAAATATTACACCATAAATGCCCGGCGTAAAATCCAACAACCTACGCAAGGTGTCAAACCTGTTGTGGTGGTTGGTTACGTAGTACTGATGGTCAATATTTTCGTTAGTGGCGTTTTCTTTAGCTACCGCAAACTCCTGCCAATCGCTCATAAAGCGCTTGGCTATCTTACGCACGTCGTTAGACATAGTGGCTGAGAACATCCATGTATGCTCACGTTCTGTAGCTGATTGTAATATTAGTTCAATATCCTCGCGGAAGCCCATGTTCAGCATCTCATCGGCCTCGTCCAGCACCATCACATCCACGGTGCTCAGGTCCACCGCTTGGCGGCCCAAGAGGTCCAAGAGGCGGCCCGGCGTGGCCACGATGATCTGTGCNNGGGTGGCTACTACCACCTGTGCACCTGTCTTCAGGTTGCGTATTTGTCCGCTGATGGATACGCCGCCATAAACAGCTGTGACCTTAAGGCCACGCATGTATTGCCCGTACTTCTGAAATTCTGCCTCTATCTGCATACACAGTTCGCGTGTAGGACTGAGGACCAATGCCTGCACATGTTTCTGTGCAACGTCGATGTTGTGCAATAGCGGAAGTCCGAAGGCGGCAGTTTTGCCCGTACCCGTCTGGGCAAGGCCAATAATGTCGTTGGGAGTAGAAAGCAGGTAAGGGATAACCTTTTCCTGGATTGGCGTCGGGGTCTCAAACCCCATTTCCGATACGGCACGTGTCAATTCTTCTCTCAGTGAGAAGTCTTTGAATGTTACCATTAATTAAGAACTTAAATTTAAATGAGGCGCAAAGGTACGGGTAATTATTAACAATAAACAAAATATTTTATTAAGTGCGTGGCATAAAAAAGTCCGTAATAACAAGGTTACGGACTTTTAAATATTCACTATACCTGTATTTATATCAGCTTTTCAATAAATTCGTCAACAGCATCTTTGGCGTATAATTGGTCGATTTTCTCCTTGGCAGCCTGCCCCATCAGTTCCCACTTGTCACGCTGCTCCCAGGCTCTTTCCATAGCATTGCCTACANNACACAGCTGGATACCGCTGCTTCCGCCACAAAGCCGTTAACGCCTTCAGTTACTATTTCACTGTTTCCGCCTACGTCTGTAACAATAGCCGCCCGTTTACAATAGTTAGCCTCTAACAAGGATAGGGGAGTGCCCTCACCTCTGGATGTCAATAACAGTATGTGGTTTTCGTCCCACACCTGCTTTACGTCTTTTACAAATCCCTTGAGTATGATTTTATCTTCCAGCTCATAGAACGTAACCAGGTCCCTGATATATTCTTCGTGCGGGCCTGAGCCATATATTTGCACTCTATAGTTGCGGTCTTTCCATTGTGGTTGAGAGAATGTTTCAAAAAGGAGGTCGTACCCTTTTATTTCAACATCAAACCGGGCAACGACAGCTATTTTGTACAAATCATTTTCAGGATAGGCATCTGTTGTGTTTTGTATTTTAATTGGGTTCCTGATTACTTCAGCATTGGCCAGTTTGTGTGCCATTGTCCGTTCTGCTACCTGCTTATTGCGGTTGCTTACAAAGAATACCTTTTCGGAACGGTTGAAATAATCTATAAAGAATTGCCTGCGATGAGTGGGCATATATTCGTACTCCAGCAAAAACTGCGACATGACATATATGGGCTTCCCAAGGCTCATCAGCCATTCTCCATGTTGCAGTATGGCATTATCAAAGGCACCGCCTTCACTTATCAGTATCACATCCGGGTCAAACCCCAAAGCTGCACTTTTCCAGCCGTAGTTTTTTAGTTTATTCTTCACCTTGTCGGTAATACTGTGGCTCGTGTGGATGTTTGGCCTCAAAGTGGTAATACCTCCTGCTTGTTTAATCTCCTGTAATTTCTCAGGTGTATTTTCCCACTCTATGGTATTGGTCATTACCATATGGCCATCCCCCAGCAGTTTTAGTGCTGCGTCCGACCATAACTGCTCACTGCCGCCCCAGGGCACGCTTTCCAGTGTCGAGAATATGTATATCCTTTTCATTGTACTATAGTTTGGATATTAAAAAAAATATGGGGTACAATACAGGAGTCTGATATCATTAACCGATAGGCCCGGCATTGTGTTTTGTTTTTTGTTTTGTTACATAATGTTCCGGTGTAAAAATAGCCTGCCACCACACCTTAAGCCAAAAGATATGATATTGAATAACAATACAATAACAAGGAAATGAGGATGGAGAACAGCTTTAATGTGAGGATGTGACCTCTGCCTCGGTAGCTATTTCATCAACTATTGTATGGGCTTGTTCCGGCTTCACCGGCAATGTTATATGAAACCTGGTGCCCTCTTTTACTTTACTTTCCAGTTGTATTTTGCCACCATGTTGCTCTACTATCTGTTTGCAGATGTTCAGCCCCAGCCCGTGTGACTTCTCTCCCTTCAACCCCAACCTGCCGGCTTTCGAGAACCGGTCGAACAGGTAAGGTTGCAGATGTTCGGGAATTCCTATTCCGCTGTCAGATACCGTTACTATAATATGCTCCTTGTCCTTTTGCTGCAACAGCAAGTGTATATTACCGCCGTCCTCAGTAAACTTAATGGCATTTCCTATCAGGTTGTCAAATACACGGGCCATCTTATCCTGGTCTATCCACGTATTGACTATGGTTTCGGGCAAAGTCAGCAAGAGTTGTTTGTCGTCCTTTATCTGCGGTGCCCACTGCTGTTGTATCTGCGACAGCAGCAGGTTCATATTTGTTTCCTTCAGTTGCAGGCCTTGGGCGCTTTCACCCTTTACTATCAATATCAGGTCGCGTATGATGTTGCGGGCGTCGTTGCATGCTTCAACAATCATGTCAGAATACTGGTCGCGCTCGCTTACTGATGTGCCGCTTGTCTTTGATAATTCTACCAATGCCGTGATGCTGTTTAACGGGCTTCGCAGGTCGTGCGCCACTATGCCCAGCATCTCGGTTTTTAGTTGGGCCATCTTGGTTATTTCATGATTGTTGCGTTCTATCTGCTTCAGTTGTATGAAATAGTTGGCATGATAGGAATACAACATGCGCGATATAAAGTAGAAACCTACAATAATAATAGCACCTGAAAAATGATTGATGATGATTGATTCACGATTTTCAATAAAGAAATTGAGCCCTATAGATAAGCCTGTAAATGTGACGACACTGGCAGTAATGGCACTGTTCATACTGAACAGCCAGGACACAGCCACAAACAGCAATCCGAACATAAACATAGTCATATTATCTGCCGGGCTTCTGCCTGATATAAACGACATCCACATCATGCCGAATATGATAATAATAGGGTAGCTGCTGCCTATGAAACGTTTCAACGCCAGCCTGTGCCTGATGGAGAGCGTTTTGATGTAGTTGATGGCGACAAAATATATAAAAGATACTACCAGCAGGTAGGCAAAAACCTGTAGGTATTGTTCTCTATGTTTAACTCCTGTATAATCAATAAACAACCCTGACACAAGCGCAAGCAGGCTAACTGTTATGATTAACAGTGAACTCAGGCGTGCTACTTTCAGGTTTTGATTGATGACAAACAGTTTAAACGGTATGGCGTATTTATCGCTTACTGAACTGAATATGTACAACCTCATACACTATCCCTATATGGCGGATGGTTTGTACGCAAGTTTAGGAAAATAACTTATATATACAAACTATTTATGGAGTACATATTAAATATATAACATGCTGCCTCGTTCATGGATGATGTATATTTTGCTATTTTGTCACAAGCAATGTTTATATAATGACGGCTGAAGAAATAATAACAGAGTTGAAAAAACTAGGCAGTGAACAAACTAAAAAGGTGTTTGTTAATCATGGAGCGTCCGAACNNAACAGATACAGAAAAAGGTGAAGAAAAACCATGAACTGGCGCTGGAGCTTTTTGACACAGGAATACTGGACGCTATGTACCTGGCGGGGCTGATTGCAGAACCCAAACGAATGACTAAAAAGGAATTGCAACATTGGGTTAAGAATGGTAAGTGGTACATGGTATGGGAGTATACAGTTGCCTGGATGGCTGCCGAAAGCAATTATGGTTGGGAACTGGCGCTGGAATGGATAGAGGCAAAATCCGAAGGTGTTCAGTCGGCCGGGTGGGCTACACTGTCATGTATAGTGGCGTTAAAGCAGGATGCCGAACTTGATACAAATGAACTGGAGAGATTGTTGAAGCATGTACAGGATAATATACATAATGCGCCCAACCGTGTACGGTACACAATGAACAATTTTGTTATTTCAGTGGGTTGTTACGTAGCGGGGCTGACAGATAAGGTCATTACTATTGCTGATAAAATAGGTGAGGTGCATGTGGATATGGGCGGCACGGACTGCAAAGTGCCTGATGCAAAGAATTATATAAACAAGGTAATAGATAAAGGGTACCTGGGTAAGAAAAGAAAAACTGTTGTGTGCTGATAATTTACGTGGCAGTACGTATTGTTCACAGCCTGATTTTTTCGTACATTTAAATTACTCATCTTTTGGTACCCAACTCTTAAAAAACAAAGAATATGAACGATGCACTTTATATAACCAACCGCACCGGCAAACCTATGCTGGCTACCATCTCAGATAACTATACAGGTAACGATGTGGTGAAATGCGAACTGCAACCGGGCAGCAACAGGATTGAAACAGACTCTCTAGATACAGGCACATACTATATCAGCTTGGTCAATCACAATAACGATATTATTTACAAGGAAAAGATTGTAAAGAACTAAGCTGAATCAGACAGTTTCAGTTATTCCTGTAGCAGGCATTTCGGGTGTAGCATCGGGCTTAGCCTCATGGAGCATGGGTTCATCTTTTTTACCCAATGCCTTGTGCAGCCTGTAAGCTGTCCACAGGCAGGAGAGTATTACTGCTATGCTCAGGTAGCCGGTTACATCGTAGTTGCCAATAGTATTTTCGGGTGTCTTTACTACCACCCAGCCCGCTATAACAGATGCCAGCCCCACTGCCATTTGCTGCACAGACGAGTTGATATTCATAAAGCTGCCACGCCTGGCGGGTGGCACTATCTCGCTCACTATGGCCTGAGCGGGTATGGCCCGCCCTGTTGATACAATAAACCAGAAGCCTGTAATGGCTAATACGAAGTAAAATGGTATCCGCGGCATATTGGTGATCAGTGCTATGGGTATTACCGCCAGCATTACCATGATGCTGAACAACCGGAACTTGCCCAGTTTGTCTGCCCACTTACCANNGTGGTGTTTGTGTATTAGTAAAGCCTACGTTCTGCTCCATAAAAGGCACCAGGAAGGGTATAATCAGGAAATGCCCCATCATCATGGTAGATAGCAGCAATATGCCCAGCCTTTGGTTCTTGTCCCGCATGATGTCTGCCAGCAGTAGTATAGGGTTAAACTTTCTGCCCTCGTTACCTTGTTTATGTCCTGTCATATTCGGGATAAACTTTACCAGCAGCGGCAGTATGATGGCACCCAGGCCTACAACAAAGTAGAAAGGCGCGTGCCAGCTGAAGAACTTGGACAAGTATAGCCCGAACGGCACAC
>DINJ01000137.1:0-3709 GCA_002423665.1 Bacteroidetes bacterium UBA5543 | reverse complement strand
AGCAATAGTAATATGATTTTTTCCTCTTTCTTCATTGCGATTAAGACCTGCGAATTTCCGTTTATTCCCGCTCAGAAAAAAATAGTTCCGATACCTATAAACAATAGGTGTATAGTTTTTATGAGGTTTAGTTGTCTGCTACCAGGTCTTGCAGCAGTTGGCGCAGGTCGGCCTGGGGTATGCACAGTACGGGGTGTAGCTCGTCATGGCGGTTCAGGTGGGCGTCGGGGTTTTCGTCATCTTCACCCGGCAGTTCATTGCCCGCGTTGCAATGTGCTGTCAGGGTGGGGCCTTCTCTTTTTATCAGTACGGTTTCCTGCTGCACATTATCGTTTCCCGTACCATTGCCCGATGGGGAGTGTGCTGTTTCCAGCAGCATGGATATACTCTCGCTCCTGATGTCGGGGAAGAAANNTCCACATTTCAGATCCGATGCCATCATCATTGCCGGCGCTGATGCACAGCATATCATCTACACGTGCGCCACGTAGGAGCTTCTGACCCCTGGCATCTCATAGCATGATGCGGAAATTCCCCTTCAGTGAATAATTCCAGTCATTCACATCCAGCAGCCGGTCCTTTGCCAACAGGAAAAGGTCGCGGGCGTCATCTATATCAGCAGCGGTAACACTCACCTCCATATGCCTATGGTATTAATGCACTATAAATTTCGCAGCTATTCTCCTTAAATCAAATATATACTTATCCGCAGGTGTTGATAACTTAGAGGAATCTCTCATTGTCTGCATTCATCTGTTTTTGGCATCATCTTTGTAAGCTTTCAAAACAAATACCTATATGAAAAACTATCTTATTATCCTGACCTATATTTCCCTGCTAGTTACAGGTTGCTGCTCCGAACGAAGAAATTATTGCGTAACCATTAATAAGACACAGGTTGTAGCATACAACAATAACGATGCTGAACCTGTACTTGCAAATAATACCGGGGTATATGGTGAGGCGCTGATGCTCGAATTGAACTTTCATCGCAATGTAGCTATTTGCTATAATAGAATTGACAACAGTTTTTTTACTTCGGCATATGCAACCTCATGTAAAACTATAGAAGACTATAATTTTGATGACTCTGTTACACATGTAACTATATATGCTAACAAGGATTATGACGCACAGCACCCTGCAGGTGCCGAATTGAATATATACTTCAAAATGCCGGATGTGTCGGAATTCAACCAAGGGAAAGAGAGCACTACATTTCGCATGTATGCCCTGAAAGCTCCTGAGCAAAGCGGTGAATATATATATACTGTAAGAGTTTTGCTTGCCGATGGCAGGACGATAGAAGCCCCTACAGAATCTGTAAACATTATTCAATGAGGTCCATAATTCATACTTTATTACTGTGTATGCTGGTAAGCATATGCACCGCGCAATCATCCGACCAGCGGCCCTTTCGCTTTCATATGGATCTTGGTTTTGGGCTGCCTGCAAAAAGTTTTAAGCATGGTAGGAATAANNGCTTTGTTGTTGGGCAGGCTACCCAGGGCCTGAGCGGTGGCTTAAAAGCTTCGAAAGCAGTATTGGGCAATTTATATCTTGGATTGGGCCCCCGGGTGATGTATTACTACCTGGATAAGGACGTGGTAAAAAATCAGGCCCGTGCACTATACAACACCGATAAGTATTATTCTGATATGGATGCGAATGTGCATGGTATATTTCTGGTGTACCTGGGCGGGCAAGTATCATGGGTGTTCAACGCTAGGATAATATCAATTGAGCCATTTATAGAAACAGGTATTGTTATCGCCGATATGGACGGTAAGAAGATCACATCCGAAAGAAAGAGGCAGAACAGTAACTATACTGATAGCCTGAATATTTATAATACCAACCCCAAAACCCCCACAGCTATGTATAGCATATTAGGCGTGCGGCTGAACAAAAAAGTAGCTAAACGATTAAACGTATCCCTTGCAGCCAGTTATACTACTACAGGCAATATGCGCTTTCTGTTTACGCCCGAATTGGTTGACTACTTCAACAACAGGCAGCAACTCAACACTTTTAGCCAGGATATTGCTTTCAATGCAATTCAGTTCGAGACCGGTATACAGTTCCGTATATGGAGAACTAAGAAACTTTGACCAATGATTATGTTTCATAACGCAAATCCTATTACTCCTGTGTTTATAATTTAAAATTAATAGGGAGTGTATAATATACATTCACCGGCTTGCCATTTTGATACCCGGGTTGCCACCGTGGCATCAATTGTACTACACGTATAGCTTCAAGCATAAGTAACTCATGTACACCGTGACTGGCGGGCTCTATGTTTACAATATATCCTTCGGCATTTACGACAAATTTGATAAACGCTTTGCCTTGAATTTTGCTACGGCTCGCTGCCTTCGGGTATTTAATTTCTTTTGTTAGAAACTTATTAATATCATAACCGGGCTCCGGCATTTTTTCTTTCCCGGAGGGTTGGTTATCTACTACTTCAGGTGGGGTACATCCTACCAATTTGCCGTTTTTATATATACAGGTTCTGTATAACTCCCCGTTTTTGTAATATACTGTTGTTCCATGTCGTACGCTATCGTATTCACTGGTTTTTAGTAACGCTCCCTTAATATCATATTCTTTCCATGTTCCTACAGGTTTGCCATTATCGTAATATTGTTTTTCAGCAATAGATTGATTGCTTGTATAGTAGAATAACCATTCGCCATGCCTATATCCATGAATAAATTTTCCTTTTGATGTTAATTCCCCATCTGTATTATACCAGGTGAATGTATCATGCCTGTACAGTGTACTACGGTCGTCGCCAAGGTATTGAGGATATTTTGTTACATATGTGCCTGTCATTTGTTTTTTACCGTCATGATAATAGTCAGTTATCTCATATGTACTGTCGCCAACTGATTCAGCTACTCTTTTATAAACATACTCCTGCTTTTTAGTAGTTCGCAACCAATGTTTGTCATAATAGTATTGCTTTGTTTGGGCTATAGACGGGCATACGAAATATATCGTGGCTAATAAGATTATCAGTGCTCTGTTCATCTGGTAAAATTNNAGCGTAGTCTCCTGACTACGTCCCAGTGGATGCAAGTCTCCCGACTTGCGCATTCATGAATCAAAATGATAAACAATCACACATCCTGTACAAAGAAACCTATCATGCTCATGGTATTTTTGAATAAACTGAATTACTATGAATGTCATCACGTACAATATGCAGGGCGCCTGCCACAGCACTGAAAACAAATGGAACTTTGGCGTAATGGGGTTGTTGCGGTCTATGCGCCCGACACCTGTAGTGTGCCTGCAGGAGTGTGGTGGTGTGCCCGATAGCGCTGTGCAGATAGATTCAATAAACTTTACGCTGCCCGACGGCACGCCCGACACGGTACAAGTGTACATGTGGGGCGGAACAGATTATCGGCTCGGTTATTTTATCTTCTATCACAATTGGGATGTGGCCGGTAACAGGGTGAACACAGCTATTGTTACAGATACCCCTCCCGAAAATTTCCTGACCAGTGTAGCGCTTTTATCCCCGGCGGGTGGGGCGGTGTGGAGGCCTGCCCTGGGCGTGCAGTTCACCGATACCTGGGTATTCTCTTTTCATGCCATATCACCCGGCGGGGCCGATGGCCCGGGTTTGCTTACAGCTGTAGCCACCAATTATCCTACATGGATAGTGGGTGCTGACTGGAAACAGGAGCCCGAC
>DINJ01000057.1 GCA_002423665.1 Bacteroidetes bacterium UBA5543 | reverse complement strand
AATAAATAAATCCACAATACATCCACGAAATGCCAGTAAGTGGCTACAATTTCGAGGCCGGTAGTATTATAGACCTTTACCCTTGTTCTGAAGGCACGGAAAAATACAATTATTAATGCAATTATCCCACCCATGATATGCAATAAATGCAGCCCTGCTATTATAAACAGAAAAGACTCGCTGGGGTTGCCGCTCACTTTTATGTTATTAGCGGTCAATTGCTGAAAACCTATCCATTGCAGTGCGCAGAACAATATGCCCAGCAGCATGGTAATGGTAATTAAAATACGGTAGCGTGGTATCAGCCTTTGCTTAAAAGCTTTGACCGTTAAGTGCATAGTAACACTGCANNNNAGACACGTTTAGCTGAAGGATAATCGTTGCGTATAAAAAACACCACCGTTGCCGCGAAATACATGATACCGCAGAATATGGTAATCCACATGCCTATATTACCAGTAAGGCCTATATAGCGGGGCACTACTGCCAGTGGTATTAATACGATGGCATAAAACATGCACTGCATGGCGGTGAACTTAGAACTGCGCTCCTGCGAGGGCAGCATACTGATGCCTGCTTTCTTGTATTCATCGTAGCCTACCCAGCCTATAGCCCAGTAGTGCGGGAACTGCCAGAAAAACTGGATAAGGAAGAGTACCCATCCACCGAGGCCCAGGCTGCCGGTAGCAGCTACCCAACCTAATAAGGGTGGTAAAGCACCGGGTATGGCGCCTATGAGTACAGCCACCGGGTGGATGCGCTTCATGGGCGTATATGCAAAACCATATAGCAGTAATGAAATAAAACTGAGTACACCTGTAAGCAGGTTGAAATGATAGGCTAAAAGCCCTGCACCCGCTACGCCGGCAGCAATAGCCAGCAGCCATCCTTCTTTTACGCTGATGCGCCCTTGTGGAATGGGGCGGTTTTGCGTACGGGTCATCATTTTATCACCCTCACGCTCCAGTATCTGGTTGATGGTATTTGCGCCACCCGTTACCAATATGCCACCTACGAAAAGGATAACAACATTGGTCCAGTCGAAACCGATTCCGGGCGCCAACAGATAGCCTACTACGCTGGAAAAAACCACCATAAAACTGAGGTTGGGTTTCAACAGCAGGCTGTAATCTTTGGTACGGCTCATCAAAATAGTTTGCCGTTTCACCCTTATTGGCTGTTCTCTCAACATTGCTTTTGTTGCAGAAAAATTAAAAAAGTAGTGCAAAGGTAATAAAGGGAGGTTTTTAAAACGCATTATTATGCATATAATATAAGCTCCGCTTCACGAGATTAAAATATTACACTTTAACAATATACGGTACGTTTTTTGCGGCTTTTCAGCAAAACCAAAAACATATGATGATGAAAAAATCTATTTTCTATCTGTGTTTGGTTGTTTCAATACCCGTACAGCTAAACGCACAGATCAGTACCAGCGTAGCCGAAAAATACAGCCATTGGATGGTTGTAAAAGCAATGAGATGCAACTTTATGCCACACGGAACCACGGGTTCAGCACAAACATGGAATTTCTCAGGACTTACACCGATTAATGCAAACGACACCACTAAAGTACAGTACATACCGCGCAATGCAACCATGCCTTTTCCCACCGCCAGCGTGGTGATGAAAGATGGCAATGACTACACTTTTTACCAATACACTGCTAACGGAGTATATGAGCTGGGCAGCTTAGACAGCAGCAGCAACCCGCCCGACACCCTCACCTATACCAATACCAAACAAGTGATGCAGCACCCCATCACATACACGCAGAGTTTCATGGACAGCTTTGCGTTATCGGGAGGTGCGGACTCTGGTGTGGGCATGATAACTGATACCGTGGAATCGTTCGGCACGCTGATATTACCAACGGATACTTATGAGAATGTCATCAGGATGGTAATCACCGAAGTAGTAGACGGCACGGTATCCGGCGTACCGGTAAGCGCCAGGACCGTCAGCTACCGGTGGTATGACAAAGACCACAGAGCGCCATTGCTCATGCTTGATTCGGTAGATATCGGGGGCTCAAAATCGCAGGAGGCGTATTACCTGCTGGAAGAAGACCCCGTACTCATCAGCGATGTGGCCATAACCCCGCTGGAAATCAAAGCAGCATTTGCCGGCAGCAATATTGTGGTGACAGCGGGTACCGCAGCAGGGCACCGGTACGAACNNCGGGCAGCAACTATACAAAAGAGATTTTGACGGTGGTGGCAAAACAGTATTTAACACCGGGCAGGAACTGAACCCCGGCATGTATATACTGAGGGTGCTGGACAAAGAACAGCACGGCACGGCCGGAATAACGAAACTGGTAAAGCAATAAATAAGAACATGATGAACGAGGGCGGTTGTTGAACCGCCCTCGTTGTTATTATTGATGTTTACTGTTTCACTATTAGTCGTGTTTCTTTATTACCCTGCGCATCTGTTAAGGTGAGCACATACATGCCCGGCAGCAATTGAGCGGTACTAAAGGTCTCAGTATGTTTAGTGATAATAGCATGTAACACCTCCTGCCCCATGACATTGAATAACTGAACGGTGGCGCCCTGCACTGTACTTTCTACAAACAATTGTTCATCTACCGGGTTGGGGTAAACACTGAAATCAGCAGCAACCGAGTTGCCGCTAATGCCGGTAGGGAAACCATGATATGCCGCTACGAACATATCATAATCATTGCCGCTGCTGACAAAGTGGCTGCCGAANNAGCCGCACTACTGTTAAAACCACCGCCTATATACAACCGTCCATCATTACCTGTTGCTATACAGCGAGCATAATCCCTACCCTCGCCACCAGCGGATATACCCCATATACCATTGCCGTCCAGGTCGTATTTACCGATAAAAACGTCTGTGCCCGTACCAAATTCTAATGTATCTCCACCAATTACACTCGCCCCGGTTTTATCGTATTCACCGGTAATGTATATATTATCTCCCTTTACGACAATGCTATTACTGTTATCATTGCTGTATCCCCCCGCCTTTTTAGTCCAAATAAGACTACCTGATGTACTGTATTTAGCTATATATGTCAAAGCCATCCATCTCTTTCAGCGTAGTACCTGGAAATAACATATCGCAATTAAAATAGGAGCCGGTAGCGTAAACATTACTCAAACTGTCGCATGCGACATAAGCTTGTCCAACAACAGCACCGTCCATACCTCCGGTTGTTTTATTACCTCCTACCCCATAAGCCCAAAGAGCCTGGCCAGCGCTATTGTATTTAGCGACAAACATGTCTCCAACAACAAACCCATTTGAATTACTGATAATAACAATCTGATCTACCTCGATATAATTAGCCCCCCCCCAATAACAATATTCCCGTTTACGTCCAATGCAATATTTCCCATGATTTCTTTACCAAATTCGCCACCAATAGCNNCTTGCCCATACCACATTCCCCTGTGTATCATACTTTACGAGGTACAACTCTCTTCCACCTAACCCCAATAAAGTATCTGTTCCAAAATATGCGAAAGCGCTGTCCGGTTTAGGAGAGCCGGGATAGTTGCCAAATTCGCCCGCTATATAAATATTTCCCTGCTTGTCTGCTTGTATGTCCACGGCCCTTTCCTCGTAATTGCCGCCGCCACGTTGCAGCCATTTCAAATTGCCGGCGTTATCGTAGCAGACAATGAATACGTCTTTATCACCAAATCCAGAAAGCCCTACTGACCCATCCGTCAGTGTATCCGTAAAACTGCCCGTCACGTAAACATTCTGCCCATCAGTGGCAATGGCAGTACCTGCATCCTCTTCCGGGCCTTTAAGACTTTGAGCCCAGAGTAGCTGGCCGGAGGCGTTGTATTTAACGATAAAAACATCTCTTTTCCCCCAGCCCTGCAGAGGGGCTACCCCTAATGCCAGCTTACCCGTAAAGACACCGGTTGCATAAACATTCCCTTGTTCGTCCGTGGCCAATTTGTTTGTTTCTGCAATGCCCAAATCCGTACCCGACCTCGCCCATTCCCAATAACCACGCTGCGCATGGGACGTGAGCGGTACCCCAAAAATGAAACAACAAATGGCCGTGATAAAAAAGATTCTCATATCTATATTTACAATTTAACAAATCTTACTCTACTCATCGTTTCCTTCCTGTCTTCCGATTGTAAAAACACGAAGCTGAAGGCAAAGATTTGACATTCGCAATACAAGCTTTATATCTCGTTCTCGTACACCCGCTTGACGCGTTGAGAGATGCCGGTCATCAGTTCGTAGGCAATAGTACCCGACCACTCTGCCAGGCGGGTTACGGGCAGGCCTTCGCCAAATACTATTACCTCATCACCCTCTTTAGCTTCAGGAATATGGGTCACGTCTACCATACACATATCCATACATATGCGGCCTGTTATCTTCGCTTTCTTGCCATGAATGAGTACATAAGATTCTCCATTGCTCAACGCACGAGGGTAGCCATCGGCATAACCGATACTGATAGTAGCGGTTCTTCTTTCCCATNNCCCTCCCCTGCGGGAACTGTTTTTATCTGCGCTATAGTAGTCTTTAAAGTGCCTAATTGTTTCAGTTCTTTTTTGAGTGCTCCGCTTCCATCAATACCATAGAGCCCCAGGCCCAACCTCACCATTTCGTAATGCAACTGAGGGTGGCGGGCAATGGCGGCGGAATTGCATAAGTGCCTCATGGGATTATCAGTCAGCACTTCAGTTATCACTTCGCACATCTGCTCAAATTCAGTAGCCTGCCGCAATGTAAAATCGTCCATAGAGACATCTTCGCTGGCGGCAAGGTGGCTGAATATGCTGACCACTTTAATAAAAGGATTGTCTTTCAACGCGGGCACCAGTTCATCCAGTTCAGCACCGGTAAAGCCCAACCTGTGCATGCCCGTATCCAACTTGATGTGTACGGGATAGTTGTCTATATGCAATGTCTGCGCTATCTGCATAAAAGCCTGCAATGAGCGCATATTAAATATCTCCGGTTCCAGCTTCCATGCCACCATCCTGTCGAAAGACTGTGTGTCGGGGCTCATGACCATTATAGGCATTGTGATACCCGCCTTACGTAGTGCTATGCCCTCATCGGTATATGCAACTGATAAATAATCAACACCTGCATATTGCAAACGGTGCGCTATTTCGTAACTGCCACTACCATAAGAGAAAGCCTTGACCATTGCCATGGTTTTAACACCGGGCTGCAGCCGTTTCCTGAATACATTGAGGTTGTGCACCAGGGAAGACAGGCTGATGGACATCACCGTCTGGTGTACCTTCTGCTCCAGCAGGGTGTCTATACGCTCGAATGCGAACACACGAGCGCCTTTCAACAATNNTGGAAGCTCTTCAGGAAATCGTCAGTTGATTTGAAGAAGATGCTGCGCATCCTTTTATGTTTACGGAACAGGGCTTTGTTTTTGTACAATGCAGGCCCTATGCCTATAAAACGTTGTATATGTTTGGCGCTGATAATGTTGGCTACCTCTTCGTACAGCTCGCCATCGGGGCGGGCTATCTGGAACATATCGGAAAGGATAACCGTATGGTGCGGGTGCTGCTTCTGCTGCTCCAGGTATTCCAATGCTATCAGCAAAGACGTAAGGTCTGAATTGTAAGTATCGTTGATAAAAGTACAATCGTTGATACCATGCTTCAGTTCCAGGCGCATACTCACCGGCACCAGGTGCTGCATACGTTCGGCTATCGCCGCCTGCTGTACACCCAGCAGCAGTAGCACACACCAACAGTGTATGGCATTTTCAACAGAAGCGGGGTCTGTAAACGGAATGTTTATCTCAGCAATGTTGCCGCTGTACTCCGCAGTAATATTTGTTTTGCCGGGACTCTTTACTATCTCCTTTATCCACAGGTCAGCACCTTTTTTTTGCGACCATGTAAAGAGTTGCAGGTTGTTGTCTTCCTTGATATTGCGCACATACTCTACTATGCCCTGGTTCAGTTCGTGATGATCCTTGCAATACACCAACTGCCTGGCATGACGAAAGAGCATCAGCTTTTCCCTTATCTTCTGCTTNNTCCCTCACTATGCGCTTCGCCAATGTTGGTAAAAACGCCAATGGTAGGCTGTATGATATGTTCCAGCTTTTCCATCTCGCCCGGCTGAGATATGCCCGCCTCGAAGATGGCCAGCCGGTGCTTTATATGCATCATCCATACAGACAAGGGTACGCCTATCTGCGAATTGTAGCTCTTGGGGCTACGTACAGTATTATAGTCCTCAGCCAACAGTTGAAACAACCATTCCTTCACTATCGTCTTACCATTGCTGCCGGTAATGCCTATGCATGGGATATCAAACTGTTTGCGGTTGGCAATGGCGAGTTGTTGCAATGCCACCTGTGTATCCGCTACCCTGATAAAATTGGCCCCTGTGTATACAGAGGTATCTACATCGGCACAAACCAGGAAGTTTTTAACCCCTTGCTCGTACGCACTACCTATATAGGAATGCCCGTCGCGGTGGCGTGTTTTCAGCGCTATGAATAATGCTGTTTCAGGTTTAGCGATTTTACGGCTATCTATGCACAGTTCTTCCACCACAGCATCTCCGCTCTTTTGCATCCATGCACCGTCTACCCAGGCGCAGATAGCGTCAATATCCTTCTTTTGTTCTTTGGCTGTTCTTGTCTTTTGCATAGTTGCCCCGGCTTACACCATGTACAAGGGAAGGAGAAAATTAAGCAATTATATGCGGGTTGTGGTGATGACTGCCCCGATTTTTATTCGGATTCATTCGTGCTTTCGCCATAGAACTCATAACCACGCCTCAAAATCTTGTCAAATATCTGAGTTTGAAGGATTACGGTATCTCTGCCATTATTCAGAATACCATAATAGCGGTCAGCATCGAATACAGGCTGTGGCAATGTAGTATCCTCCTGCAGATTCTTACTTCGCTTACCTATGTACATCCTGTATATATCCACCTGTTGTACAAAACCACCTTTCCCTTTTATTGTCAACTCACAACGTTTAGGTACTGACGCAATTATTGAATCTAACGCGGCAACACCATCCAGGTAGCCTTCTAAACCAATTTTTTGAAAATAGCCGGCATAGGCTCTCACTTTAGCGGGGTTAGGCTCACCGCTCATTTTCAGTTCGGGGTGGGCTGCTATTGTAAAGCTGCTTTCATTTTTGCGCGAAAGTGTAAAGCTATTCAGGTATTCGTCTTCTGAAGTATATTTCACTTCTACATATTCCAGTTCTTCAGGTGTAAGATTTGAAACAGTTCTATCCCTCCATTCCTTAAAATTGGTACTATACCTTGGTGTCACATNNCCTTCCATAAGCATAAACGTGCCTTTGTTACCAGACACTTGTCCGCCCACATAAAATGTTTTGAGCAGTCTGCCTTGCCTATTGAATACTTCAGTTTTAATCGCGGTACCTGCCATAGCCATAATCACATTATTATGTGCTTCCTGCTGCACAGGATACGCTGCATATTGCCTGGCAAATGTTTCCAGAAGTGTATTAATCATTGTTTTACCGGCCCTATAACGACCATTCAACATCCATCCATCGTCGGAACGAGTGAGAGAAATAGTATCACCCTGTTTATCAGCAAGGAAAATTTTATAAACAGAGGCAGTATCAGTTATTGTAAAGCCTGCCTCGTTTTCCTCAAAAACATTTGAATCATTAAAAAGAAAATACCAGACACCCAAACCCAGCAAACCCAATACCAGTATATACACTAATGTCTTTCCCATCTTTCCTTATTATTTTTTTGACATCTCGTTTGTCGCAGATTTTTCATATTTCCTTTTGCGGAAGAAAATGTAAGCCGATGCAAATACCAGCACCAGCAATACAGGTAGCCCTATATTTACAATCTGCCATTTCTGCTCTTCCTGTTTGATACGGTTACTATNNGTAGTCTTAGCTTTGTATCCTTGGCCCTGGCTTCCAGCAGATTGCTGTTGTCTACCAGATATTCCACACAATTGAGAACAAATGTTTTATTAGCAAAAAGCGTGTTGGTAAACTTCCAATACCCCATATCAGTTGGTCCGGTCTTGGGTGAATATTCATTCTCCAGCATATTGCCATCTGCAATGATTATCATCCTGTTCTGGGTGTCACAACTTTTTCTAAAATCCTGCTTCAAAGAATCTTTCAATATCTTCAAAAAATCCGGGTGCAACCTGTTGTGAAATACCGATTTAAATTCCCCTTCGAGCAATACAGCTACCGGCAAGGGAGTACGTACATCTTTAAACATGGCATCGAGCGGGTATTGTAACATGCTCAGGCTGATACGTGCGGGAGCAACGGTTTTCCGACCATATTTTGAAGACTGTAAAAGAATTGTCTTCTTTACTTCGGGATTGCCCAATGTATCAATCGTGCTGCTGTACAAACCAAAAACCCCATCCAGGTTTTTAACTATAGGATGTGCAGACTCCGGAATAAATACCGGAAAATACATCCAGCTACGTAACTGCATGCGTGGCTGATCGTCGCCAGGCTGACCGAACATAACCGGCATAGGCAGACACTGGTTATCTTCAATCAATGTTGAATTGATACGGGCACCGTACTTAAACAATTGGTCGTCAAGGTTGAGGCCATAATCCAGCGACATGACATAGCCATTGGCAGCCAGGCTGTCCATGGGCGTATTCAGTTGGTCGATAGCCCAAAGCACGCGTCCGCCGTTCATTATGTACTGGTCTATCTTAAACTTATCTTTTTCATCAACAGGTAATGTAGGCCTGTTTATAATGATTGCTTTGTAATAGGTGGGTATATATAAACTGTTAGGCAAGTCGAGTGTATCTACAGTGTACTGCTCCCCCAGCGTTGTCAATAAGTCGTAGGTATTGAAACCCAATGTTTCGTTGTGCCCCACTATATAAGCAATAGCGGGCTTATCTGCCGTCTTAAGTCTATGTAAGGCAGATGCAAACTTGTATTCCAGTTGAGACTCTGAATAATTCAGGTTTTCAAGAGGAGAAAGCCCCAATTTATTCTCCAGCAGGCGAACCGGTGTTTCCCTTCCCTTGTATTGCACCAGCGCCCATGGGAATATAAATTTCTCAGAGTAACCTTCCTCTTCGCCTTGCATTTGCAGGTTGACGGGGTATATACCTTTCTCCGACAATATTTTGGCGACCTTCACCCTTTCTTCATCATCTTTTCCTGCAAATGGGTCGGTATACTGAAACTTGATATTACCACCTGCACGGTCGCGGAATGACTGCAACTGCTCGCGGGTAGCCTCCTTTAAACGTTGGAAGCCTGCAGGGAATTTACCATCGAGATAAACCGTGATAACCGCTACGTCGTCCATATCGCCCAATACCTGCTTAGTCGCATTAGTCAGCGTGAACTTTTTTTCCTTAGTAAGGTCAAGCCCGAAATGAAATCTCGCCGCCAGCATATTTATACAAATCAATATGGCCGCCAGAATGACGATGCGGGTAACAGCCTGCGTTTTTTGTTGCTTCCTTTTTTTAGATGCGTTAGTTGCCATATGATAATTAATCCTGCGCCGCTGTATCCCAGGTGCGGCTGTTCAGCGAAAAGCGTGTTAATGCAATAAATAATACAATCACGGACAGGAAGTATATTACATCCCTGCTGTCGACCAGTCCGCGGCTGATGGATTTGTAGTGAAACGCCATACCCACCATAGAGAAGTAATAGTCAATACCCTCGGCAAATGCAGGCAATGCTGCCAGGGAATCAAAACCACTGTATAAGAGGTAACATGAAAACAGCGCTACCAGGAAACCTACAACCTGGTTGTTGGTAAGTGATGAACAGAAAATGCCGATAGCGGTAAAACCTGCAGCAAGAAACAGGAGCCCGAAATACGAGCCTGCAATCGCGCCGAAGTCGACCGAGTTCTCAATTTTAGAAAGGTTATCTATAGTATAAGCGTACACCAGCGTGGGCAGCAATGCAAAGGCCACCAGCACCAGGCATGCAAAGTATTTGCCAAGTATTATATCGAGGTCGGTCAGCGGCTTGGGAGANNGTAGACAGCCATTCAATCGTTCCGCCTTTGAACTCATCAGCGAAAGAACGCATAGTGATTGCCGGAATGAGCAGCGCCAGCAGCCATGGCGCCAGTTCAAAGTACCTGTCCATAGTGGCATAGCCATATGCCAGTATGCTTGAATCTTCGAACACCCATAGAAACAGCCCGCAAGCTGCCAAAAAGACCAATATGGCCACATAGCCAACTATGGAGCTGAAGAAAGAATTAATTTCTTTAATAAATATACTACGCATGGGCCCTGTCAATATTCTTTTTCAGAAGGATGGCAAATATAACAAAACAGCAGTTGTTTTACTGTCATAGCAATGTGTTAAAGGTATTTATATATCCGTACCAGCACGTAAACATGCTACACCAACCGGGGTATGGGTAGCCGACAAACCCTGATATAGCTTTGCAACACTAATGGGTAATCCCTTATTTGCCCTTTATGCGAAAGCAGCGGCCCCTAACGGGGCCGTATTTTGTTCAGCTTCCATCGCAGGATATTTTTTCTGTTTTGTTAAATGAAAGGAAGCTTTTATAAATTTTTTACCCATAACTGCTATTTTTACCCGTTAATAAGGGTTATTTGAAGCGGGTCAGGAAATATTATTACAATACAGACACTCACAGATTTGAAAAACTGGAAGTCTCACTGAAGACCCGGTTGCTGCGCGTGCTGGGGTTTGTGTCCGCCGCTCTGGTTACCGCTACCATCACCGTAGCTATCGCCTTCCAATTCCTCGATTCCCCAAAGGAGAAACAACTAAAAGAAGAAATGCAGGCGTTGCGGCAAGGATTTACCGGGTTGGAAAACGAACTTGATGAACTGAACAACCAATTGGCGCAGTTGGAGCACCGTGATAATGATATATACCGGGCCGTGTTTGAAGCCCAACCCATACCGGACAGTATACGCCTAGGAAAAGATTACAGCAAATCGAACCCAGACCTGCTGGCATTTGCCAATACAAACACCCTACTGGAGAACATGCGCAAAAGCGTAGACCACATGCGGCGCAGGCTGAAGGTGCAAGGAAACTCGTACGATACACTGCAGAAGCTGGTAGAAACCAAAGAACGAATGTTGGGCGCCATACCCGCTATACAGCCTGTATCTAACCGTACACTGGACAGGGTTGCATCAGGTTTTGGGTACAGGATAGACCCTATATATAAAACCCCGAAAATGCATACAGGCATTGACTTCACCGCTGCTACCGGCACACCTGTATATGCCACCGGCGACGGAGCAGTTCGCGNNGCGAAGCGGGGTACGACAATGGCGGCTACGGCAACAACGTACTCATCAATCATGGCTATGGTTACCAAACCTTGTACGCACACATGAAAAAGGTAAAAGTGCGTGTAGGCGACCGCGTACGCCGCGGCGAGGTAATAGGCTGGATAGGCAGCACCGGTAAAAGCACCGGACCGCACCTGCATTATGAAGTGATTAAGAATGGAGAAAAAATCGATCCAATCCACTTCTTCTTCAACGACCTGACGGCAGCAGAGTATGAGCGCCTGACAAAAATTGCCGCAGCATCCAACCAGTCGTTTGACTAATTGCCTATCAATTAAGATACATCAGACGAAACCCGCGTTTTATATAATCGCAATATATCTGCATCAAAAAAATGGCTCCAACAATGGAGCCATTTGATAAATAACATTTTTATCAACGTCTACTGCTTAATGATACGTTCCCTTATTTGGGTGTATCCGTCGGTCATTGTGAAGACATATACCCCGGAAGGTAATCCTGACAATTGCAATTGTATTTGATTCCTGCCGTTTACCGCATCTACGCTACCCCGCCTGACCCCGGCACCACGCATATCATACAACTGGTAATGCACTTCAGCATCATTATTAGCCGTAAACTCAATATTCACTGCATCTGTAGCAGGTTGAGGGTATATATCAAGGTGATTATGATTAATCGTATTATTGACAGTTACTGAATTAGTAGTATAAGTAATAAGTAATTGAGGCCTATTTGCCGAATCTTCAGCAAAGCACGAATGGAACCCAAAGGACCTGTACAGGGTTTCAACCTGCAACATCATCATAAATCCGTAGAACTCCTGCTTTGTCACCATGTCCTGCACCAGCTTTTTTACATCTACCTGCAGGTCATCTCCATATTGTTTCTGCGATGGACGTGTAACTACCTCCGGCGTATCAGTAGCAGGTTGTGTATTCCATGTAACCGTAGGGTAGCTAAATGACTGTTTAATACGTTTGATTACAATCTCGTTAGTACCGGAAGAATTATATCCTGATCCGGGATAATATGAATTACCAACAGTACTGGCGACAGCAGGATTTGTCCAACCACGCAGCATCAATTCTGCTTTTGTGATTACAGCATTCTGGGGTATAGTATTGATACCGTTAAAATTAAGCATAGCACGAGTCCATCCTTTTCCACAGCCACCCGCATTAAACGTCCAGGCTATTACAGCTATTTCTTTCAGATTTTTGTTGGTCTCGTTGGCCGCATTTTTAATAATGGAAGAAGGGCTGCAGTCTTCTGTTCTGAAAATATAATTGCATAAGGAATCTTGCGGGCGACTAACAAAACTTACAGTATCAGTTACAGTTTCTCCGGGAGGTTCGCTTTGTGCCATTGCAGGGCAGGTAAAAGCCGCAAATGACAACAAGAGGAATAGGTTCTTCATCTTTATTAAGGTTTTTAAGTAATGAACAATTAATCAAATATAGAATAAATTCTATAAAAAAGCATTCCTACTAAAAAGGTACTTTAATGACAATAAAAGCCAGCACCACCAGTATCAATATGACTAATACAGCAACCCAGCCCCATTTATTGTCTGTAAAACCTTTGCTGCCCCGGTGGCGATTCTTTTTCAGGTCGTGTCGCAGGCGGTAATTGATGCGTTCTGCCATTTGGTGGGTTTTGCTGACGGGTAATTGTTGCAGCCCTTCCAGCGCATCGCTTTCCATACCCTCCTCCGTCAGCAGGGCTTCGACCTCGCGCTGCTCCGCAGGCGATAGCCTCCCCTCCAGGTAAGCCATCAGCTTATCTTCAGGTAAGCGGCCCTTACCATATTGCGGTATGTCCTGCTCGTCAGTCATTATTCCTGTTTTTATCCATTATCCCCCTCAATTTTCGCTTACCGTTCTGGATATAACTTTTTACCTGCATAAAGCTATATCCTTTTTCTTCCATTATCTGCTGGTAACTCTTCTTTTCAAGGTAAAACAACGTGAGGCATATACGCTGTCCTTCCTCCAATTCTTCTAATGCTCCTTTCATCCGTTCTATGTCCTGCTCCTGGCGATGAAGCTCCTGTACATCAGGCATGGGCTGCGAAGAACTGTATTGCAGCGCATCTTCGGGCTGCAGGTATTTCTTATCCCTTAGCTGCTGAAAGCAATGGTTGCGCATGAGTATATATAGCCAACCTTTGAAATTCTGCACATCAGCAGGCAAGGCAGT
Source organism: Bacteroidetes bacterium UBA5543 (assembly GCA_002423665.1). Lineage (GTDB taxonomy): Bacteria > Bacteroidota > Bacteroidia > Chitinophagales > Chitinophagaceae > UBA5543. The sequence continues at coordinate 2,476 of DINJ01000057.1, read as the reverse complement.
AAGCGTTTTGAGGAATACCTGCTGTACTGCGTCGGTAGCATGGTCTTTGTTTTTCAGGTACTTCATAGCTACACCCAGCAGCAGTACCGTATAGCGTTGCAACAGGATACCCAGCCAGCGGTTGTCGCGCGTACTGTAGTAGGCCTNNATCGCTATGTTGGTTATTGCTCAACGGCAGGTTGTTATCTATAAGATGTAGCTACAGAGAAATTCCATAACAACTTTAATACGGAAATTACCATAAACCTTTGGTTAAATACGTCCGAAGTATTTACTTTATAGATAAATATAAAACCTATGACAAAATCGCTCATGCTTGTCGTGTGCTGCATTACATTCTTCTGCACACAATCGGACGCACAACAGATAAGTGCCTACAGCAGCCGCAAGGAACTGGATGGTAAAATCAGGCGCAGCCCGGTGCAGCCACACCAGCGCATGCATATTGGCTACACATTTCACAATGTTTTTGCTAACCAGCAGCACACTATATATCGACTGGACAACGCAGACAACCTAATAGAGACCGAAGAATCCCGGACGGTGCGCACTATTGGCGGCTATGCGTTTAGCTTAGGTAGTTTCTTCACGCTTACCAGGTTCAATTCCAACATAGCTGCACTTGCATTGTCTACCGATTTTACCTATAGTTACCTGCCCTGGGAAGAACTGGACAGCGGTTTCGCCTACAGGGCCAGCCCAAAAGAGCATAACGCAACCGACTTTACTATACAAATAGGTGCGCCCATCAGCCTGGACCTGAAACTGGGCGCTGAAGCGGGGCCATCGTTCAACCACAAATGGTCTGCAGGGATAGGCGGCGGTATCAGCCCGGTGATAGCCTTTACCGCGCCCAGCAAAAAGATATTCAAAGAAGCGGTGAACATTACACAAGCAGCAGTGCCATTTATAAAAACAGAATTTGGTATGAGAACGGGTGTATTGATGAAGGTAAGGATGCTGATGATGTTTGGCGGGCCTGAGTACATACAAACAGGACAGGTATTCAACAGCTTTTCAGGCAATTATTCGCTGACGGGGAAATTTTCAACACATATATCGTTGCTGGTGTACCCGTTTTCTTACCAATGGCCTGAGTATGGGTGGTGGCAGCCGTAGGTACCAGTCGGCAATTTACAGTTGGCAGTATGAGAAGGGATGGATTGCGTGGTAGCATTTGGCTAAAGCCTTGTTCGTTTGTTATTNNACAGTTGCATTACTGTGTTTTAGCTCAGCCTGCAAAAAGGATGTCAAGGAAGAGCCTGAAAAGACATATCCTAAATTTCGACTGACTAAATGGGAACATATTGTCTATGATGATACAACTACTCACCTATTTGAATATAACAATGATGGAAAAGTTTTCAAATACACTTACGTATTACCATACGATGAAATGCAAGGCCCAAGAAATGTTATAAGCACATACCACTATGGAGTTAATGGGAAAATAGCAACAGAGGACAGAATACCAAGCACTAATACAGGAGGTAAACCAATAAAAGGCACTTATACTTATACAACGGATGGCAAACTGGAAAGTCTTGAGTACAAGGATCTTAGTGGAAAGGTTACATTGAGGTTAGATTACCAATATTCAGACAAAACAGTAGTTTTAAAAATTACAACAGAAAACGATCCCGAACTCAAAACCTGCAGGATAAATTTTGGCGAAGATGGTAACATAACACGCATGGAGCAACAGATAGCACCTACACAATATGCAGTATCGGTCGAAGCATTGAAGTACGATATTAACCCGAATGCATTTTCTACTATTACAGGTATGGAATCATTATACGCGGCAAAAGGAGACATATTTAATGGAATCATTACAAAAAATAATATTGTGTCCTATTCTTTCACAGCTATAGGTAAGACCATAAATGTTTTATGTAAGTATAACGAATACGGTTACATTACAGAGTATGGCGACTTGATATCCGATAGGGATGGGTATGTATTTACGTATGAGAACTATTAGATAAGCTACCACGTACATTGTAAACATATAGTTTAACGCAACATAAAATATTCAGAGCGCGGACTGCGCTCTTTTTTATTTTTGCGGGATGGGACCACAGATGATAGTATTGGAAACAGAACGGATGTTATTAAAAGCTGTAACGCCGGAGCTGTACGAATACTTAATGACCAATAAAACTGATGATGAGCTAAAGGCATTCTTCGGGTATGCGACAGACAGGGAACTGGCATCGGAAAAACTAAGGCATGAAAAAAAAGTGGTTTGCTACTACCAGACGTTCAGGCGGTTTGTAATGGTGGATAAAGCCAGCGGAACAACCATAGGCCAATGCGGCTACCATAAATGGTATAACGACCATAACAAAGCGGAAATAGGCTATGCCCTGAACAACGAGGACATAAAACGAAAGGGATATATGGGCGAGGCCTTAGCACCTATAGTGGCCCATGGCTTTAACGAAATGCAACTGCACAGGATAGAGGCATTTAC